>CAYNSJ010000034.1:0-26178 GCA_964399835.1 uncultured Methanobacteriaceae archaeon | reverse complement strand
ATATTATTGTTTATTTTTTTTAGATGCATAACTTATTAAATTTATTCGTTTAATAATATTTTTAATGTGTATTAAAACTTATAACAATATAAATTAATTAGATTATATAAATTAAGATATAGAGAATAAATTTATGTAAGAATTCATTTACAATAATCATTTTAATATAAAAATAATTAAGGAGCTGATATTAATGGATCTTAGAGCTGGACGTTTTGATGGACAGATGACTGATGATGCAGCAAAATTCTCATCATCAATTGAATTTGATAAAAGACTTTTTGAAGCAGATATTAAGTGTAATAGGGCACATACTACAATGCTTATAGAACAAAATATTATTCCAAAAGAGTCAGGTAATAAAATATTAAAAACATTAGATAAATTAGAAAAAGAAGGAATAAATGCTTTAAATTTAAATCCTTCATTTGAAGATATTCATATGGCATTGGAAGATTATGTTACACATGAAATAGGATCAGAAGCTGGTTTTATGCATACTGGTAAATCTAGAAATGATCAAGTTGCAACAGATCTTAGACTTACACTTAAAGAAGATATACTTTCTACTATTGAAAATCTTAAAGATTTTATTAAAACAATTACTGAAATGGCAAAAGAACATACTCATACTTTATTTATAGCATATACTCATTTACAACATGCTCAACCTACTACATTTGGACATCATTTAATGGCTTATGCAAATGAATTAAGAAGAGATTGTGAACGTTTACAAGATACTTATAAACGTGTTGATATGAATCCATTAGGATCTGCAGCATTAACAACTACAGGTTTTCCAATTAATCGTGAAAGAACTACTGAATTATTAGGCTTTAGTAAAGTAATGGATAATTCTATTGATGGAGTTAGTAGTAGAGATTTTGCAGCTGAAGTAGCATTTGATTATTCTATGCTTTCATCAAGTTTAGGAAAAATATCTGAAGAAATTGTAATATGGAGTAGTTATGAATTTGGAATGGTTGAATGTTCTAATCAATATTCTTCTACATCTTCTATAATGCCACAGAAAAAAAATCCCGATATAGCAGAACTTGCTCGTGGTAAAAGTACAATAGCTTATGGAGAATTAATGACTATTTTAGCAATGATTAAAGGTATTCCTCATAGTTATAATAGGGATCTACAAGAGGTAGGTCCACATCTTTGGAATGCTATTGATAATACTAATGATATATTAAAAATTGTTCATGGAATGCTTAGTACTTTAACAATAAAAAAAGATAGAACTGAAAAGTTAGCTGGTGCAAATTTTGCAACTGCCACAGAACTTGCAGATATGATGGTACGTGAAAAACAATTACCTTTTAGAACAGCTCATAAAATTGTTGGACGTATAGTATCTGATGCAATTGAAGAAGGAATTACAACTAAAGATATTGATAATGATTATGTAAATAAAGTTGCTATTGAAGTTACTGGTGAATCATTAGATCTTGGAGAAGATCTTGTAAGACAAGCACTTGATCCTTTATTAAATGTTAAATCCAGAACAGTAAAAGGTGGTTGTGCACCTGAAGCAGTGATTGAATCTATTGAAATTATGGAAAAATTTTTAGATGAATAATATTTTTATAAATTGTGAAATATTGTTTATTAATTATTTATTAAAGGGGATATTATGAGTAAAGGTCATACACATCATGGAAAAACAAGTGAAGATTTTATAGATACAAATGAAATATTAAATAAATTAAATCTTAAAAATAATGAAACATTTATGGATGCTGGATGTGGTGATGGACACATAGCTATAGAAGCATCCAAAAAATTAGATAAAGATGCAATTATTTATGCAGTTGATATATGGGAACCTTCAATAGAAGGACTTAATACTCAAATAAAAAAAGAAGGTATTACTAATATAAAAGCTTATGTATCTGATATAGGTAAACTAATTAAAATACCTGATAATACAATTGATACACTTTTACTTGTTAATGTACTACATGGGTTTGTAAAAAATAATGAACAGAATAAGCTCATAACTGAGTTAAAAAGAGTTCTAAAATCAACAGGAAGAATAGCAATCATAGAGTTTCAAAAGAAACCAACAATACATGGACCAGATGTAAATATTCGGATTTCACCTGATGAATTAATAGAAATATTTAAGGATAATAATATGAATATAATATCAGTGGATGAAAAAATAGGATCTGATGTTGAAAATGGTTATTCTCATTACTTAGCTATTTTCCAAAATAATTAATTAAATTATACTAACTGTATATAATTTTTTATTAAATTATATATAATTTTTTTTTAACAATAAAGGGGGAACTTTGTTTGAAACTTAGTATAATAATACCAACGTACAATGAAGAGGAGTATCTTCCTAATTTATTACAAAGTATCCAAAGACAAGAATTTGATGATTTTGAAGTTATTGTAGCTGATAGTAATTCACAAGATAAAACTGTGGAAATCGCAAAATCATATGACTGTGAGGTAGTACCTGGAGGATTACCAGCAGTAGGTAGAAATAATGGTGCAAAAATAGCTAAAGGTGATTTATTATTATTTTTAGATTCAGATTGTGTACTTACTAATGGTTATTTAAATCAAACAATAAATGAATTTGAATTATATAATTTAGGTATTGCTATAACTCAAATGGTTCCATTAGAAAAAAGTTTTATAAACAATATATCTCATGAATTTGCTAATTACATGACAAAACAAATATCTCATATCAAACCTCATGGAGCTGGATGTTATGGAATTATTACACGTAAATCACTTCATGAAAAAGTACATGGTTTCAATGAATCATTAAACTTTGGAGAAGATACTGATTATATAGAAAGAATTGGAAAAATTAGTAAATTTAGAGTATTAAAAGATCCAAGACTTTTAGTTTCAACAAGAAGATTAGAAGAAGAAGGATTAAAAGAATTAACACTTAAATATGCTAAAAGTACAGCATATCAAATGGTAGGTAAAAACGTGACATTAGAAGATTTAGATTATGACTTTGAGCATGAGAAACATGAACATAAACGAATATTTTATTCTTTATGTGGTGAAGGATTAGGACATGCTATGAGAAGTGGTGTTGTCATAGAATATCTGATAAAAGAAGGCTATGATTTAATGGTATTTGCTAGTGATAGAGCATATGAATATCTATCCAGTAAATATGATAATATTTATGAAATAGATGGATTTAATACAGTATATGAAAATAATTCTGTACGTAACAAAAAAACATTTGTTAAAAATATGAAGTATGCACCAACAGATTTAAAATCTACAGTAAGTAAAATGTATAAGTTAGCAAAGAAATTTAAACCAGATTTAGTAATATCTGATTTTGAATTCTATGCAAATGTACTTTCTCATATTCTAAAATTACCTTTGATAAGTGTAGATAACATGCATGTTATAACAGAGGCAAATTATGATACACCAAGTAAATATACAAAAGATAAAATATTTTCAGAAGCGGTTGTACATGCATTTATACAAAATGCTGATAAAACATTAATACTTACATATTTTTATCCCGAATTAAAAAATCCTGAAACTACAACGTACACTCAACCTATATTAAGAGATATGATATATAAATTAAAACCAAGAACTAAAGATCATATTTTAGTTTATCAAACAAGTGATTCTTATAGTTATTTAATTGAATTATTAGAAAATAATTCTGATAAAAAATTTATAGTATATGGATTCCATAAGGATGAACATGTAGGTAATGTAATTTTTAAATCATTTAATGAAAATGAATTTTATACAGATTTAAAAGATTCAAAAGCAGTTATAACTAATGGTGGATTTTCTGTTATAACTGAAGCTTTACAATTAGAAAAACCAATATTAAGTATACCGGTTAAAAAACAATTTGAACAAATACTAAATGCAATGTATCTTGATAAATTAGGCTATGGAGAACACCATGATATTATAAATCAAGATATTTTAGATAATTTCATAGAACAAATTCCAGTTTATCATGAAAATATAAGACAAAACTATGATAAAAAGAAAAATAATAATGAAGTATTAGAAGCTATTAAAAAATGCATTGAAGATGTAACTTAAATATTTATTAGTATACATATTATTTTTCAATTTAAAAAGGTAATTTTAATGTTCAATAAAGAAAATAATGAAAATCAGATTCTTAAAGATGAAAATATAAAATTAAAAAAAGAATTAAACAAAGTAAAGCAAGAACAGAATAGATTACTTGGTAGAGAAAAAAATTTTAAAGAACAAATATATGTTCTAAAAGAACAACGAAATAATTTAAATCAAAAATTAACTAAATATTCAGAAGTTATCAATCATAAAAATGAATCATTAAACACTTTAAAATTTCAAAGAGATTTACAAATAAAAAATTTTCAAAATGAAATCAGAACACTTAAAGATAAAATATTAAAAAATAAAGTAACAAAAAAGCCAAATTATGATGAAGTTACCTTTATATTACCTTTTCATAATGGAGATAAAGATAGAGAAGAAAATTTATTAATAGTATTAAATTATTTATGTTCTATTGGAGTAAAAGACGTAATAATATCTGAATTAGATACTGAAAAGAAAGTTAGTTATTTAGAAGAAAAATATTCTGATAAATTTAATTCATTTAAATATATATTTACAAAACATGATGGCATGTTTAATAAAAGTAAATCAATTAATATAGGAATAAAAAATACTAAAAAAGAGCATATTATAATTCATGATTGTGATGTATTGTTACCTAAAAAACAATATGACCAAGCATTATCATTTATATATGAATATGATGTTATATTTTTCTTTGATCGTAAAATTAAACAAATAACTGATAAAAAAGAATTTGTTGATAATAATTTTGATTTTTCAAAAGTTAAAAATCCAGTCATGTTTAGTGTAGGTGCTGATGGTGGACTAATTGAAATTAATAGAAAATCAGTTGAAAGTATAGGTTTATTTAATGAAAACTTTAATGGTTATGGTTATGAAGATCAAGAATTTGTTTTAAGGACTGATATATTTAATTTAGATGTAATTAGGTTACCTTATACAATTTATCATTTGTATCATTCCCATTCAAAAAGTATTGATAATAAATTAGAGAATTTCAAAAAATTAAAGAAAATTTATGCTTTAGGTGAAAATGATCCTCAAAAAGTAATAGAAGAAATAAACTATAATTTATAATATTTTAATAATTACTTTTTTTTTTATTTTGTCAATTGTTTTAATAATGGTTTTTCAAATGATTCATAAGTTGGTGTTTTACCTGTAAATATTTTATATGATTCAATTCCTTGATTAATAAACATTTCAGTTCCAGGTATGGTTTGAGCACCATTTGATTTTGATTTTTTAAGAAGTTGTGTTTCTAAAGGATTATATATTATATCCATCACAGTATGTTTTGAATTAATTTTTTCTGTGTTTATAGGTGGATTTTGATTTTCATTAGGATACATACCAATTGGTGTTGTATTTATAATTATATCCATGTCATTTATAATATCATTTGTTTCATTTATAGGCTGATAAGAAGTATTATAAAAATCAGCTTCTTTATTTATATTATTAATTAATTTTTGAGCATTTTCTTGAGTTCTATTTGCTATTGTAATAGTTGATGGATTTTTAGTTGTTAATGTAAATACTATAGCTTTTGATGCTCCACCAGATCCTAATACTAAAATATTTTTATCTTTTATATCAGTATGATTTTCTATAGCTTTAATAGCACCCATACCATCTGTATTATATCCTTTAACTATTCCATTTCTGAATTGTAATGTATTAACTGCATTAATTTTTTTAGCAGTTGGATCAATTTCATCTAAATATTTTATTATGTCTGTTTTATAAGGTATTGTTACATTTAATCCTTGAATATTAAATGTTTTTGCTGCAGTAACAACATTTTTCAAGTTTTCTGGTTGTACATGAAATGCTACATATTTATAATCCATATCCATATCTTTATATGCACTATTATGCATTATTGGTGATAAACTATGTTGTATCGGGTTTCCTATTACTCCTGTAATAAGTGTTTTTCCTGTTATCATTATTTATTTCTCCATTTTTTTTATTTAATATATGTTATGATTGAATTTTTATCATTTTTGTATAATAGTATTTTTGAAAGTAATCATATTTTTTCAAGTTCTATCTTAAATCCTGCTCCATTACAGTTTATAATAGATAAATTACCTGAAAGTTGTGTTGTAAGATTTTTAACAACAATTAAACCTAATGATTCTAAATTATTTAAGTCAAAATCATCGGGTAGTCCAATACCATCATCTTGGTATATTAATCTATATCTATTATCAATTTCTTTGAATTCGACATAAATATTACCCTCATTATCATTTGGAAAAGCATATTTTATTGTATTAATTACTAATTCATTTATTATAAGTCCTATAGGGATTGATTCTTCCATATCTAAATCAATTGATTCTATATCTGAGTGGAATTCAATGTTAGACCAATACATATCTAATAATGATTCAACTAAGCATTCAATATAATCTTTAATATCAACTTCGGATAGTGAACTTGATCCGTATATTTTTTCATGTATTAAAGCCATAGCATATATACGATTTTCTGTATTGTTTAAGATAGTCTCTGGATTAGCTTCATAATTTTTATTTAAGTTAATTAAACTTAATATAACTTGTAAATTATTTTTAACTCTGTGATGAACTTCACTAAGTAATATCTTTTTCTCAGATAGTGCAGTTTCTAATTGATTTTGATATTCTATTTCATTTGTAATATCTTGATTAAAACTAATACAATCAATTAAGTTATTATTTTTATCATAATCTCTATGCATAGAAGTTTTAATAAATTTTTGATTATTTTTTCCAGTAATTATTTGTTGGATAAATTGAGTATCTGGTTTTGTTGGAGAAAGTGAATTAATATGATTTTTTCTAGTTTCTAGATCTTTGTTAATTATAAAATTTTCAATAAGATTATTTCTATTATTTTTATAATCTTTTGGATCAATTTCTAATATATCAAATATTTCAGAACTCCATGTAGAGTTTGCATTATGTTCGGAGTATGCTATTGCTGTTTTACTAATTTTTTGAATCTTTTCTAAATTATTTTGCAATTGCATAGATTCCTCTAAAGCTTTTTGTAATTTTTTCAAGTACAGTTGTTCTTCTGTTACATCCTGATAAAATATTACTAAATTATCTTTTTTCCCTTTCGTGTAATTTACTCTCATATAACAATGAATATATTTTAAATTTCCTTTATTTGTTAGTATTCGTATAATAAATTCTGTAAAATCTTTTTCAGGTCCTAATTTTTTGTAATGTTCTTTTATTATATGTTTATCTTCATCTATCGTAATATCTTTGAGAATATGTCTTGTAGAATCTTCTTTTTTAGGTGTACGTTCTATTATTT
The DNA here is from genome assembly GCA_964399835.1 of uncultured Methanobacteriaceae archaeon. Lineage (GTDB taxonomy): Archaea > Methanobacteriota > Methanobacteria > Methanobacteriales > Methanobacteriaceae > Methanosphaera. The sequence goes on along the minus strand of CAYNSJ010000034.1, from coordinate 18,747 downwards.
TATAGAATTCTGAAGAACGAATATATTTATTATTCATAACATAAGTTATGCCTGTATTACTAACACTTTGAATAAAATTTAAGTTATATTCTAATGTCAAAGCTTCTTTAGTTTTTTGTTCTAATTCACGTCTAGTTTTTTCCTGTTCTATGAAATCATAATGAATAGCCATAATTGCTGGTTTTCCATTATATAAAACATAGTTACCATTTACAATAAAATAATGGATAAGTTCACCATCTTTTTCTATTTCTAAAGGAATACTATAAGAAAACTTTTTTCCTTCTATTATTTCATTAAGATTATTTGTTAATCTTTTAATAGTGGTCTCATCTAATCCAGTATAACCTACTTTTTGACCAATAACTTCATCGACACTATTTTTATTATATACTTCCAGATATTTTTTATTGACTTTAACAAAATGATCATTTTGTACAATAGCAATAGCATTAAAATCATTTTCAAAAATATTTTCTTGTTCTATTGTTAAATAATCATAATAAGTTTCATTTTTTGCTACAATGTATATAAAATTGTCAATTTTAGTAAAAGTAACTTTAAGTCTTCTTTGAAGAATCGTATTATTATAATATTCAAAATAAACATTTTGATTTATATTTGTATGATAAACTTCTTGAAATATTTTTAAAATTAAATTTTGTTTGTCATTAGTTAAAAATATGTCAGATACATACCTATTTTTAATATCTTCCATATTATAATCGTATGATTTTAATGTTGGATTGTTTAAAAATGAGATATAAAAATTATCTTCGTTTTCATTAGGTGAATAAACTCCAATTTCGTAGTCTAATGTATTTAAAAGTTTTTTCTGTCCATCTCCAATATCGGGTACATTTTTTTGTTTCTTAAATTTAAAATTTTTAGAACCTTTTGTGAAATTAAATCGTCCTAATTCCTCTTGATTTTCATTTAAAACTACCATTTCCATTTTAATAGATCCATTTTTTTCGTTTTAAAAAGTAATTAATTTTTTTATAACTATTTAATTTTTATATCTTTCAATTTATTAAAATTATCTCATATATAAGTATATTTTAGTAATGTAACTATATAAATTAAATTTTTAATAAATATTAACGAAAATTAGTTTAGTTAAAAAAAGTAAAAAAATAGAATTGTTAATTTTCTATTTTAATTGTATTATTTAATAAGGAATTTTCATTTGAATTTTTTATTTTTCCATCAAGAACTTCAATTATACGATCTGCTAATTTTGCAACGTTCATATCATGTGTAACAATAATTAATGTAACTTTTTTTTCTTTATGAAGCTTGATTAATTCTTCTAATATTTTAGTACTTGTTTTTGAATCTAATGATCCTGTTGGTTCATCTGCTAATATTATTGATGGATCATTTGCTAAAGAACGAGCTATAGCAACACGTTGTCTTTCTCCACCAGATAATTTATTGGGTTTTATTTTTGCTTTATCTTTTAATCCAACGGTTTCTAATAATGATAATGCTTTTTGTCTTTGGTCTTTTGAAGAAATTTTTTTTGTATACATAGGGATTTCAACATTTTCAACAACTGAAATGTTTGGTATTAAATTATGAAGTTGGAATATAAATCCTATTTTTTCTCCTCTAAATTCATTTAATTTTTTATCATGAATTAAATCATAACCTGCTACATTAATTGAACCAGAATCTGGAATATCTAATGCTCCTAACATATTTAATAATGTTGATTTTCCAGAACCTGATGGACCTATTATTGATACAAATTCTCCTTCTTTAATATTAAGATCAATTCCATTTAAAGCTTTTATATTTCCATTCTCATAACTCTTTTTTAGATCTTTTATCTCTATAATATTTTTCATAATACATCCTTTTCCTATTCATATCTTAATGCTTCTGTTGGTGGCAATTTTACTGCTTTTATAGCTGGATATAATCCACCAATTATACCTACAGTTAATGCAATTAAAAATGCCTGTGCAAATATTTTTAATGAAAAAATTCCCTCAAATCCAATAACAGGTCCTAATAATTCAACTATGATAACTCCAAATATCGATCCAACTATTGCTGCTATTAAAGTAATCACAATTGATTCACCTATAATCATTCCAAGAACCTTTTTATTTGACCATCCAACTGCTTTTAATACACCTATCTCTCTTGTACGGTCTAATACTGACATTAACATAGTGTTAATTATTCCTAAACCACCTACAATAATAGCTAATATTGAAATGGCAAAAGATGCAGATTTAAGCATAGTTATCATATCTTTCATTTGACCCATTTGATTAATATCAGAAATTACTGTTATATCATTTCCATATTTATTGTTGATATTATCTGCTACTGTTTTTGAATCAATATCTTTTTTTGTTTTAACATAAATATTACTTACATGATTAGGGTCATCCATTAATCTTCCAACCGTTTTGATAGATGTATATGCAGAACTATCATCATTAGAATTTCCTGTTTCATATAATCCTACTATTTTAAAATCTTCACCGTTAATTTTTAAGGAATCTCCAACAGTTAAGTTCATATTCTTTGCAGATACTTTGCCTAATACAACTTCACTACTATTATCTGTATACAATCTTCCTTGAGTTATAGATAAATCAGCAGTTGTTGAACCTTCAGGATCAATACCTATCAATGTAAAGTAAGGATTTTTATCCACCGTGGCTAGTATTACATATATTGGATAAGCGGATTCAACTCCATCAAAATTCTTTATTTTTTCTGTCCAATTTGCATCTATTGTATTAGTACCATAAGCAGTTTTACCTGTATCTTTTCCAGATATTGTGAAATCGGCTCCTCCTGCATGTATTGTATCTTCTAATGATGAAACCATACCATCAGTAATAGCTCCAAGAGCAACAATAGTAGCTATACCTATTCCAATTCCAATTATAGCTAAAATAGCACTACTTCTTTTTCTAAAAGGATTTTTAATTATTAATTTTAGTAATGACATAATTAATCATCTCTTAATGCTTCTGTTGGAGGTAATCTTACTGCTTTTATAGCGGGATATAATCCACCAAGTATACCTACAATTATTGCTACAGTAAATGCTTCAATAAATATTTTTGGTGTGAATACTGGTGTGATTTGTCCTAGTATATTGAATATACTTAATAATTCTATTCCAATAACACCTATAATAGATCCAACTACTCCTGCAAATACTGTAATTACAATAGATTCACCTAAAATCATTGTAAGTATCTTTTTATCTGACCATCCTACAGCTTTTAATACTCCTATTTCTTTTGTTCTTTCAAATATAGTCATAAGCATAGTATTAATAATACCTATAGTACCTATTAAAATTGCAAGTAATGATATTCCCCAAGTAGCACCATTAAGTTGATCCATAGAATCTTTAATAGTTTTTATATCATTTAATGAGGAAATGGTAGTTATATTATCACCATATTTAGAATCTATACTGTTAGTTATTTTTTTAACATCAACATCTTTATTGACTTTAACAAATATCATTGTAATATTATTTGGGTCGTCCATTAATGTTTGAGCTGTATTTAAAGAAGTAAATGCACCTTCATCCTGATTAGAATCACCAGTTTCGTAGATACCTTTTACAGTATATGTTCTATTTCCAATATTTAATGAATCTCCTACTTTTTTATTTTCTTCTTCTGCAGTCAGTTTACCTATAATAATTTCATTCTTATTATTTTCATATAACGATCCTTCAGTTATCTTAATTTTAGCAAGACTTGTATCTTCTCTATTAAGTCCCGTTAATGAGAAATAAGGTGAGTTTGTAGTATTTGAAACTGCAATATAAACACCAACCGCTTTTGAAACTCCGGGATAATTTTGAATAGTTTGTATCCATGATTGATTAATATTATTAGTTCCAAAAGCAGTATTTTGCATAGAATCTGATTGTATTCCTGATATACTAAAATCAGATCCTCCCGCATGAAGTGTTTCATCAACACTAGCGGTTAATCCTTCAGTAATAGCTCCAAGAGCAACAATTGTAGCAAGCCCAATTGCTATTCCAAGAATAGTTATAATAGCTCTTGTTTTATTCCTAAAAGGATTTTTAATAATTAGTGAAATAAATGACATATGTTTATATTTATTATTAAAATATTTATATAACTTATTTAAGGATGGTTTATATTAAAATTCTTGTCCTGATTTTTTATAAAAGGTTATGGTGTTGATTCTATTGGAAAATTATATTAAAAAATTAAATAAATAGTATACAAAAGTTAGGATAATATTAAAATAATATAATATATAAAAGAAAATTCTTTATATTATAAATTATATAATTTTCTATATATTTGTGGATAATTATAATCTCTGTTTAAATAATTATTAATATAACATTTTGCTAATTGTATGAATATAATTAATTATTTATGTGGTTGGTTTAATTATCAATAGATTGTTTAAATAAAATTTATGTAAAATGCTTTATAATCTTATTTTGTTTAGTTTTTATCACTAATCTAGTTTACTATTTATAAGATTAAAATTGCATTTTTTTTATATTATTTATGTTGTGTTAGTTTGTTCATCCCATTATTTTTTTTTAGTAATTAGTGTGTGTGAGTATTCTAGTATAAAATAACTAATATTAAGGGAATTTATAAAGTTAAAAAAAATTTATGAATTAATAAAAATATAAAAGGATGACTATATAGAATGGATTTTAAGAAACCTAGAGGTACTCGTGACTTCTTATTTGAGGACATGATTGAACGTAAATATGTTGAAAATACTATAAGAACTGTATTTGAAAATTATGGATTTAAAGAAATTAAAACACCTATATTTGAAGATTTAGATTTATTTACTACTAAATCTGGAGAGGGTATTAAAGGAGAATTATATTATTTTCAAGATAAAGGAGGACGTGATTTAGCTTTAAGACCTGAAATGACTGCATCTGTTGCAAGATTATATAATAATAATTTATTACGTGCTTCAAAACCACTTAAAATGTACTATTTTGGAAGTTGTTTTAGATATGAACGACCACAAGCAGGACGTTTTAGACAATTTTGGCAGTTTGGCTGTGAAGTTATTGGTGGAACTTCTGTTGATAATGAAGCTGAAATTGTAGTAATGGCTAATGATGTATTAAATAATCTTAATATTAAAAATTATGAAATTGCAATAGGTCATTTAGGGATAATTAAAGGATTACTTTCTTATATTAATATATCTAGTGAAAAACAGCAAGAAGTTATAGCAGCTATTGATAAAGAAGATGAAAACTTACTTGAAGAATTACTTACAAGTTTAGAAGTAGATGATGAATATAAAAATATTATTTATAAAATAATTAAGGTATCTGGATCTCATAAAGAATTATTAGAGTTAAAACCATTATTAATGGATATACCCGAAAGTCTTGAAGCTTTTGAACAATTAGATAAAATTCTATCTCGTATTGAAGACTTTGGATTTGATGATTATACTGTTAAACTTGGAATTGCACGTGGTTTAGATTATTATACAGGTCTTGTATTTGAAGTGTATGTCCCAGATTTAGGTGCTGAAAAACAGATTACAGGTGGTGGAACCTATAATTTAATGGGTGTCTTTGATGCTGAAGAAGTTGAATCTACTGGTTTTGCATTTGGATTTGATCGTATAATGGAAGCATATAAAAAACAAAATATACAAATACCTAATGATAATAAACAAAGAGTACTTGTAGTACCTATTAAAAAGGAATTTAAATCTGAAGCTATAAAAATTGTACAAACGTTAAGACATGAAAATATAATAACAGATATAGATTTCAAAGGTAAAAAACTTAAGAAAAACTTATCATATGCAAATAGTAACAATATTGATAAAGTAATTCTTATTGGAGAAAAAGAAGTTGAGAATAATACAGTAACTATTAAAGATATGCAATCTGGAAATCAAGAAACAATATCATTAGATGAAATGATAAATAAAATTATAAGTGAATAAAATGATTGAACCTAACTTTAGACATAATATAAATGAAAAACAATTAGCTATAGCAATAGCTCAAGATTATAAAACAAACCAAATCCTAATGGTAGCATATATGGATAAAGAAGCTTATCAAAAAACAATAGAAACTAAGAAAGCACATTATTATAGTACTAGTAGAAAACAATTATGGTTTAAAGGAGAATCATCTAACCACATACAAACTGTTAAAGAGATTCTTGTTGACTGTGACATGGATGCAATAATATTAAAAGTACAACAAGATGGTGGAGCATGTCATACTGGACATTATTCTTGTTTCTATAGAGAAATAATAGATGATGGTAATAAAGTAAAAGAAATTGAAGATCCAATATTTGATCCAGAAGAAATATATAATAAAAATAAATAAAAAGAGGGAATAAATGATAAAATTAGTACCAGATACAAGTATAATAATAGATCAAGAAGTAAGTAAATTAGTTCAAGATAAATATGAAGGGGCAGAAGTATTAATCCCCGAGGCAGTACCTTCAGAAATTGAAAACCACGCAAACAAGAAAAAAGAAAGTGGATATAAAGGTCTTGAAGAGTTAAAGGAACTAAGAAAACTTAGTGAAGAAGGAGTTATATCTTTAGAATTTGTTGGACGAAGACCAAAACTTGATGAAATATCATTAGCTGGTGGTGGAGAAATAGATGCAATGATTAGAGATATTGCAAGAAAGTATCATGCAATACTTCTTACTAGTGATAGACTACAAAGTGAAGTAGCAGAAGCTCAAGGGTTAGAAACATATTACTACAAAAAAGAACCAATAAAAGCACCAGATATAACAAAGTTAGAAACATATTTTGATAAAGATACTGCATCAGTACATTTAAAAGAAAATGTAGTACCACTAGCAAAAAAAGGAACACCTGGAAATATGGAACTAGTAGAATTAGACTATGTACCATTAAGATTCTTAGAATTAGATAAAATTTGTCAAGAAGTAATAAATAAAGCAAAAAGAGAATATGGAAGTTTTATTGAAATAGAAAAAAGGGGAGCAATGGTAATTCAATATGAAGATTTAAGAATATCCATAGCAAAACCACCATTCTCTGATGGTCTAGAATTAACAGCAGTAAAACCTGTAAAAAAATTAGATTTAGAAGATTATGAAATCTCTGAAGAGTTACTTGATAGAATAAATCATCAAGCAAAAGGAATATTAATTGCAGGTTCACCTGGAGCTGGTAAAACAACTTTTGCTCAAGCATTAGCAGAACATTATTATTACAACCTAGATAAAATTGTAAAAACTATGGAATCACCAAGAGATTTAAACTTAGATTCAAACATAACACAATATTCTCCACTTGAAGGAAGTATGGAAAATACTGCAGATATACTTTTACTTGTACGACCAGATTATACAATATATGATGAAGTAAGAAAAACAAAAGACTTCCAAATATTCTCAGATATGAGACTAGCTGGTGTAGGTATGGTAGGTGTAGTTCATGCTACAAGAGCTATTGATGCTATTCAACGTATCTTAGGACGTTTAGAGTTAGGTGTAATACCAGCAGTAGTTGATACAACAATATTTATAAAAGATGGTAAAATAGATAGTGTTTATGATATTTCATTAACAGTAAAAATACCAACAGGAATGTTAGAAGCTGATCTTTCACGACCAGTAATAGAAATACATGATCTTGAAACAAAAGAGTTACTATATGAGATATATACTTATGGGGAACAGACAATAGTAATGGATGTTAATAAAGCACAAAATGAAAAAGAATCTAATGATGAAGAAAAAAGTCCTGTAAGTAAAATTGTAGAAAGAGAATTAAGACGTGAAGTAAACAAAGTTGCACCTAATGCAATAATGGAAGTATCTTTAATATCAAATAAAAGAGCATTACTTGAAATTGATCCTGATCATGTAGGTTCAGTAATAGGTAAAAATGGACGTACTATAGCTAAAATTGAAGAAAATGTTGGTATTAGTATAGAAGTGGAAGATCTACAAATAAAAGAAATTGATGAGAAAGTTCCAATAAATGTAAATGTATCTGGAAACTATTTATCATTAAATTTCAAAAAAGAAGATATAGGATCAAGTTATGATATTATAGTAGAAAATGAATATTTATTTACAGCTACAGTAGGTAAAAAAGCAAATATACGGCTTAAAAAAGATATTGAAATGGCTGAAATTATTATTAGTTCTATGAAAAGAGACGAACCAGTATATGCACGTTTAAGAAATGATGATGCATACTAAAAGGTGATTATTATGAAAATAAGTGTTTCAACACTTGGATTATACCCAGCAAGTACAAAAAATGTACTTGATTTTTTAACAGATCTAAAAATTAAATATGTAGAAATAATTAAAGAATATCCGTATCATAATATAAATAAAGAAGACTTTGAATCATACGAAATTACACCAAGTATACATGCACCGATGTCTGATATTAACATAGCATCACATGTTGATAAAATAAGAGAAACATCAGTACAAGAAATGAAAGATGCATTCAAAACAGCAAATGATATTGGAGCAAATCGTGTAGTAGTACATCCTGGTACAATACCAGTAATGGCATTAAAATATCCTGAAAAGATATTAAAATTAAACACAGACTCATTATTAGAATGTAAAAAAGCAGCTGATGATTATGGTGTTATGATGTGTGTTGAAAACATGCCTCTATTTGAAAGAATGTTATACACTAATGTTGATGCATTATTTAAATTAATTGATGAAGAGATACATTCTGGAATAACATTAGATGTGGGTCATGCTAACAATAATGGATTTACTGTTGAAGAGATGTTAAATTCAAAAGACATACATCATATTCATCTTAGTGATAATGATGGATCTTATGATCAACATCATGCTTTAGGTGAAAATGATATAGATTTTATTAAAATATTTGAAATTCTTAAGCAACGTAAATATGATGATATTTGTGTAATTGAAGTAAATAGTAAACATGCTGTATTACGAAGTATAGATTATCTTAAGGAAAATAAATTAATATAAAGTGTTTGGTGATAATTATTAAAATGTATTCAGAATTAACAATCGATAGAGTGATTGTGAAAGATGAAAATTTCCATAATTTATATAATAAAAGTTATTATGGAAACATAACAGATTCAGGATTAGAATTATCATTTATCGAAGCACTATTTCTTGTTACTAAAGAAAAAATAGAAGTATATGATGATGGGGAGGTTGTAACTGCTGAAGATTTAACAGAAATCATTCGAGGATTACATTCTTATCCTCAATATCTTGTATACAAAGATCTTCGTATAAGAGGATATATAATTAAAACTGGATTTAAATATGGTAGTGACTTTAGAATATATGAACGAGGTCATGCTCCAGGAGATGGACATTCAAATTTTCTTGTTAAAATATTATCAGAGGAACAATCAATAAAAGTAACTGATTTCTCAAGTTATGTTCGTGTAGCTCATGGTGTAAGAAAAAAATTGTTACTAGCTGTAGTAGATGATGAATATGACATAACTTACTATGATATAGAATGGACAAGACCATAAATAAAATTATTATTATAAAAAGGAGTTGATATATTGAATATGATAGATCCATGGGGTTCATCAATTATAGATTATGATAAACTCACAGAGCAATTTGGTATAAAACCATTTAGTGATGTGTTAAATGATGTACCAGAACCTGATAAATTAATGAAAAGAGGAATTATCTTTGGACAAAGAGATTATAAAAGAATAAATGATTGTTTAAAAAATCATAAAGATTTTGCAGTCATGACAGGGATGATGCCTAGTGGACGAATGCATATTGGACATAAAATGGTTGTAGATCAATTAAAATGGTATCAATCAAAAGATGCTAGTATTTTCTTATCAATTGCAGATATGGAATCATATGCAGCTCGTTCAATATCAAAAGAAGAATCAAGAAAATTAGCATTAGAAGAGTATATAGTAAATTATATTGCATTAGGATTAGATGTTACAAAAGATAATTTTCATTTATATTTACAATCAGAAAATGATTATGTAAAAGATTTAGCATATGTTCTAGGTAGTAAAGTAACTTTTAGTGAAATGCGTAGTATTTATGGATTCAATAATAGTACTAATATTTCACATATATACACACCATTATTACAAGTGGCTGATATATTACATCCTCAATTAGAAGAATTTGGTGGACCAAAACCAGTTATTGTACCAGTAGGTCCTGATCAAGATCCACATATACGTTTAACAAGAGATATAGCATCACGTTTTAATTCAGAATATGGATTTATACAACCATCTGCTACGTTCCATAGATTTATGACAGGATTAACTGGAGATAAAATGAGTAGTAGTAAACCAAAAAGTGCTATTTATTTAACTGATTCAATAAAAGATGCAACTAAAAAAGTTAAAAGTGCAAAAACAGGTGGACGTGAAAGTCTTAAAGAACAAAAAGAGCTTGGAGGAAATCCAGATCAATGTTCAATTTATGAATTATTAGTTTACCATCTCATTGATGATGATAAAAAACTTGAAAAAATAAGAAAAGAATGTCTTGAAGGAAATATTGTATGTGGTGAATGTAAACAGTGTGCTAGTGAGTTGTTAGCTGAAATGTTTGAAAAATTAAATGATAAACGTATAGAAGCTAAAGAAATTGCTGATACATTATTATAATCCTCTTATTTTTTTAATTAAATTAAAAATTATTTTTTTTAATTTATTCTAAACTTTTAAATAATATTACTTACCTATATAAACAACGGGGAAAGATAAAAATATTAAAATTACAATTAAAACAAGAAAACAATAAAAACTTTCATAAAGTAAAGGTGATAAAATGAGTATGAATGTTAAGCAAGAGGCAGGTAATTTTTGTCATAGAATAAAGTATCATGTATTATTATCTTTACTAGTATTTTTCGCATTTACATTAATGGCATATTTTTATCCAACATTTTTTCAATCAATCATGCAACCTGTTGTACAGGGCATGAGTAAAAATGTAAAATCAGGACAATTGGTTTTAGCTACAATTCCATTGTTTTTAAATAACTTTTCAGTAGCATTGAAAATGTTTGAAGGTGGTATGTTACTAAGTATACCTACAGTATATTTATTAGCTTATAATGGTATATTAATTGGTTTTACTGGTGCACATCTTCCATTAACATATTTCTTATCTTATACAGTACCTCATGGTATATTTGAGTTAACTGCAATTATACTTGCAGGTGCTGCTGGATTTAGATTAACACAAGCTATTATAAATGTATTGGCTGGTATTAAAATTAGAGGAATTAATAAATCAGATATATTTGTTGATCATTTAACAATCTCTGTTAAAATGCTTATTGATGCAGTAGTTATAATAGTCATTGTAGCTATATTGCTTATTATTGCAGCATTTGTTGAAGCTAATTTAACAATACCATTAGGTAGTTCAATAATGTCAATTTAAGTATATGTAATCTAACTAATTGGAATGTTAAAAATTTACATTTTAACTTCCTTTTTTACTAATTTTTATTTTAGAAGTATTACTCTTTTTTAATTATATTTATATACTAGTATTAAATTATTACTTTTTCTGTCTTTTATAGTTAAAATTATTACTTTATTACTTTTTATAGTTATATTTAAGGTTAATTATTACTTATGGTAGTTATTAAATCTATATATGTCCTTTAAAAACCATATACTTTATATAGCATGAATTTTATAATAATAAAGTAGAGTAGTAAAAGTTAATAAAAAATTATTAATAATTATTATAAAAATTAAAAGAATAAAAGAAACTAAGAAATTTATATAATGGAGGAAAATAAGTGCATATACCAGATGGTTTCATACCTTTACCTCAATGTGTAATATATTATATAATAGCATTAATATTTGTATATTTATCATTAAGGTGGTGTAGAAATAATTTAAAAGAGAAATATATACCTCTCCTAGCTGTATTAGCTGCTGGAATATTTGTAATAATGTCCTTTAATCTTCCTGTACCTGGTGGTTCAAGTGGTCATTTATTAGGTGCAGCATTAATAGCGATAATATTTATGAGTCCATATGCGGCGATAATTGTATTAACATTAGTTTTAATTTTCCAAGCAATTGTTATGGGTGATGGTGGAATTACTTGCCTTGGAGCTAATATATTAAATATGGGCGTTATAGGTGGATTTGTAGGATATTATGGATTTGTAGGACTTAAAGATAGGATTGGAAAATATCCTGCAATAGGAATAGCTTCATGGGCTGCATGTTTTATAGCTGCAGTATGTGCAGCAATTGAAATGGCAATAGCTGGAACATTCCCTCTAGGCTTAGGATTATTATATATGGGTGGATACCATGCAATGATAGGAATCATTGAAGCAATTATAACAGTATTAATTATTAAAGGTATAGAATCTGTTAGACCAGATTTACTAGCATGGGATAAAGGAGATGAGAAATAATGGTTATTAAAAGTAGAAAAAAAATATATGTTGGAATATTTGCAATTGCAATTGTATTATGTATTCTTTCACCATTACTTGCTTCAAGTAATCCTGATGGATTGGAAGCATCTGCTGAAGCATTAAATCCAAGTGCTTTGGATTCTCCAGCAGTTATAAATTCACCTTTACCAGATTATAATATTCCTGGTATGAGTGGTAATCCAATTGGTGGAATGGTTTGTTTAATTTTAGGTACTGTCATTTCTTTTGGTTTAGTATATGGTGTGTTTTATGTTACTGTAAAACATGATAATTAAATAATTTGGACACTTATTCAGAGTATCATCTGTTTAAGTGCAATAACCTTTTTTTAATATATAATATTTTTAATAACCTTTTTTTAGTAATTTTAATAATGATCTTTCATTATAATCTAAATATTTTTCTTAATACGTATACCCCTTAGGGTTTATAGAAGCTAAAAGAGTATATAATCTGTTTAACAAATATTATAGTATAAAATAAGTATTAATATTAAATAAAATTTCATGTAAGTGATATCAATTAAAATTTCTTAATAATTAATGTAGTATAATGATTTAAAATAACATTAATTAAGATATATAATATGACTTTAATATAATCCAAGGAGATTAAGTATTGGTTAGTCTAAATAAATTGCAACAACAAGATACCTTTTCTGGAAGAAGTAGTATTTTGCATGATCTTGATGGAAGAGTTAAATTAATTGCAATGATTCTTATCATTGTTTTTGCTGTTTCTACAAATAATTTCTTAATATTTTTAATATTAGAATTATATTTAATTGCATTAATATTGATTTCAAAAATACCATTCAAAGATGCTATGCTTAAAGTATTAGTTATACTGCCTTTTGGGTTATTTATTGCAATATTTCAACCGTTTGTACATCCAGGACATGTTATTTATGCTTTGCCATTGGGTATTAATGTAACTACAGAAGGTCTTCTATTTGGGGAATTATTAACTGCTAGATTTTTTATAAGTGTTACATCAATAGTATTGTTTTCATTTATAACACCAATGCAGGAAGTTGCTCAATCAATGCGACAGTTAGGTATGCCTAATGAATTTGCAATGATATTCAGTTTATTTGTAAGATTTATATTTATGTTCTATGATCAGCTTATAAGCATAAGAAGAGCACAAGCAAGTCGTGGATTTTCAGTTCATTCTAAAAAAACATCATATAAATGGAAAGTAAAACAAGTAGGATATCTCTTCTTGATGATGTTTTTAAGATCGTATGAACAAGGAGAGAAAGTATTTAACAGTATGACAAGTCGTGGATATAGTATGGATAGTGTAATATATAATAGTAGTAATGGTTTATCTAGGAACAGTATATTATATTTAGTAGGTACAATATTGTTTATATGCTTGTTAGAAGGACTAATGATAATGGGAATTATATAATTTATTTTATATAAAATAAATTACTTTTTTTTAAATGCTGATTTTTATGGAATATTTTTAAAATTAAGATTATAATTATTTTAGTAATATTCTTAATAATATTCATAATTTTAATTTAATTAATTTTTTTAAAAATTAAATAATAAAAGTAACATAATATATAGTAATAGATTTTTTAATAAAGAAAACTAAAATATAAATATATAACGATAAGCTTAATACATACAAAATGGAATTTAAACATTTGTCAAAACATTTTTGTAGTAATATTTTTTAATTTCATGTATTTGAATTGTATATTTTTAACAGAGGGTAATATTAATGGATACGATAATTAACATAGATGATATAAAAATTGTTAGAGGTCATAAAACAGTAATTAAAGCAGAAGTTACTGATGAAGAAGGAAATAAATTAAATGGTAAAGCTGCTATAAAAGTTAATAATAAAAATATAGTAGATACGAATGCTGTTGATGGTGTTGTAACTCATGATTACGATTTTTCACATTTAAATAATGAAAAATATATAATTGAAGTAGTATACAGTGGAGATAGTGAACATAAACCAGCACGTAAATCAGTAGAATTAAAGATAGTTAATCCTGATCCAGAACAATCATTTTCATTAAATGATGTTCAAAATGCAAGTTTCAGATTAATCAAATGGATAAATATTAACAAAGTATTACCTAGAAATATTGTCATGAAAAATGATAATGTACATATAGAAGATTTACTTTACTTATTAGTTAAAAATGTATCTGAAATTGAATGTGGTAATCTTAGATGGTCTTTACTTAAAAAATTTGAGTCTCCAAAATATTCATCAGAAAGTATTAAAGAAGAAGGTAACTTAAAACAAGATGAATATATTGATGTAGCATCAAATATTCAAAATTTCATGGAAGTAAATGGTAGAGGCCCATCATTTGCACAGACTTCTTTAGGTAAAATAGGTTATATGAACATGATTTATACATATGCTACAATAGTTGCTAATAGTTCTTCAGAAGGACTTATTACTAGTGTAAATATAAGACCTTGGAAAGAAATTGTAGCAAAATAAATAATTTTTTATTAATTCTTCTCTTTTTTTTAAATTTTTTAAATACTATTTTTATTGATCAATAAACATTTTAACAGAAAAAATTGATATTATTATAATAATATTATTAAAATATTACATTGCTAAAATTTATATAAATATACTGTTTAAAAATACAATAATTATAATAAAATATTAGAAATAGTAACTATTAAACATGAAAAAATATGATAAAAGTATATATACTAGTTAAATAATAAATTAACATGTAAAACGGAAATAAAATTTTTAAAATAACATTTAATTTAATAAATATTTATATGATGTTCAATAAATTTATAATTTTTATAAACATTATTTATTATAACAATATTATGTTGTTTAGTAATTAAACAATACTATAAATAAATCAATACCATGGGGGTTTTTAAAGATGGTATATGACGTAACAATTGAAAAAGATTTAGAAGATAAATTATGTAAATTAAAAAATTCAAACTTTAGAGAGTATACTATACTAAATAGAGAAATAAAACAAATGAGAGAATATGCAAAAATACCTTTAAATCACAGAACACAATTTAATTCTTTTGATAAACCATTACAAAAATATAAATGGATACCTATCTTGAATCATAAAATATTAGTGTTCACTATTGATCCAATGAGTGAAAATATACATTTGTGTGATTATCTACGTGAAAATGAAGTCTTTAATTAAAAAGATTATCTATTTTTTTTCTTATTTTTAAAAAATAATTTTATTATTAATTTATATTTAACTTGTTTTTATTTATTTTTCTATATTTTAAATTTAAAAATTAATTATCATTTTTATTTTATTTAAATAAATCTACAATACATTATACTCTATCTTATTCAATATCCTTCGTTAATTTTTGTAAATAGACATAAACACTTTTAAATATTAAAACGGAGTTATGTTTATATAATTTTTTTATAGAAAAAATATTAATTTTTTTTTATTGAGAAATTATGAAATTATATTTTAACAATTGAACAAAAAGGAGTAAAGAAATTTATTATGTTAAGTAGAAGAACTATTCTTTTATTAACATCACTACTAATATTGGTAGTTGGAATTAGTGTAGTTTCAGCAGCTGATACATCAAATACTACTGATTCAAGTTCAACTTCAATCTCAACAGATTCACAAAGTCAATCACAAATTGATACAAGTACATCTGTAAGTAGTAATGTAGTAAAAGAACAAACAAATATCAATAATACTAACACTCAATCAACAGATAAATTATCAACTAATTCCAATAGTGATAATGATAATGCTATAACAAAGGATGATACTCAAAAATCTGATTCAACTAGTACAACTAATTCAAATAATCAAGATGATAATTTAGTAAGTACAATAGATAATAATATTAATAATCAAATAAACACTATACAAACTACAAGTAATATAAAAAATACAACAACTGATAAAACAATAAAAACAGCAATTAATAATAATACAAATACTATAACAACATTAAATAATACTAAAACAAGTGTTAAACAAAGTAATACAACAACAGTAAGTACATGGACACAACTAAGTAATGCAGTAGCAAATGCTACAGATGGTGATACTATAATTTTAAGTGAAGGTACTTATACTGCAAATAGTACATTAAAATTAGTTTCTAATATTACATTGCAAGGACAAGGAAATGTTATTTATACTACAAATACCACCAGTCTTAGTTATGGTATAAATGTAGGTACTTATTCACTTAATATTTCTAATATAAACTTTAACAGTATTAATACAAAACAAGGATTAATATATGTTACAACAGGATCAGTTAATATTGATAACGCTACATTTACAAATATCACAGGTAAATCTGGTTCAATAGTACATCTATTCTCAACGTCTAGTAAAATAAATAACACAGTAAACATTACAAATTGTATAATCTCTAATAATACAGCTACTGGTCAAGGTGGTGTGATCTATAATTATGGTAGTAATTCAACAGTATACCTTATTAATTCAATAATTAATAACAATAATGCTACCGCTATGGGTGGAATTATATATAATTATGATGGAACGGTATATATTGTAAATAATACAATAGCTAACAATACGGTTAAAAGCTCTGGAGGAATATTATATAATTACGGAGGTAAACTGTATGTTATTAATTCAACAATAGCTAATCATTCTGCAAGTGGTCAAGGTGGGGTTCTTTATGATTATGGTGGAAACTCAACTTTTACAAACAGTATAATAACTAACAACACAGGAGCTGTTGGAGGAGTAATTTATTCTACTTTAAGTACAGTAACTTTATTAAATTGTACACTAGACAATAATTATGCTACAGGAAATGGTGGAATTGCTTATGTATCTTTTGGTGCTACAGTTAATATTATTAATTCAACATTAAATGGTAACAAAGCTAATGTTACTGGTGGAATAATAAATGCTCTTGGAGTAACAGGTTTTGATAATGCTACAGTAAATATAATAAATTCTACTATAGCAAATACATATGCAAATACATCAGGATTAATAAATGCTAATAATGAAACTATTGTAACAATTAAAAATAACCTATTTACAAATATCACAGC
Source organism: uncultured Methanobacteriaceae archaeon (assembly GCA_964399835.1). GTDB lineage: Archaea > Methanobacteriota > Methanobacteria > Methanobacteriales > Methanobacteriaceae > Methanosphaera. The sequence continues at coordinate 1,200 of CAYNSJ010000034.1, read as the reverse complement.
TACAGATGAAATATCTTACTTACCAGGAACTAATAATTTATCAAGTAATAAATATGTTAACTGTACAATACCATATACTCTTACAATAAGTACAACTACGACTAATGTAACAGTTAATGATTCTGCAACTATAAAAATTAACATGGCTGTAACCAACTCTAGCTACTATGATTCTAATATAGTAAATAATACTAGTTACAATGTATACGTAAATGGAGTTAAAACAAAAGTTATAAACAAAACAAATACATTCACAATAACAATACCTTCAAATAACACAACAACATATGTAACTTCAAATATTAATTCAACAATTAAATCAAATACCTTAACAATTACTACTGCTAATTCAACTAGTAAACGTACTGCAATAGTAACTGTTACAACGAATAGTACTACTGCTAAAGCAGGAAATGTTGTTAAACTTACTGCTACTGTTAAAGATTCTAATGGAACTTTAGTTAATACAGGTCAAGTTGTATTTAAATTCCAAGGTAAAACAATATTAAATAGTGATGGGACTGCATTAAAAGTAAATGTGACAAATGGATTAGCATCAATTAATTATACTATTCCAAATGGAATATCAGCACGAACTTATAATATAACAGCTGTTTATGGAAGCAGTCTATATAACAGAGCTACAGGAGTTAAATCAATAACAATTACAAAAATCAATACAACTACAAGTATAAACTCAGCTACTGCAGTTGCTGGTTCAAATGTTACAATAAAAGGTACTATTAAAGATGCTAATGGTAACTTAGTTTTAGGAACCCATGCAATTGTAATTAAAATCAATGGAATAACATTTACAAAATCTACAGTAATTAATGGAACAGTAAATACAACCATTACAATACCATCAACATATAAAGCAAGAAACTATACAATAACTGTAGTAATGGGAACAAACAATGGTTACATTGGAAGTAAAGGAAACAATACACTAACTGTAAAATCAAATTAATATAAAAGTAAAGTTTTATAACCTTTATTTCTCTTCATTTTTTTTGAATAGAAAAAATACTCTTTTTTAAGTTTTAATTAATATAGATAAAATTTATTTTTTTTTATTAAATTCTTTTGTAAAAGAATCTTTTTTATTTTTTTAAATTTATTTTTTCGTAAAAGAATAAATAGTATAATAATATAATTATTATTATATAAAAGAATATTGTGTGTATGATGTTATTAATT
>CAYNSJ010000033.1:0-26728 GCA_964399835.1 uncultured Methanobacteriaceae archaeon | reverse complement strand
ACTTTGTGATAACATTATTCCACCACACATACCTACGCAGTGCAGGGAAGTGAAGACACCTACTACAAATAGAACTAAATAAGATGCGTTTGCTAGCTTGGATTCCATGTCAAAACTAGAACCAGCCCTACTTAAAAGAATAATTGCAAGAACTATTATAAGCATACCAACAAGTTTAAAATTGCCGGAATTCTCCGTACTATAACCTAGCTTTGAGATTTTTTCTTTGATTTGCATCATATTGCACATTTCATCATCATATTCTATAAACGCACTTTCGCTTTTGTAATCAGCCAATACCTTAGTAACTCCAGGGATACTCATCAGCGCCTTTTCTATTCTAACTTCACAGGAGGTACACGTCATGTTGTAAACTTTAATTTTTTGTTTTTTATTACTCATAGGTCACCTCTCTACACATTATATTATCTAATTCAAATTATAAACTCTTAACATGAAGATTTTATGAAGAATAACGTTTTGTGTTACTTAATTTAAAATAATAAAACATGGCATCTAAATACATAAAATAAATAGATTTCATCATTTAATAATTTAAATAAAATCATTTAAATTAATGAAGTCTTTTCTTGGTTTAAATAAATACAAGGGGGCTCAGAATGAAAGATAGTAAACAAATATTAATGATGAGTTTATTTTTAGCTTTATCATTAATATTAATCATGGGAATATCAGCGACAACCGCTGCAAACTCAACACAAACTGATTTTGCAGATAATATAACAGATACGACTAATATCGCATCAACAATAAATAATAACAGTGTAAATCAAGAACAATCAACAATATCTGATAATGAAACTTCAGATTATTCGTATAGTACAGATAATGCTGTCTATAAACTGGGTAATAATCAAAAAAACATTAATACAGAGACCCTAAATAATAACCAGAAGATCACATCAACAACTAATAAAACAGAGATAAACACAGAAAATAATAAAGTAAGTGGTCAATCAATAACAACCAATATTACAAAGAATAGTACCCAAAATAAAATAAGTAGTGAAAACACTACAGGATATAATTCAAATAATATCGAAATTACAAGCCATGTTAAAAATTCAAATAATAATACAATAACTATTCAAAATTCAAATAATAATACTCTAAAAACCAATACAGTAACTACAGAAACAACAAATAAAGATAATCAAGATATGATAAGTACTAATATTAGTACAAATAATTTTAATGTAATAATGCTATCAAATGAAACAAGCGTCATCATACCAACTACCAATGTTAAAACTTCAGTAAAAACAACATTAAAAACAGCATATATAAATGATATTATATATGTAAGTACTAGTGGTAGTTCAACTTCAGTTGGAGATACTGAAAGTAATCCAACAACAATTAGTAATGCAATAACAATTGCAAATGGTAATACACCAACTAGTGGTACATGGACTATAAAAGTAGCTGATGGAACATATACTATAGATAGTAGATTTACAATTACAAAAAATATAACAATAAATGGAACTACAAAAACAGTATTTAGTGGACAAAATAAGATAAGTTTATTTTATCTAAATAATGGTGCAGTAACTTTAACATTGAACAATATTAATTTCACTAATTGTTCTTCTAGTACCACAGTAACTGGTGGTGTTATAACTGCATATCCAGGTAATTTAATTATTAATAACTGTAATTTTACCAGTAATAAAGCTACTAATAACCAAGGTGGAGCAATTGTATGGTATATTCCAAAGGGTTATACTGGTTCTAACTATATAAATATAACAAATAGTCAGTTTATTAATAATAGTGCATCAAAATATGCTGGAGCATTACGTTTATATAGTGACGTTGGTATAACCAATTCTAAAGTTTATATTGCAAATTGTAACTTTACAGGTAACTTGGCTGGAACAGAAAGTAAAGCTAGAGCAGGAGCTATTAATTTACACGTAGTTGAAGGTAATATTATAAATTGTACTTTTACAAATAATACTGCTGGTGATGGTGGAGGAGCAATAAGAACTGATTACATTTTAACTATCAATAATACTGTATTTGATGGTAATAAGCTTACACAAACTAGTACTGAAAATGGTGGAACTGCAATTTACAATAATAATGGTGTACCTGGAACAACTTCTGAGGTAGCAGTATTAATATTAAATAATTGTACATTTAAAAACCATTCAAGTAACTACAATGGTACTGTATATACAACAGGTAACTGTAATTTAACAGTGATCGATTGTAATTTCACTAATAACACTGCAATGAATGGTAGTGCTATCTATAATAGTGGAGGTTCAATTACAATTAATGGATCATCTATATTTAAAAATGGTCAAGCTGATTATGGTGGAGCTATTTTTAATACTGGTGGGGATATTGTAATTAATACTACAACATTTGAAAATAACACTGCAAAAATTGATGGTGGAGTGATATATAATACTGGTGGTAGTATACATATCAATCAATCTTCAGTATTTAAAAATAATAGTGTAATAAATGCAACCACAGGTATATCCACTAGAGGTGGAGTTCTTTTCAACACTGGGGGTAGTGTAACTATAGATAATAGTACATTTGAAAGTAACTTTGCTGCTCGTGGAGGAGTTATATATAACAGTAATGATGCATCAAATATATTCGAAATAGTCGGATCTACATTTAGATATAATTCTGCATCAGCACGTGGTGGAGTTATTGGATCTATAAGTAGTAGTACTAATGAAGTATCTGTTATCAATATTAATACTTCAAAATTTGAGTATAACAATGCTACTGAAGGTGGTGTAGTATACACAAAAGCTACTGTTGATATAACTAATTCAAATTTCACATATAACAATGCTACTGTTAGTGGTGGTGTAATATATAATAATGCTACAGCAACTGATGATACTGGAAGTCTTAAAGCTTTAAATAATAATCTTGAAGTAGTTATTTTAAAATCCAATTTTACTAATAATAAAGCTATTACAGGTGAAGGTGGAGCTATATATAACCAAGGTGAACTTAAAGTTAATAGTAGTGCATTTGAAAATAACACTGCAAAAATTAATGGTGGAGCAGTATATACACAAAACCCAACTTATGGACAAGATTACATTAATAACAGTTATTTAAGAAATAATACTGCAGGTACTAATGGAGGGGCTATCTATAACATTAATGGAGCTTTCTCTATATACAATTCAGAATTATTAAAAAATAATGCAACATATGGTGGAGTAATATACAACCAAGGAACATTAACTTCAAAAAACAATACATATCACAATAACTCCGCAACTGAAGGTGGTGTAGTATACAACATCAAAGTTAGCCCATTAACAGTTTATACAGTAACTTTTGCTAATGATACATTCATGTATAATAATGCTACTAATCATGGAGGAGCAATAGCAATAAGAAACATGAGTTCAGTAACAATTGATGATTGTAATTTAACAGAAAATACTGCAAAAATCTCATCTGCAGCAATTAGTATAATAACAGATAACTATGTTTCAGGTGTATCTGTAAAAATTAATAATTCAAATATTATTAAAAATGTTGTAACAAATAGAATATATTTAACAGCTGGTGCAATAGGAGTTCAAGGATCTGATCTTTTAGTAGAAAATTCTAACTTTACTGAAAATGTAGGATTCTTTGGTGGAGCATTAATATTAACTACTGGTTCACTTAATATTACAAATTCCAGCTTTATAAATAACACAGCATACATCGCAGGAGCAGTTGCTAATGTAAATGGTGTATTAACAATTAATAATAATACATTTATAAACAATACTGCAAAAAATAATACATCAGTACATACAATTCTTGATGTTATTATGGGTTGTGGTGGAGCTATCGGTAATAATGCTACATTAATTTCAAATAACAATACATTTGACAATAACAGTGCTGATTATTTAGGTGGTGCATTATATAATAATGGTACAATAGATTCTATAAAGGATAAATTATACAACAATGATGCAACGGTTAATGGTGGAGCAATATACACGAATAATATTGAAAATGGTATTAGTTATATAAGAAATGGAACATTAAACAACAACACTGCAGGTACTGATGGAGGGGCTATATATAATATATATGGTACTTTTTCAATATCTAACTCTAAATTTAGAGATAACAATGCTACATTAGGTGGAGTTATTTATAACAAAGGTTCATTATACTCTGAAAATAACACTTATGAATACAACAAAGCTGCAATAGGTATGGTATACAATATTAAAGATAATCCTACTGATTTATACGTAGCATCATTTTATAATGATACATTCAATTACAATAATGCATCTGATCGTGGTGGAGCAATATCCATAAGAAATATGAGTTCAATAACAGTAAATTACTGTAACTTTACAGGGAACAATGCAACTAATACCTCTTCAGCAATAAGTCTTGTAGATTACTTTGAAAAAACAGGATCTGTAAAAATATCCAATTCCAACTTTACAGATAACAATGTAACAGCACATCTTCCATTAGGAGCAGGTGCAATAGGAATACTTGGAGCCAATCTAGTAGTTGATAACTCAACATTTACAAGAAACTTTGGAGTAAACGGTGGAGCATTCACACTACGTGATGGAAAACTTAATGTTACAAATTCAAACTTCATTAATAACACAGGTTACATCAGTGGTGCATTCAACAATATGAATAGTAATTTAAAACTAGAAAACGATACCTTTGATGGTAACATAGCAATGAATGACACAACGCTTGATACATATTACAGTGAAACTGGCTTCTACACAGGATATGGTGGAGCTGTAATAAACAATGGAACATTAACATCAATAAATAATACATTCAACAATAACTTTGCAAATGTTACTGGTGGAGCTATATTTAACAATGGAACAATAAATTCAACTAGTGATGAATTTAATCATAATAAAGCAACTAACTTAGGTGGAGCTTTATACACTGAAAACATTGACGAAGAATATACTATAATAACTGATGGTAAATTCACATACAATAATGCAACAGAAGGTGGAGCAGTATATCTTATAAGTGCTGCTGCTAATATCACTTCAACAATATTTGATCATAACAATGCAACTAACCGAGCTTCTGCAATAGCTGTATCAAATGAAGGTTATGCACCTTGGACATATACAGTTATACTTGAAAATTGTAATATAACAAATAACAAAATTACAAATATAACTAATATTGATGAAGGATTAGGTTCTGTAACAATAAAAAACAATAATGTATTAATAAATAATACACTTGTTGAAAATAATACAGGTGTATCTGGTGCTGGTATTACTACTTTATTTAGTGGTTTAACAGTTAATAATTCTGTATTTAAGAATAATTCAGCTGTAAATGCTGGAGCATTAAATATTTATGGAGATACATATCCAATATATATTGACAACAGTACATTTATTGAAAATACAGCTACATATACTGATAAATTAAATATTCATGGTTGTGGTGGAGCAATTCTAACTACAGGATATTTAAAAATTACCAATTCCAACTTTGAAAGAAACAATGCAACAAATCTTGGTGGAGCTGTTTATAATTATGGTATATTAACTATTGATAATAATACACTAAAATCAAACATAGCTGATTTTGGTGGTGCAGTATATAATAATGGTACATTAACTTCAAATGAAAATGTACTTTCATATAACAATGCAACTAAAGGTGGAGCATTATATAATAATGGAACCTTAGAATCAACATTAGACACATTCTCATACAACAATGCAACACATGGTGGAGCAATGTATGTTGATAATGATGAAAATCAATATACTAACTTAACTAATGATAAATTCTTAAGTAACAATGCTACAGATGTTGGAGCATTATATCTTATAAGTAATAATGCAAATATCACATCATGTGTATTTGATAATAATATTGGTTATAAATCAATAGGAGCAATATATATTATTAATATTGGTAACAGTACAGATTCTGTAAAAGGATTAGTAACAATTAATGATACAAATATAACAAACAACCAAGTATTAGATAAAACTGATTTAGTAGGTGGATCTGGAGCAATTGTAATATCACATAATGATGTAGTCTTAAATTCATCACGCCTTATTAATAATACAGGTGTTTACGGTGGAGCAATAAGTACATTATATGCTGAATTAAATGTAACCAATTCATTCTTCAAAAATAATACAGCAATTAGTGCTGGTGGTATTAATAATTATCTTGGTAACCTTACTGTAAAAAATACTACATTCATTGATAACAAAGCATTTGGTAATAATGATGAAGTATTTAATCATGGTATCGGTGGAGCAGTTATGAACTTTGGTGATTTAATTGCTGAGGATAATACCTTTGAAGGAAACAATGCAACCAGTAATGGTGGAGCATTATACAACAATGGTGATTTAAATTCAACAAATAATTTATTCAACATAAATTCTGCTAATAAAGGTGGAGCATTATATAACAACGGAACATTAAATTCAACTGATGATTCATTATATAACAATAATGCAACAAATGACGGTGGAGCAATATATATAAGTAATACTGAAACTCAATACAGTACAATAACTCATGGTGAATTTATTAATAATACAGCTATTCAAGGTGCTGGGTTATTCTTAAATGGTACTACTACAAATATCACTTATTCAGTATTTGACAATAACACAGCTGTAAATAGAGCTTCTGCAATACTTGTAACAGGTAATATAAATCATGCAGATTCTTCATTAGTTACTATCAATTATTGTAACATAACAAATAATGATGTTAGTAATAAAACTAATTTAGATGAAGGTTTAGGAGCTGTAGCTATACATTTTAATCATGTATTAATTAATAATACTAATGTTATAAATAATACTGGTGTATCTGGTGCTGGAATTACTACTGTTGGTAGTGATTTGAATGTTACAAATTCCTACTTTAAAAATAATACAGCAGTCTCTGCTGGAGCATTGAATATTTATCTTGGAAAAACTATAATTAAAAATAATACATTTATTGATAATGTAGCATCTACAGATGGTATAACTTTAGATGATGACACAGATAAATATAATCATGGTATTGGTGGAGCTATTAGAAATACAGGTGATTTAATTGCTGAGGATAATACCTTTGAAGGAAACAATGCAGCCAGTAATGGTGGAGCATTATACAACAATGGTAATTTAAATTCAACAAATAATACCTTTAAATTTAATAATGCTACTAAAGCAGGTGCATTATATAATAATGGTACATTAAATTCAACATTAGATACCTTTACAAACAACACAGCAACTCATGGTGGAGCAATGTATGTTGATAATGATATAACTCAATATACTAACTTAACTAATGATAAATTCATAGAAAACAATGCTACAGATGTTGGAGCTTTATACTTAATAAGTAATAATGTAAATATAACATCATGTTTAGTTGAAAACAACACAGCAAAAACTTCTATAGCTGCTATTTACATTACAAATATTGGAAATAGTACAGAAACAGCTAATGGTATTGTTCATATTGAAAGTACTAATATAACAAACAATGATGTACTTGATAAAACTAACTTAGAAACAGGAACTGGAGCAATTGTAATAGCATACAATGATGTAACTATTAACAATACTAATGTTTCATATAATGATGGAGTATTCGGTGGAGGTATGTCAGTATTTTTTGCTGATGTAAATGCTACAAACTCTACATTTAGAAATAACACAGCTGTTTCTGGTGGAGCATTAAACATTTATCTTGGAAATGTAATTATCAATAATGACAGTTTCATTAATAACACAGCATTCGGTAGCACTATTGATTTATATAATCATGGTATTGGTGGAGCAATTTCCAATTTAGGAAGTTTAACTGCAACAAACAATACTTTTGATAGTAATAATGCAAGTAAAAATGGTGGAGCAATATATAACAATGGTACTATTGTTGAAAATCATAACAATTACTATAATAACATTGCTGAATTAAATGGTGGTGCATTATACCAAATTAGTTCAACTGTCACACAAAATTGTAACTTTGAAAATAACACAGCTACAAATGGTGGAGCAGTATATGTATTAGCTAATACTGATATTACAGCATCTAACCTCACATTCTTGAATAATAGTGCAAAAACAAATGGTGGGGCAATATACTTCTCAGCACCAGAAGGAACTATTGGTAATGATGGTACATTAACATTAGAAAAAATGCACTTTGAAAATAACACAGCTACAAATGGTGGAGCAATTTATAATGTATTTGGATCAGGTAAAATTAACAATACTGTATTTATAGGTAATACTGCTACAAATAATGGTGGAACATTAGAAAATAGTTATATATTAACTGTTGAAAATTCTACAATTAATAACAGTAAAGCAGCAAATTATGGTGGAGTAGTCTATAACACAGTTTCAGGTACATTAAATATGAATAATGTCACTATTGAAAATAATACAGCTGATGTTGGGGGAGTAGCATATAATCTAAACAATATGAACCTAAATAATAGTGTCATATTAAATAACACAGCTACCAATGGAGCATTAGTTTATAACAAAAATAACTTTAACTTATCAAGTAGTGATGTAGAAAATAATTTAGCTACAAGTTCTACTGGATTTGTATTATACAGTACAGAAGGTACAACATTAGATGCTAAGGATAATTTATTTGTAAATAATACAGATAATGTACGTGATATGTTAATGTATAATGAAGCAGATGTTTCAAGTACTGTAAGTGGAAATGTATACATTGATAATATGTTAAATGATACAATTGTTCCTATAGATGATATTACTATTGGAAAAACATTCACTGGTAATATACAGATCAATCTTAGAAATATCTATAATGATCTTGTAAGAAATGGAACAATGACTCTTCATATATATAACTCTACTACACATGTAGATAAAACATTTACAGCTAGTGTTAAAGATGGTGTAGCAACATTTAGTGCAGAAACTTTAGATTATGGACTTGATACAGTAGATGTAACATATACAACTTTATCAAAACATTATCAAAGTGCAAAAACATCATTTAATCTAAATGTAAGTGAAGATGTTGATAAACAGCATACAAATATCACAATAGATCCTATAGCAGATATGTATGTAAATACTACAACTACTATAACAGTACATGTAACAAATACTACAGGTGCTAAAGTAAATGTTGGCCAAGTAAATATTACAATTGATGGTGTAATTCACACAGTAGATTTAAGTAATGATGGTAGTGCATCCTATAAATATAAAGCAACATCTGCAGGTATAAAATCTGTAACAGCAATATATTTAGGTAATACTACTTATTATCAATCATTACAAAATAGTACAACATTCAATGTAAATAAAATGGCTACATATATTACAATTGATGATATAAAAACTATTGATTATGGTGAATCAACTGTTATAACTGTTAAAGTTAAAGTTAATGATGCAAATGGAAATCCAGTACCATCTGGTAGTGTAACATTAAAAATTGATGGACAGACATATACTTGTACTGTTGAAAATGGTCAAGCAACACTTGATTATACACCTAGTCGGGCAGGTACTATTGAAGTATATGCACAATATCAAAATAATGCTGCATTTAAAGATAGTAATGAAGCTGAAAAAGATTTCACAGTAAATAAAGCAACACCAATAATTAAAGGATATGATGTAATAGGCATTGCTACAGATGATGTAAAAATATTTGCTAGTGTAATTAATAATGAAGGCAATCCAGTAACTGACGGATTCGTTAATTTCTATAATGGAACTGAACTTATTGGAACAGCTTACTTAAATGAAAACGGTATAGCAACTATTACAACACAATTCCTTGAAGGAACATACACAATAACATTAAATTACACAGGTTCTACAAATTACAACAATAACACTACTACAAGTACAGTAACAATAAACAAAGTAAAAACAAATATTACAATTGATCCAATAAATGACATAGTCATAAATCAAACCACAACAATTAATGCAACATTAAAAGATGAAAATGGAGTAATTTTATCAAATCAAAATGTTACAATAATAATAAATGGTAATGAATATGTCTTAAAAACAGATGAAAATGGAAAAGTATCACAAGAATTTACTTCACCAACAGCAACAGATATATCTGTTTTAGTAAAATACAATGGAACAGATAGATATGCAAGTACAACAAATACAACTTCATTTGTGGTAAATAAAATAAATACAATAATTAATGTTGGAACACTCAATACAACATATGCAAATACAACAATACAAGTAAATGTAACTGATATTGATGATAAAAAACTAAATGAAGGTACAATAAATGTATATGATACTGATGGAAAACTTGTAGGAACAGCCACTATTAAGGATGGTACTGTTGATATAAAATTAGACATTACTACTCCAGGTGATCATACTCTTACAATAAATTACACAGGATCAGATAATTACAATTATTCTACAGTATTTAATTATCCATTAACTGTAGATAAAATACCTACAACAACATTAATAACAGTACCTATATTTGCAGTAAATCAAACAAGTACAATAATTGTAAATGTAATTGATAATATTATAGGTACTACTGTAACAAGTGGAACTGTAAATATTACAATAACAGATTCTGTTGGAAATACTTATAATAAACTATATACCATTGCAGGTAGTACAATTACAATTCAGTACATGCCTACAATAAAAGGAACACTAATAATAAATGCTAGTTATGTAGGAAATGATAAGTATCAAGCAAGTGAAACATTAAAAGATGCTGTTGTATATGATGGAGCAAAAACATTAACCAATACAACAATAGATCTATCTAATATTACAAATGCAACAATTGGTAAACAAATATCTATAAGTATTAACGTAACTGATAATCTTGGAAACAAAGTTAATGATGGAAAAGTAAATATCACATTATCAAATGGTGAATCATTTATTGTAGATGTTAAAAATGGACAAGCTACCTTAAATTATACACCAACAACAGCTGGTAAACTAACAGTTAATGCAAATTATACTGGTACTGATAAATATTATTCATCAGAAGCTCAACCACAGAATATCACAGTAAATAAGATACAAACTCAAATAAATGCAACAGTAATAAATTCAACAATTGGAAATGTTACAGTAAAAGTTAATGTAACTGATGTTAATGGTAATCCAGTAAATAATGGTACTATTATAATCTATGATTCAAATGGTACAGTTATTGGAACAGCTAACATAACAAATGGAACTGTTAATGTCCCATTAGATATAAATGGTACAATTGTAGATAATATAACAATTGTCTATAATGGAACAGATAAATATAGTAATGGAACAGAAAAAATACCAATAAATGTTAGTAAACTTAACACAATAACAGTTGTAAATCCTGTAAAAGGAATAGTATTTGATAATACTATCTTACAAGCTAATATAACAGATATTTATGGAAATCCTATAAATGGTGGAGTAGTTGTTTTCAAAATTAATGGAGAAACGATTAAAGATACTAATGGAAATCCAATCTATGTATCTGTAATAAATGGTACAGCTAAACTTGAATATAACATACCTGTATCATGGGCAAAAGATAATCTAACAATAAAAGCTGTATATGGTGGAATTGACAATGCTTACTATGGTTCACGTAGTTTAAGTAACACTATTAATGTATCTAAACGTAATGCATTAATAACAGTAATTACAACAAAACCAGTAACAAAAGCAGATAATTTAGTTCAATACATGGCAGTTGTTAGAGATTCTAATGGTACTATCTTAAACTCAGGAGTAGTTGTCTTTAAATTCCAAGGACATACTATAACTGATTCAAATGGTACTACAATAAAAGTTAATGTAACAAATGGAATGGCTATATTAAATTATACAATTCCAGATGGTATATCAGCTCATAACTATACAATAACAGCAGTATATAGTAATAAAGTATATAACAGAGCAGAAAATACAACTACACAAGTAATTAAGAAAATGGGTACAGTAATAACAATTAATCCAGTAACAACAACTAATAAAAATAATATTACAATTACTGGAACAATTAAAGATACAAATGGACATATGGTTGTAGGAACAAATAGAATTGCAATAAAAATTAATGGAAAAACAATAGTAACAAATGTAACTGTTACTAATGGTAAAATTAACATTACAATTCCAAATAGTTATAAACAATCATCATATACAATTACAGCAGTAACTGGGGAAAGATTAGGTTACTTATCTAGTCGTTCAACAGGAACACCATTAACAATAGCTCGAAGTAAAACAGCTATTTTAATGAGTAACTCTATGAAATTACAATGTAGTACAATAAGTTCTGTAAAACTTAACAATACTGTTGAATTATAAGCATAATGATTTATTAAGAAGATATTTTTAATATAATATTTCTTCTTTTATTTATGCTTTTTTTAATTATAAACTATTCTAAGTTAAAGTATTTAACAATACGTTTAAATAATAACTGATTACTGATTTTTAGATATATTAACATAATGATACACTAATTTTATTCTTATTATAATTTAACTAATTTTTTCTTGGTTTTAATGAAATAAAATAAATTAATAAATCATTTAATCTTTTTTTTAAAAAAAACAATTATCATACTTATTCTAATAATCTTTATTTATTATAACAATGTAATAAGAAAATAAGGGATTATTTTAATGTATATATAACGATAGGAATTTTTTAACTTTAAAAAATATTCTTATACAATAGTTTAATAGACAAATATATTAAATTAATTTCATTAATTAATATTAAAAGTTTTTAATTAATTTAAGAATAAATAAAGGAGGTTTCAAAACGAAATATAATAAATATAAATCGATAGGATTATTATTAGTTTTATCTATGATATTAATTATTGGAGTATCAACTATAGCAGCTACAAGTACAAATCAATCTACTGCACTAACAAGTACATCTGAATCAACAACTAATGCATTAACAACAACTAATACTACTATTCAAGAACCAATAGCAACTTCTGATAGTTCTTCAGATAATAACATAGAAACTACTAATAATCAAGAGGTAACAACGGAAGATAATATTTTAACAACTGATTCATCAACAACAAAAGATACAACAAGTAACACAAAAACAAAGTCAGATACAACCAAAGATAATTCAGAAATTCAAACAAATAACGTAAATACTTTAAATAACAATAATTCTAACTCACAAATAAAATATAAAGACACAACATCAAATGAAATTAATGTAACTACTATTAATACTAATATACCAAAAACATTATCAAAAGAAGTAGTAAAAACAACCGTAACTCCTACAGGTAGTATTATTTATGTAAACACTACTGGTGGAGGAAATGGAGATACAGAATCTAGTGCATGTGGTTTATCTGATGCTGTAAATTATGCCAATAGTAATAATGCTGGTACAGGTACGTGGACTATAAAATTAGCTAGTGGAACATATAACTTTACATCAGTATTAACCATTTCAAAAAATATTACATTTAATGGATCAACATTATCTACTGGAACTATATTTAATGGACAAAATAAAACAAGTATGTTTTCATTATCTAAAGATTATGTAGTACTTACGTTAAATAATATAAATTTCACAAATGGTTTCACATCTTCAAGTAGTAATGGTGGAACAATATCTGTTACTCATGGTACATTAATTGTAAATAATTGTAATTTCACAAATAGTATAGCTTATAATCAAGGAGGAGCTATTAGATTTAATCCTAGTAATGATTATACTTATTTAAATATTACAAATTGTAATTTTATTAACAATAGTGCTGTTGATAAAACAGGTATACATACTGCATTTGGTGGAGCATTAAGATTATATTCACAAAGTCTTAGATCTACAACAATATATATTACAAATAGTACATTTAAAGATAATCAAGCACAAGGTGGTACAGTAGAAAACCGTGGTGGAGCTATTAACTTAAATTTCATAGCATGTGTCATAGATAACTGTACATTTAGTAATAATACTGCGGGTGAAGCAGGAGGAGCAATAAGAACAAATTATAATCTAACTGTCTTAAACTCTGTATTTGATAGTAATAAATTATTAGGTGTTGGATCAAAAGGAGAATTTGCTGGAACTGCAATTAGTAACAACAATGGACAAAATGGACTTGCAGCAATCTCATCATTAGTACTTTTAAATAATTGTACATTTAAAAATCATTCAGCTAGTTATAATGGGACTGTTTCAACAACAGGTGTTTGTAATATTACTGTAATTAATTGTGATTTTGAAAATAACAGTGCAATGAATGGTAGTTCCATATTTAATAGTGGAGGTTTAATTACAATTAACAACTCATCAGTCTTTAAAAATAACAATGCTACTAATGGTGGTGCAATCTTTAATACAGGTGGAAATATTGATATAACTGATACCTATTTTGAAAATAATACTGCAAAATTTGATGGTGGAGTAATTTATAATATTGGTGGAAGTATCAATATTAATGATTTAACAATATTTTTAGACAATGGTGTTAAAAGTAATACATTTTATAATTTATTTACTCGTGGAGGTGTTCTTTATAATACTGGTGGTAATGTAACTATAAATAACAGTCTATTTGATTCAAACTTTGCTGCTGATGGTGGTGTTATATATAATCAAGGAATATTAAATACTACTAACAACCTGTTTATCAATAATACAGCTATCCTTAATGGTGGTGTAATATTTAACAATGGTAATTTAAATTCATCAAGTAACCTATTTAAATTAAATAATGCTACAAATGGTGGGGTTGTTTATGTTAGTAATGATGAAAATCAATATACAACATTTACTGGTGATATATTTACTAACAATACAGCAATGGATGCAGCTGTTATATATTTAGTAAGTAATAATGCTAATATAACATCATGTATATTTGAAAATAATACTGCTACTTCAGCTGTTAGTGCTATTTATATTGTAAATATAGGTAATAGTATGGACACTCCTAATGGAGTAGTTAATATTGAAAATACTACAATTAGTCATAACAAAGTATTGAATAAGGATGTTTTAACTAATGGAAATGGTGCAGTTTTAATAGAATATAATGATGTAACTATCATTAACTCTAATATTACTTATAATGAAGGAGTATGTGGTGGTGGTGTATCTGTTTTATATGCTAATGTTAATGTAACAAATACATTATTTGAAAATAATACAGCTATGTCTGGAGGAGCATTAAATGATTTCTTAGGAAATGTAATAGTTTCTTATAGTACATTTATAAATAACACAGCATATGGTAACAATGATACATTATCTAATCATGGTATTGGTGGAGCTATGATAAATTCAGGTACTATCCTTGTACAAGGTTGTAATTTTGATGGAAATAATGCATCTAGAAATGGTGGAGCAATATATAACAATGGAACATTTTATGATGGTGTTATTGATGCTTCTAATAAATATTTAAACAATGTTGCAGGATTAAATGGTGGAGCATTATATGTTATTACTTCAACAATTTCACAAAATACCTACTTTGCAAATAACAAAGCTACAAATGGTGGAGCAGTATATGCTTTAGCAAATAATGATGTTACAGTATATAATTTAACATTTTCAAATAATACTGCTACAGGTAATGGTGGGGGATTATATTTATCTGCACCAGCAGGAACCATAGCTAGTAATGGTTATTTAATGTTAGATCATTTATTATTTGTAAATAACTCAGCTTCAAATGGTGGAGCAATATATAACGTATTTGGTTCAGGTACATTAAAAAACACTACATTTATAAATAATACAGCTTCAAATAATGGTGGAGTAATAGCAAATAGTTATAAATTAGTTATAAAAAATTCTACAATTATGAATTCTAAAGCAGGTAACTATGGTGGTGTTGTATATAATAATGTTACAGGTACAATAAATATAACTAATGTGACTGTAAAAAATAACACAGCTAATGTAGGTGGAGTAATATATAATTTAAACAATATAGCAGTAACTAACTGTACAATATTAAATAACACAGCTACTAATGGAGCAGTATCTTACAACAAAAACAATCTTAATATATCAAGTAGTGATATTGAAGATAATTTAGCAACAAATTCTAATGGATTTGTAATATATAATACACAAAGTACAACTTTAGAAGTTCAAAATAACTTATTTAAAAATAATACAGATAATGTACGTGATATGTTAATGTATAATGAAGCAGATGTTTCAAGTACTGTTAATAACAATAAATACATTGATAACATGTTAAATGATACAATTGTACCTATAAATGATATTACAATTGGTAAAAACTTTAAAGGTAGTGTACAAATTGATCTTAGAGATATTTATAATGATCTTGTAAGAAATGGTACAATGACACTCCATATATATAATAGTACTGATACAGTTGGTACAACACTAACAGCAACAGTTGTTGATGGAGTAGCAACATTTAATGCTAGTACATTAAACTATGGAGTTGATACAGTAGATGTTACATATACAACTTTATCAAAACATTATCAAAGTGCAAAAACATCATTTAATCTAAATGTAAGTGAAGATGTTGATAAACAACATACAAATATCACAATAGCTCATATAGATGATATTTATGTAAATGAAACAGCTACTATAACAGTACATGTAACAAATACTACAGGTGCTACAGTAACAGTTGGTCAAGTTAATATTACTATTGATGGAGTAACACATACCTTAAATTTAGATAGTAATGGTAATGCATCATTTGTATATAAACCAACTTCAGCTGGTATAAAAACTGTAACAGCAATATATCTTGGAAATACTACATATTATCCATCATTAAAAAATAGTACAACATTTAATGTAAATAAGATAGCAACATATATCTCAATTAATCCAATACAATCTATAAATTATGGACAATCAACTAACATAACAGTTGCTGTTAAAATAAACGATATAAATGGAAATCATGTTCCATATGGTAATGTATCTTTAATTATTGATGGTGAACCATATAACTTAGAAATTTCAAATGGTATTGCAACTCTTAATTACACACCAACAAAAGCAGGTAATATTGAAGTATATGAACAATATCAAAACAATGCTATATATAAAGATAGTAATGTAGCTAATAGTACTATACTAGTTAATAAACTCAACGTAACAATAACTTCTCATAACGTAACTGGAATTGCTACAGATAACGTAACAATAACTGTTAATGTTACAGATGAAAATGGAAATCCAATAAATGAGGGAATAGTAAAAATTTACAATGGAGATCAATTAATTGGAGTAATTGAATTAAATGAAAATGGTACTGGAAATATCACTAAACAATTCTTAGAAGGGAATTACACATTTACACTAAACTACACAGGTTCAAATAATTATAATAATGCTACAGATACTATCAATGTAACAATATACAAATTAAATACTACAATTACAATTGATACAATTAAAAATATAATTATAAATCAAACAACAACAATCAATGCAACATTAATTGATGAAAATGGAGTAGTATTATCCAATCAAAATGTTACATTAATCATTAATGGTAATGAATATAACTTAACTACAGATAGTAATGGAAAAATATCACAAGAATTCAAATCAACAATCACAACAAATGTAAATGTAACAGTATATTACAATGGTACAGATAAATACGTAAATTCAACAAATAAAACTCAATTTACAGTAAATAAACTACAAACTACAATAGTAGTAAATCCAATAAACGGAACAGTATATAATAATACAATATTACAAGCAAATATCACAGATCAAAATGGAAACCCTGTAAATGGTGGAAGAGTTGTTTTCAAAATCAATGGAGAAACAATTAAAGACACTAATGGAAATCCAATCTATGCATCTGTAATAAATGGTACAGCTAAACTTGAATATAACATACCTGTATCATGGGCAAAAGATAATCTAACAATACAAGCAGTATATGGAGGAACAAGTAATATTTACTATGGATCACGTAGTTTAAATAATACTGTTGATGTATCTAAACGTACAGCATTCATAACAGTAATTACAACAAAACCTATAGCACAAGCAGATAATATAGTTCAATACTTAGCATATGTTATAGATAGTAACAACACGGTATTAAATTCAGGAGTAGTTGTCTTTAAATTCCAAGGACATACTATAACTGATTTAAATGGTACTACTATAAAAGTCAATGTAACAGATGGGGTAGCTATATTAAATTATACAATTCCAGATGGTATATCAGCTCATAACTATACAATAACAGCAGTATACAGTAATAAAGCATATTACAGAGCAGAAAATACGACTACACAACTGATTAAAAAGATAGGTACTGTAATAAAAATTAATCCAGTAACAACAACTAATAAAAATAATATTACAATTACTGGAACAATAAAAGATTTAAATGGACATATGGTTATTGGAAATAGTAAAGTTTCAATAAAAATAAATGGAAAAACAGTAGCATCTAATGTAACAGTTTCTAATGGTAAAATTAATATAACTATTCCAAATAGTTATAAACAGTCATCTTATACAATTACAGCAGTAACTGGGGAAAGACTTGGTTATTTATCTAGTCGTTCTAATAGTACTCAGTTACTTATTAAAAATACCAAAACAAAAATAGTTAGTTATGGTATTGTAAAAGTTTAAGTATATGAATGATTTTTTTAGAAGAAATTATTATAATATTTCTTCTTATATTTTTTATATATTATTTAAAAATTACTTTATTTTATTTCAACTAATTTTTTATTAAGTATTACATTTTAATAATAATTATATAATATTTATTATTCATAAATTTTATAAATTTATCTGATTATTTTATAATAATATTGATTAGATTATCCATATTATTGATAAATAATATAAATAATTTGGATATATACTAATATTTTGTTAATTATTCTATTTTAGTCTAATGACTCTTTTTGTTAAAAAGTATTACTTTTTTTTAAAATGTTTATATACTAGTAATACTATAGTAATAACTATACAAATAAACATTAGGGAAAGTGACAAAAAAATGAAAGAGGAAATAGAAAAGATTAATACAATTCTTGAAGGAATACCGGCAACAGTTGTATCAGGAATATTTTTACTAATAAGTATAATATTCATATTAACAAACACAAAAGTACCTATTGATCCAGCTTGGGGGGCAGTAATAATATCAGGATTACCACTGGTATATTTAGCACTAACAAGATTAATATATCAAAGGTGGATCTCTTCAGCATTATTAATTGTAATAGCAATGATAGCTTCATTACTCATAGGACAAATATTTGCAGCTGGAGAAGTAGTATTCATCATGGCAATAGGAGCATTACTTGAAGATTATACAGTAAATAAATCCAAAGAAGGATTAAGTAACTTAATAAGTTTAAAACCACAAAAAGGTAGAAAAATAATAAGTACAGAAGGACAAATAAAAGAAGAAATGGTTCCTGTAGAACAAATAGCAATAAATGATACATTAAGAGTATTACCTGGAGAAGTAATACCAGTAGATGGTACAATAAAAATGGGTAATACATCAATAGATCAATCAATAATGACAGGAGAATCATTACCTGTAGATAAAGAAATAGGTGATGAAGTATTTTGTGGTACATTAAATAGATATGGATCCATAGATATAACAACAACAAAAGTAGGAAAAGATTCATCATTAGAAAAACTTATCCAAATGGTAAAAGAGGCTGATGAAAAACAAGCACCAACACAGAGAATTGCTGATCAATGGGCTACATGGTTAGTACCAGTAGCATTAGGTATAGCAATAGCAACATACTTCTTAACAGGTCAAATTATAAGAGCAGTAACAGTATTAGTAGTATTCTGTCCATGTGCATTAATATTAGCTACACCAACAGCAATTATGGCAGCAATAGGTCAAGCAACAAAACATGGAGTATTAATTAAATCAGGTGAAGCACTAGAAAAAATGGGAAAAGTAGATTGTATTGCATTTGATAAAACAGGAACACTAACACATGGAGATTTAGAAGTATCTGATATAATACCAACTGATAAAGATACAACAAAAGAAAATTTATTAAAATATGTAACAACAGCAGAAGTAAGATCAGAACATCCACTAGCACAAGCTATAGTACAATACTCCAAAGATAATAATATTGAATTTAATCAACCACAAAACTTCAACATGACTCCAGGAAAAGGAGTAAAAGCAACAATAGATAATAAAACTATTAGATGTGGAACAACAAAATTCTTAAATGAAAATAATATAGTAATTGATGATGAAACCCATAAACAATTAGATGAATTAAGAGAAGAAGGAAAAGCATCAATAATAGTAGCTGACGATACAAAAACAATAGGAATAATTGGATTATCAGATACACTACGAGAAAATGCTAAAAGTATGGTAAACAAACTTGAAGAAATGGATACAGATGTAGAATTATTAACTGGAGATAATCTTAAAGCAGCAAATTATTTTGCATCACAAGTTGGTATAACAAATATTCACTCTGAATTATTACCTCAAGATAAAGTAACAGAAGTTGAACAACTTAAAAAAGATGGTAAAAAAATATGTATGATAGGTGATGGAGTAAATGACGCACCAGCATTAAAAACAGCAGATGTAGCTGTAGCAATGGGATCCATGGGTTCTGATATTGCAATCGATGCATCAGATATTGCATTACTTGGTGATGATATAGAAAAAGTACCATATCTTAAAAGATTATCTAATGCAACATTATTTACAATACATTTAAGTATTACCATATCTATGATGATAAATGCTGTAGCAATAGCATTATCTGTGATGGGAATATTAGATCCTGTAACAGGAGCACTTGTACATAATGTAGGATCTGTTGCAGTTGTAATGTTAGCAGCATCATTATATGATCGTAATTTCTCAGATAGCCTTGAATTTGATACTACAGTTACACCAAGTGCTACAACAGCAAAATAAAACTAATAAGAATAACAAATCATCTCCATTAACTTTTTTTTTAATATCTTTTTTTATATTTAAACGATAATATTAAATATTATACTCTATTAATTATTAAATAGTTAAAATAGGGGGATTTTTTTGAAAATATTATATTTTACAGGTACAGGGAACAGTTTATATATTGCAAAAACTATTGCTAGTAACAATAAAGGAGATATACTAAGCATCCCACAACTAATCAGAAACAATGAATACCAGATAAAAGATGATGTTATAGGATTAGTATTTCCAACTTATCATGATAACTTTCCAGAAATAGTAGAAAATTATCTATCCCAAGCTAATCTTGAAGCAAATTACTTCTTTGTAATAATTAGTTATGGAGGTAGTTTCGGTAATGTTATGAAAAGAACATGTCACTTATTAAAAACACGAGGAATCAACGTTGATTATACCAATAACATTTTAATGGTTACTAATTATGTTAGAACATTTGATATTATTACCCAACGGAAAATTAAAAAAGAATCTGAAATATTAAATAAATTAGTTGATATTCAATATGATATCAATGAAAGAGTAGTTAATAACAATTTAATTTTTAAAAGTGAATACAAAACTAAAGAAAAAGAAAAAACCATGCTTTTATTAGATGAAAATAAATGTGTAGGATGTAATGTTTGTACACTAATTTGTCCAATATCCAATATAGAAATTAAAAATGACAAAGTGGTATTTAAAAATAAATGTGATAATTGTCTTGCTTGTCTTCATGCATGTCCACATAATAGTATTCATGTTGTTAATCAAAAAGGTGAAGAACATTACACTAATCCAAATGTATCTATAGGAGAAATAATAAGGAGTAACCGACAGTTATAATTTAAAAAAAGTTAAAATTAGAAAAAATAAGAATATTTATTTCTTATTTATATATTATATTTTAGTCTGTTGAAAGGAATTCTTTCATCATTTGATTATTAAGTTTTTCATCTACTTTTTTCATCCAGTCATGGATTTCAATATGTTGTGGACAGAATTCTTCACATTTTCCACATTCTATACAGTCACTTGCAGCTCCGTGTTCTTCTTGTTTTGCTAAAGCAAGATAATATGCTGCAGCACCTATTGGATCTCCACCCTGTTTTTCATTTATTTCATTTGTATTATATAATGAGAAATATTTTGATATAGGGATGTTCATTGGGCAATGTTCAATACAGTAGTTACATTCAGTACATGGAATAGCTGTTAAACTATTAATTAAATCAGTTACTTCACTAATTGCTTCATGCTCTTTGTCATTTAATGGTTGTATATCTTTAAATATTCCTATACTACTTTTCATTTGTTCGATACTACTTACACCATTAAGTATTGTTTTTACATTTTCTAATTCATTACAGAATCTTAAAGCCCATGAAACATTTTCAGCATCAGGATCTATTTTTTTGAATATTTCTTGAGCTTCTTCAGGTATGTTTGCTAATGCTCCACCTTTTACTGGTTCCATAACTACTACAGGTTTTTTATGTTCTGTTGCTATTTCATAGCATTTTTTTGATTCAATAGAATTACTATTCCAGTCTAAGTAATTGATTTGTAGTTGTACAAAATCTGCATCAGGGAATGCTTCTAATGCTTCTATTAGTAGTTCTGGTTTATCATGGAATGAAAATCCTATGTTTTTTATTTTTCCTTCAGCTTTTTTTTCTCTTACAAATTTAAATGCATCAAAGTCGTATACTGCATGGTGGGTCATTGAGTTTATATTGTGTATAAGATAGTAGTCAAAGTATTCTACTCCACAATTTTCTAGTTGTTCATTGAAGAATTTTTCCATGTCTTCTTCTTTTTCTACTGAGAATACTGGTAGTTTTGTTGCTACTAAAAAGTCTTCTCGTGGGTATCTTTTTACTACACATTCTTTAAGAGCTATTTCACTTTGTCCCATATGATAAGGATATGCTGTATCAAAGTATTTACCACCATTTTTTATAAATTCATCTACCATTTTATTTACTTGTTCTTTGTCTATGCTGGTTTGATCTTCTTCATTTAATAATGGAAGTCTCATCATTCCAAATCCAAATTTTTCCATATTTAATCACCATTTTTTATAAAAATCATTTCATGTATATATATTATTATAAATTTCATTGTATATATATTTATATATCTAAATATATAAGCACTTTTATATACATCTAAAAAATTAGAAAAATAAGTAATACTATAAAATAAAATGGAGAAAGAAGGAGATATATTCAATTAAAAAAAATATTTAGATTCATAGAATCATTTTTTTCTTAATTTTAAAACAAGTATCTCTGAATCTGTTCCCCATCTAAATGGATAATCCATAACTCCAACACCAGTTGTTACACTTAAATAATGTTTCTTACCATCAATATCATTTTCAAATAATCCTTTACAATATTTAAATATCATACTAGAAAACCAAACACCAGGATAAAATTGGCCTCCATGAGTATGACCAGATAATTCTAAATCAAAACCAATCTTAGAAAACTCTTTAAAATGTCCTGGTGAATGATAAATCATTATATTTACTTTTTCAGGATTTACTGCATTGACTAATTCTTTCTGATTTACATTTTGTTCTTCTGTGAAACTAAATGTTAAACCATAAATGTTTAAGTCTTCATATTCCATTTTATCATTGTCTAAAATAGTTATACCTGCTTTTTTGCATGCTTTATAAACATTCTCAAGTCCAGGATAAAAGTCATGATTTCCTGGTGTAAAAATTATAGGAATATTTACTTCTTTAAAAGGTAAAAAACTATTTTCAGTTATAATACGTGACCCATCAGCTAAATCTCCTGCTATGATAACTAAATCACATGTATCTTCTAAACTTTTTAATTTATTAACAAGTTTATTTAAAGTCTTATCATATATAAATAAACCATAATGGATATCAGATATTTCTATGATGTTCAAATCCTTACTAATGTTATCAAATTTAAGTGTTTCTTCTTTTATTTTTATATCATGTGCATGATAATAAGCATATACTCCTATAACTGGGACAATAGCTAACATAACATATATCATTATTAAAGGAGGATTAATGAATAGTTTTAAAAGATATATAATTAAAATATCAATTAAAAACATTACAGCTAACCAACTTAGTATACCATAGGTTTCTCCTAAAATTCTTGTTATATAACGTGATTTCTTTTCTTCATAAATTGAAGGTACTACATGTAAAAAACCTAATATAATAGTTATAAATAGTACATACCAATCACTAATATTAATTACTAATGCTAAAAGATATTTCACTATAAAAAAGTATAATAACATGTAAACTGGCGTTGAATAAAGTACTCGTCTAGTTCTAAAACTTATCATAATATTAATCACTTCAATTATTATATATATAAATTTATTAAATTAAATATTTAAATATATTAAATATAAATAAGTTCTTATTTAATCAATAATGACTAATAAGAATGATATAATATTTTTATGAATATAGTTATAGTATTATATTGAATTTGTTTTTGGAATAAAGTGTATAACTAAAATAAATTAGTAAATTATATTTTCATTTAATTCAATCAAATAAAGTTTATACAAAACAATTATATTAATTAAATAAGTATAAATATTAATGTTTGAATTTATATAATTAAACTTATAAAAATGAATTAAAATTATTAATATATAATAATTTTTATTTAAAAAGTATTTTATAATAATTTTTATATTTATCATTTAAATATAATAAATTATACTAACGAGATGATTAAATGACAATAGCTGTGGGAATGAAAATAAATGATGGTTTAATACTTGCAACGGATAGTGCTTCTACAATTTATGGAGAAAAGGAAAATGGGAATAAAGAAGTATATCATACATATTATACTGCTGATAAATTATTCAATCTAAAAAAAGGAAGTTCTATTGGCTGTATGACTTGGGGTGATGGGAGTATTGATAATGTTTCTATTTCCACATTAGCTAAAGATTTTAGGAAAATCAATAACAATAAGGAGTATTCTGAAGTTAAAACAACTGTTAAAGAATTTAAAAATTTTTTATCTCAAAAAGAATTAAATAATAATAATATAGGATTTCTTATAGCAGGATATTCAAAAAATCAAGAACATCCCGAAATGTTTATTATTAATATTAAAAAGGGAGTTATTCAGGATCCCGTTGAAATAAATAAAAATGATCCTTTAGCTTTATCTTGGTTTGGTTTTACAGATTTTATTAGTAGATTTCTGTTTGGTTATGATGAACATTTAAAAGAAATACTCCAAGAAAATGATATTCCTCAAAAAACAATAGATAATATTGTTGATGATTGTTATAATAATTTTCAATTACCATTAGGTGTTCCTGCTATGCCTATCCAAGATGCAATAGATTTAGTTAAATTTTTAGTTGAAATGGCAATTAATACTTCTCGATTTGTACCGGGTGCTCAAGTAATAGGTGGTCCTATAGATATAGCTGTTATTACAAAACATGAAGGATTTAAATGGATTGAACGTAAACATTATTTTAAAAAAGAATTAAATTTATAGGGTGAAATTAATGAATACAAACATAACTTTTAAAGATCCAGCAATGGCTAAATTAAAAAAAGAACATTCAACTATTAGTCTAAATGAAATAAATAATTATCATACAGTTACATTTAAACCCTATTATGAAAATAAACAATTTTTAGTCAAAACAGAAGAAGCATTGGAAAGAGTAGAAAAAAGAGGTATAAGACGTCAATCTGCGGATGATTTTCTTAAAGAGTTGGATAAATGGTGAATTCTAAAAAAATCACATATGATGTTGATTATGATAGAAAATTCTGTAATGATATTAAAAAATTGGATAATTCTGTTAAAATTAAAGTTAAAAAGCAAATAAAAAAAATTGTTCAAAATCCCAATATAGGAAAAACCTATGCGTAATATTCGTAAAGGTACGCGTGAATTATATGTAAAGCCATTTAGGTTATCTTATTTGTATGATGAAGAAAAGAATTTAATTATTTTCTTAAGTTTTTATCATAAAGATAATCAATAAGATTTTTTTTAACATTGAGTATTTTAGTAAAAGTAATATTTTCCATATTAATCTTTAATTGTAATGCTTAAAAAATAAAACAAATAGAATTATTTTATAATAAATTTACTATTGTATGAGCATCATATCGTCTTATAAACGTTATATTTTTTCTTATTAACATTTATATATACTTTTTGAATTGTAAAACAAATGAGATATTTTTTTTAGTAAATCAATTATAGTCCGATTTTCATTAAATTTAATTAATATTGTATTTTCTTTTGTATTTTTCTTATTCAACTTATTAATGATAAAAAAGATGAAAATAATTAATATACAAAACAAGATTAAAAAGTAAAAAATAGTAAATTATGAAGAATTATTATTCAGTTATATATTTTTATCGTTTGTATACTTATTTTTTTTAATTATTGAACATTATTTCGTATTTTTTCTAGTTAGTTAGTAACGTTATATATATTAATTAGTTTTACTAAATAGTTATTTATATTATAATTGCTATAATGAGTTTATTATTTCATATTATAAGATAAGATCATTTAATTTATTAAATTTGGAATTTTTATAGTTTTTAAGCTAATAAATAGATCTATTTATTTAATTAAGTTATTATAATATGGATATTATTAATTATAGTCAATTACCTAACTTTTATTATAAATGATTGATACCATTCATC
>CAYNSJ010000032.1:0-26757 GCA_964399835.1 uncultured Methanobacteriaceae archaeon | reverse complement strand
GTATATAATAATAACCAATAATATAGTACAATATTCAATTAAAATAAAAATAATTTGAAACTCCAAAAAATAAAATAAAAGAACTAAAATCGAAAGATAAATGATAAAATATAATTTAAAGTCAAAGATATATTTATTTTGTAAAAAAAACATATATAATTAATATATTAACAAAAATTAGCTTAATATAAAGAATAATTAGATTATACTTCCAAATTAAAATTATAAATTTTTCATAGCTAAATATATTAAGATGAATTGACTATAATTTAATTAATATAAACAAAAAATAATATAGCAATATTAACATAACCATCTAAAATAAAATAAGAGGAAATGTTAAAATAGTTATAAATAATCCTGCAAATAAGACAGGAAATAATACACAATACTTATTTATATAATTTAATATAACAGGGTGAAAATATGACAGGAATTGTTGGATATGGAGCACATATCCCTTCTTATAGAATTAAGGTAGAAGAAATTGCTAAAGTATGGGGAGATGACCCAGCTTCTATTTCAAAAGGATTAGTTGTCAATCAAAAATCAGTACCAGGACCAGATGAGGATACTGTAACAATTGCAGTAGAAGCAGCAAGAAGAGCACTTAAACGTGCAGAAATCGATCCACAACAAATAGGAGCAATATACGTAGGTTCTGAATCTCATCCATATGCTGTAAAACCTACAGCAACTATAGTAGCAGATGCAATAAGAGCATCACCTGATTTAACTGCAGCTGACTTAGAATTTGCATGTAAAGCAGGAACTGCTGGTATACAAGCAGCAATAGGACTTGTAAAATCAGGATTAATAAAATATGGATTAGCAATTGGAGCTGATACCTCACAGGGAGCACCTGGAGATGCACTTGAATACACTGCATCTGCTGGAGGAGCTGCATATATTATTGGAAATGATAATACAATTGCTGACTTCGAAGCAACATGCAGTTACACAACAGATACTCCTGATTTCTACAGAAGAGA
Source organism: uncultured Methanobacteriaceae archaeon (assembly GCA_964399835.1). Taxonomy (GTDB): domain Archaea; phylum Methanobacteriota; class Methanobacteria; order Methanobacteriales; family Methanobacteriaceae; genus Methanosphaera. The sequence continues at coordinate 25,765 of CAYNSJ010000032.1, read as the reverse complement.
AGGACAAGATTACCCATCACATGGAGGAAGATTTACAGGAGAACCTGCATACTTCAAACATGTATTAAATGCTGCAGAAAAAATGATGGAAAAAACTAATACAACTGCAAAAGATTATGATTATGCAATATTCCATCAACCAAATGGAAAATTTTACATAAGAGCAGCAAAAAGACTCGGATTTACAGAAGAACAATATAAACAAGGATTGTTAACACCAAACATTGGAAATACATACTCTGGTGCAACACCACTAGGATTATCTGCTGTATTAGACATAGCTAAACCAGGAGATAAAATATTTGTAGTATCTTATGGATCTGGTGCAGGAAGCGATGCATTTAGTATAACAGTAAATGACAGAATTACAGAAGTCCAAAACAAAACAAAAACAATAGATCAACTAGAAGAAAATACTCATTATGTAGACTATGCTACCTATGCTAAATACAAAGGCAAAATTAAAATGTAATATAATTAGTAGACTAAATGAAGATATTAACAAGAGGAGATGAATAACGATGAGAGACGTTGCAATAGTAGGAGTTTCCCAAACTAAATTTGGAGAGTTATGGAATTACTCATTCAGAGATCTTGTAGTAGAAGCTGGAGTAGAAGCAATACAAGATGCAAACATGGCAGGTAAAGATTTAGATGCTATGTATATTGGTAACATGTCAGCAGGATTATTTATAGGACAAGAACATATAGGTGCATTAATTGCAGAACATTCTGGATTAGCACCTATACCTTGTACTAGAGTAGAAGCTGCATGTGCTTCTGGTGGATTAGCATTAAGACAAGGAATAATGGCAGTAGCATCTGGATTTTATGATAATGTTATGGCAGCAGGTGTTGAAAAAATGACTGATGTTGTTGATGCAACACCAGCAATCGCAGCTGCATCTGATCAAGAATGGGAAGCACAACATGGAATAACATTCCCTTCATTATATGCTATGATGGCAAGAAGACATATGTACGAATATGGTACTACACGTGAACAACTTGCAGGATTCGCAGTACTTGATCATAAAAATGGAGCATTAAATCCTAAAGCACAATTCCAAAGAGAAATAAGTGTAGATCAAGTTCTCAGATCAAGCAAAGTAGCAGACCCATTAAGACTTTTAGATTGTTCACCAGTATCAGATGGAGCAGCAGCTGTAATGATATGTCCAGCTGAAGATGCAAAAAAATATACGGATACACCAATTTATGTAAAAGCATCTACACAAGCATCTGATACTATAACACTTCACAGTCGTAAAAGATTAACAACATTAGGTGCTACAGTAAATGCTTCAAGAAGAGCATATGAAATCGCTGGATTACAACCAAAAGATATTGATACTGTAGAAGTTCATGATTGTTTCAGTATAAATGGATTACTTGCAATTGAAGATTTAGGATTTTTCAATAAAGGAGAAGGTGGAAAAGCTATTGAAGATGGACAAATAGAAAGAGATAGTGAAATAGCAGTAAATCCTTCAGGTGGTTTAAAAGCAAGAGGTCATCCATTAGGTGCAACAGGTATAGCACAAACAGCAGAAATAGTATGGCAATTACGTGGAGAAGCTGGTAAAAGACAAGTACCTGATGCTAAAATAGGTATGACACATAATGTCGGTGGAACTGGTGGAACTGCAGCAGTACATATATTCTCAAATAGCAAAGACTAGTATAATACTTTAAAAGTAGTTATACTCTTCCCCACCTTATTTTATAAAACTAATTTTAAAAAAATAATTAATTATTCAATTCAATAAATTTATTCCGATACTTTTTGAATCTTTCAACATAATTATTTAACTCTTTATCATATTCATCAATTATTTCATCAGATGCTTCTATTTCATGTAAACATCCTTCGAATAATAATAGTTTAACTTCTAACAATGTAAAAAATTCTGAAAAAACATCTATTGCAAGATTTAAATAAACATTATCTTCATGTATAGGATCCATTAATACCCACTGAATAATTTCTTTTGCTTCTAAAAACAGTGGAAATTCATGTGTAATTAAATCATTAGAATATAAATTTTCGGATATTTGATCCATATTATCCATAATCATATCTGTTATATTTAATACCATATCTGTAAGAAGATCATTTGACCCCGTTTCTTCAGATAAAGTATCATCATATGAAATATTTTTTAAAGAGTTCATTAAATTAATAGATAAATCTTTATATTCATGTAAATCTCCAAAAAAAGGTTCATTAAAATCAAGAGTTTTTTTATTCATATAATATCACCAAATATTGTTAATAATAAAACAATACAACTTTTTTTATTTATATAATAAATTTAGTAAAAATAGCATATTAATATTTTATTAAAATAAAAATTTAAAAAAAAATAAGTTAAATCAAAACATTATGTTTTGATTTATTTCCTTAAAACTAATTAATTATGATATATGATTATCTTTATTTAGTCTTAAATATAGGTAAAAAGTAAAAGTAAGTAAAATTAAATTATACTTACATCATTGGAGGCATTCCGCCGCCCATTTCTGGAGGCATTTGTCCTTCTGCTCCGGATGATCTTTGTGTTGTTGAGGATATTACATCATCAATTCTTAAGATCATTTCAGCTGCTTCAGCTGCAGATTGTATAGCTTGTTTTTTAACTCTTTGTGGTTCAACTACACCTGCTTCTTTCATGTCAGTTACTCCACCTTCGAATACGTTTAATCCCATGTAGATTGATTTTTCATGTGCTGCTCTTAAATCTACTAAGGAGTCTATACTATCGAGACCTGCATTTTCTGCGAGTGTTTTTGGAACAATTTCTAATGATTCAGCAAATGCCATTACAGCTAATTGTTCTCTTCCACTGATAGTTTCTGCATAGTCTTTTAATCCTTTTGCAATTGCTATTTCTGGAGCTCCTCCACCAATAACAACTTTTCCATCTTCTACTGTTGAGGATACTACACCTATTGCATCTTCTACTGCTCTTTCAATTTCATCTACTACGTGACTAGTGGAACCTCTTAATAATAAGGTTACTGCTTTAGGATCTTTACATTCTTTTACAAAGATCATGTTGTCACCAGATACTTTTGATTCTTCTACTAATCCAGCGTCTCCTAAGTCAGCTTCACTTAAATCTTCAATGTTTGTAACAATTTTTGCACCAGTTGCTTTTGCTAATTTTTCCATATCTGATTTTTTAACTCTTCTTGCTGCTAAGATTCCTGCTTTAGATAAGTAGTGTTGTGCTAAGTCATCAATACCTTTTTGACAGAATAATACTGTGGTTCCTGCATCTGCTAATCCATCAACCATATCTCTGATCATTTGTTCTTCTTGTTCAATGAATGCTTGCATTTGTGCTGGGTCAGTAATTCTGATTTCTGCATCTACTTCTGTTTCTTTAACTTCTATTGCACTGTTTACTAATGCAATTTTTGCATCTTCTATTTTTGAAGGCATAGCTGGGTGAACTTTTTCTTTGTCGATAATTACACCAGAAACTAATTCAGAGTCATCTATTGGAGCTCCTTCTTTTGTTTCTACTTTAATTTGTTCAGTATCGATTTTTCCATCTTCTTCTACTTGTTTTACAGCTCCAACTATAAGTTCAGCTAATGGTTCTCTTGCTTTTTCTGTTCCTTTACCAGTCATTGCGGTCATTGCAACTTTTAAGAGTGTTTCATCATCAGCAATATCAATAGAAATATCATCTAATAATTCTTGTGCTTTTAATGCTGCTTGTCTGTATCCTAATGCAATGATTGTTGGGTGAATATCTTGATCTAATAATTCTTCTGATCTTTTGAGTAATTCTCCTGCGATAATTACTGCAGTAGTTGTTCCGTCTCCAACTTCGTCTTCTTGTGTTTTTGCTACTTCTACTAACATTTTAGCAGCAGGATGATCAATATCCATTTCTTTTAAGATGGTTACACCATCGTTGGTTACTACTATGTCACCAAGTCCATCTACAAGCATTTTATCCATACCTTTTGGACCTAATGTTGTTCTTACGGTTTCAGCTAAAACTTTTCCAGCTAAAATATTATTTCTTTGTGCATCTCTACCTAAGAATCTGTTTGTTCCTTCTGGTAAAATTACTAATGGTTGTTGTTGTTGTGCCATGTTTAATACCTCTATATAATTTTATATTATTTTCAATAATTTTTTGTTATAATAAGAAGTTATTAGAATTTTTTTTCTTCTTATTTTTTAAATTTAATTTTTAGTCTTTTCATTAAATATCAAATATCATTATCAGTCTATAATTATGAATGGGTTTGATCTTATATAAATACTTTGTGGTTATACTATACAAGACACAAAAAATTTTCATAAAAATTTTGTTTAAAAATATTAGTAATAACATTAAAAATTTTAGACAATGAATAATAAAATAGTAATAAAATAAAAAAAAGATTAGTAAAGATTATTTACCTGTTTTTTTCCAGATAATTTTTTCTCCACTTCGTACACGTTCATAATAACCTTTTTTCTCTAATGTTTTAAGAGCATTAGCAAAGTTTTCTTTTTCAAGTTCAGTAAAACCAATATCTACAATATAACTATATAGTTCACTTGCACTTTTATTATCAGGTAATAACTGATACAACTGAGATTGGAATGAAGTTAAATTAGATTTAGGTTTAGCAATCATTACTTCAAAATAATCTTTATACTTACTAATTTCATTAATCTGTGCATCTTTTTGATTAATAACATCTTCTAAATACTCAATTTCTTGAGATGATTTTTCATTATTCTCTTGTAAAACATTCATCTTTTGAATTTCTGTATTTAAAATGTTAATTTTTCTTTCATAATCATTTTTGATATCTACATTTTCATTTTCTAATTCATGTATACGTGGCTGTAACTCTTTAAGTTTTTCAATTTCATCATTTTTATCTGATAATAATTGTTTATGATTAGTAATATCATTATTTTTACGTTCTAAGATATCTTTAAGTTCATCAATGCTTGAATTTTTAGTTTGAATAGCTTGAGTTGATTGGTCCACACTTTTATTTAATTCATTTAATTTTAAACTTAAATCATCAATAACTTCATCTCGAGCTTTTATTTTATTTGATAATTCAGCTATATCTTCCATTTTTTGATTATTAGCTGAAATATCTAATTTTAAAGTTGATATTAAGTTATCTTTAGTAGCAATTTCAGAAGTTAAATCTTCTATATCATCATCTTTAAGTTTAACTTTATTTTGTAAACGTTCAAGTCTTTTATTTCCTTCTTCTATTAAATCATCTTTTTTACTGATTATAATATTTTTATCTTTAATTATTGATTTAGATTTATCAAAGTCATTTATGTTACTTTGGAGTTTTGATTTTAATTGTTTATTTTCTTCAATTAATGAATCAACATTCTCATTTAATTCATTTATTTTATAACTTCTCTGACTTAAGATAGAATTTAATTTATTTAGTTCTTGTTGACTTTCTTTTAATTTTCCATTAAGATCTTCTTTTAATTTAAAGATCTCATCTTCTTTAGATTGAATTCTTTCATCATTAGAAAATTTCAGACTAGATAATTCAGTATTTAATTTTTGTATAGATTCTTGTTGTAATTGAACTGTATTATTTAAATCTTTAACTTTATTTTTATCAATTAAAGATTCTTTTTCATTCTCTTTTAACATTTTATTTAATTGAGAGATCTCAATATCTTTTAATTCTAATTTTTGAGGGAATGAAGATATTTTTCCAGTTAATTCATGTATTTCTTCTTTTAATTTACTAATCTGATCCTGATTTTTATTATTTTTCTCTAGATATTGTTGTTTAGCTTGTTTATAATCAGTTTCTTGTTGTTCAATAGTGATTTTATTTGTACTAACTTCTTGTTCTAATTTTTCAATTTGGTTGTTTTTATCATCCAATGCACCATTTAAATAATTAATTTTATTTTGTATTTCTTCATTATCATTAGTGAATTGTGATAAACTACTTTGAAGTTCGGATATCTGTGATTTATTTGATTTTTTCAATTGATTATATTCTAATTTAAGATTATCATATTCAGAATCTTTATCTTCTAATGCTTTTTTAGTTTCTGAAAGTTCAAGTTTCAATTTTTCATTATCTTTAGCTGGAACAGTATCTTTATCTAATTCTTTATCTAATTCAGATTTAAATTCATTTATTTTATTATCTTTATCTGAAATTAAACTATTTAATTCTGATACTTTTTTATTTTGTAATTCAATTGTTGAATTTAATGAGTTTACTAACTCATCTTTTTCTTTTATTTCATTGTTTAATAATTCTAGTTTATCTTCTAAACTATTAATTTGAGTTTTTGAAGGTTTATCATTGAATCTAGTTGTTAAATCAGTGTAATCCTGTTGTAACTTATCATAAGTATTATTTTTATCATTTAGATCATTCTTTAGAGAATTTAATTGATCTGATGTATTCTCCTGTTTTACTTGTAAGTCAGAAAATTCTGTTTTTATATCTTCAATATCTTTTTCTAAACTTAAATTTTTACTATGTAATTCAGATATTTCATTATCTTTTGATTTATTATCATCAGTTAATGATTTTATTTCTTGTTCTAATTGATCTACAGTATCATCAGTATTATACTCTGTTGTAATATTTTTGATTTCTTCATCCTTGAGATTAATTGAATCTTCTAATTTGGCGTTTTTATTTTTTAATTCATCCATTTTAATCTCATTAATTTTATGAATATCTTGAAGATGTTGATATTCCCCTTTTATTTGTATCAATTCTTCTGATTTTTTTGTAAAATCATTTATTAAATCATTGAATTTATCACTAGAAGGAATGTCTGAATTTGCAACAATTGCTCCAGCAGCCTCTTCTGAAACAGCAAGAGCTTCGTTTTCTGCAGTTAATTTATTTATAGTTTCTTGAAGTTCTTGATTTTTTTGTTCTAATTCAGTTATTTTATCATCAGATACAGAAGTATCTACTGACTTATTATTTTCTATTTCTTCATTTAATTCTTTGATTTTTTGATCATAACTTAAATTTTTATCTTCTATTTCTTTCAGTTTATCTTTAGAATCTTTTAATTCATTTTCTAAATCATTAATTTTAACTTCTTTTTCTTCAGACTCTTTTTTATATTGTTCAAAATCGTCTTTAGTATTACTATCTGAAAGTTGTTCTTTTAAATTTTCAAGTTCTGTTTCATATTTTTTGATTTTCTGATCTCTTGTTGACACTTCTTTAGTAAGTTGATTTTTTAAATCAGGTATTTCTTTTAACTCTTCATCTTTTCTATTTATAATATTTTTTAATTGTGTTATCTCTGTTGAAGAAGGTGCAACTTCTGTTTGTGCATTTAATTGACTTTTAAGATTTTCTATTTCTTCTTGATATTTAGTACTAGACTCTGTTTCTTGATTTAATTTTACAAGTTGTAATTTCAAATCTTCTATTTCTTTATCTTTTAAACGTAAATTATCTTCGAATTCTTGTGAATTAGTTCCAGTTTCTTTTTCTAAAGATAATTCTGATTCCAATTGAGCTATTCTTTCTTTATACTCATTAATTAATGATTCATTATTATTAACTGATTTTTCTGAGAGAAGTTGTTCAATTTGATCTGAATTTTTCATTATTTGATTTTTCTTATCTTTTAATTCAAGTTCTTTCTCTTTTATTATTGTATCTCTTTCTTGAATTTCAAGATCTTTTTCCCGTAATTTAGTATCCTTTTCACCAATTGTATCGGTTAATTGCTCTATTTGAGAATGAAGTTTAGTATTATCTGTTTCATTTTGTATTAAAACATTTTTAACTACTTCTTTTGTTTTAATCTCATTATTTTCATCATTCAATTGCTCTTTAAGGTTATTAATCTCCTTAAAGCAGGATTTTACTAGTTCTCTCAACTCTTCTGATTCAGTATCCTTTAAAAACGCCATAGTGATCACTACATAAATATATATATTTAAATACTTTTAAACTTTTTTAGTTATTAATTTACCCTTATAATTTTTAATTAAATATTCACATAAATATGCTATTACAATACCAAGAATAAAACCACCTAAAACATCAGATGGATAATGTACACCAAGATAAATCCTTGTCAATCCAACAATTATTGGTATAATCATAAATAATAACATATGCCCATATTCTTTACCCAATACATAAGCCATACTACTAGCCACACTTGTATGACCTGAAGGAAAAGATGGATCAACACCTGTAGTAACTACTATTAAAGAAGATACCATAGTGTATGGTCTTGGTCGTGCAATTAACTCTTTTAATAATTGTGTAATAATAAAAGTTACAGTAAGTACCAAAAGCATGCCCAAAGCAACTTTTTTACCCTTTTCTTTACCAAATAAATATAATAAAATTATTAAGATTAAATATACCGTAGTAACTCCTAAATAAGTTATATTTTCTGCAATATTATTTAGTAAAGGAGTATGTACAGATAGATTTATAATTTTTAATATTGTTACATCTATTAAGTAAAGATCAATCATAATATCAAGAGAATATTTATAAAAAAAAATAAAAGTTGGGTAATTAATTATAAGTAAAGTTTAGATATTAACTCTGCATTTAAGATAGATGCACCTGCTGCCCCACGGACAGTATTATGTCCAACAAGAGAGTATTTAAAACTATTATCAAATACATCTTCTCTAATACGACCTACAGAAACACTCATACCATGACCAGAATCTCTGTCCATACGTGGTTGTGGTCTATCTTCTTCTTCACGAACAATAACAGGTTGTTCTGGAGCAAAGTATAATTCTTCTTTCTGCGGAAGACCTCTAAATTCACTCATTACTTTTTTCATATCGTCTACTGTTACATCATCTTCTTCAAATTCTATGAATACTGACTCAGTATGACCATCAATTACTCCTACTCTGTTACAAGATGCACTAAGAGGGAAATTTGCTTTTTTAACAAGTCCTCCATCTACTTGTCCAAGTAAATGTAATGTTTCAGATTCCATTTTTTCTTCTTCTTCACCAATGTAAGGAATTACGTTATCAAGTATTGCCATGGAAGGTATTCCATTATATCCAGCACCACTTATTGCTTGCATTGTTGCAACAGATATCCGTTTAAATGTAAAATTATCAAATAAAGGTTTAAGTGTTAATGTTAATGCTATTGTTGAACAATTTGGATTTGTGACTATAAAACCATCAGATCCAGTTTGTTCTTTTTGTAATTCAATCATTTCAAGATGTTCAGGATTTACTTCAGGAATTACTAAAGGAATATTTTCTTTCATACGATTAGCACTAGCATTTGATGCAACAATAAATTTTTTTGCAAATTCAGATTCTACTGTAGCTGCATATCCAGAAGGTAATGAAGAGAATATAAAATCAACATCATCATCAATTTCTTCTGGTTTAGTATTTACAATTTCTATATCTTTTACTTCATCAGGTATTGGTGTAGTTTGATGCCATGTAACTGCATCTTCATATCTTTTACCTGCAGATCTTTCTGATGCTGCTAAGCTAACTATATTAAATCCAGGATGTTGAGATAATAATTGAATAAATTTTTGTCCAACCATCCCAGTTGCTCCAAGTACTCCTACATTTCTTGTTTTCATTTTTTTACTCCTTTTTATATACAAATTAATCCAGTTTTTTTAGTTATAAATTTAATACATCTGTTATATCAGCAATGTTTTTAGTTTGTTCAGTTGAAAGATAATTAATAGCTCTTATAACTCCATTTACAAATGCTTGTCTTGTTGAAGCTCTATGAGTTACTTCTATCCTTTCACCATCACCAGCAAATATTGCAGTATGATCTCCTACAATATCACCACCACGTATGGCATGAATTCCAATTTCATTAGGTTTTCTTTTTCCAACCATACCTTCTCTTCCATATACAGCATTTTGATTTAAGTCTAATTCTAAACTTTCAGCTATTAATTCTGCAGCTCGTTTTGCTGTTCCAGATGGTGCATCTTGTTTATTATGATGATGTGCTTCTATAATTTCAACATCATAATCATTACCTAATATTTTTGCTGCTTCTTGTACTAATTTAAAGAATACATTTACACCTGTAGCCATATTTGGTGATATTACAGCTTTAATATTATTAGATTTAATACTATCATGCATAACTTTTAATTGTTCATCAGATAATCCAGTAGTACCTACTACAACATTTACTCCACATTCAGCACATGTTTTAACTGTTTCAACTGTTGCTGTTGCAATAGTAAATTCTACTAATACATCTGGCTGTTTTTCTTCTAACCCTTTTTTTAAATCTTGTGAACCAATAATAGGCACTCCTATTGTTCCCAAACCTATTTGTTCACCTACATCTTTTCCTGCTAAAGGTGTATTTGGCATTTCAATTCCTAAAACTACTTCCATATTATCTTGTTCATGAATTGTTCTTATAATTCTTGAACCCATATTTCCTGCACAGCCTGTTACTGCAACTTTTATCATATTATTTATTCCTCCCCAAATTAGATTAAATTATTCTCTTTTAAGACTTCTTGTAATATTTTATCATTTGTTTCACTAATATTATCAATAGGCATTCTTACTCCACCCACATTTTTACCCATAAGATTTAATGCTCTTTTTGCTGGAGCAGGACTTGCTTCTATAAATAATACTTCCATTAAGTCATATAATTCATTAGATAACTGTTGAGCTTTTATAAAATCTCCTTTGAGACAGTTATTTACCATCGCACTCATTTTAGCTGGTGATATATTTGCTGCTACACTTATTACTCCTTTTGCTCCTTGTGCAATCATAGGAAGAGTTAATCCATCATTACCAGATAAAACTGTAAAATCATTTAATAAATCTTCTTTATTAAGTAAATTGAAAAGAGCTGCTAATTTATTTAAATCAGGATTTGCTTCTTTCATTGCAACTATATTATCTAATTTTGCTATATCTCCAATTGTTTCAACTGATAAATCTACCCCTGTTCTAGATGGAACATTATATGCTATTATAGGTATATTATGTGAATCATTTAACATTTTAAAATGTTTATACATTCCACTTTGTTGTGGTTTATTATAATAAGGAGTTATCACTAAAGCTGCATCTGCTCCTGCATCTTCCGCATATTTTACAAGTCCCATTGCCTCAGATGATGCATTACTCCCAGCACCTGCTATTGTTAAAACTTTACCATTTGCTTCATCAACAAGTATATCTATAATTTTTTGTTGTTCCTCATGAGTTATGGTAGCTGATTCTCCAGTTGTTCCTGCTGCTAATAATCCAGAAACACCATTTTCAATTAAAAAATTAATCAAATCTCGATAAGCTTCTTCATTTACGTTTAAATCTTTATCAAATGGTGTAACCATAGCTACATGGGTTCCACTTAAATCCATTTATAATGCCTCCTTAATTAGTTCATATGCTTTTTCACCATCAACCCAATCAATAAATAGTACTACTGATGTTTGACTTGATGAAATTTCTACTATGTTAATATCATTTTCATGTAACGGTGTTGTAATATTTGTAATTATACCGGGTGTATCTATAAAGTCATGACTTACAATAGATATCATTGCAATTTCTTGTCCTAATGATACTGAACTTAACTTTTCTTCATTTATAACTAAATCATGTAATGTTTCATGTGCTCTTTTTGCATCACTACAATCGAAAAATAAAGTAAGTGAACTATCACCAGTTGAAATACCCCTGAGATTAATTTTTTCCTGCTTTAGTTTATCTGTAACTTCTGCTATTATTCCTTGTTTTGTTAATAAGCTTTCACCAACAACTGCTATAACTGATAATGGATTTGGAAGCATTGTTGTAGTTATTACTTCTTGATCTGGATTTGCAGGCCCTATAATATCAGTTCCTTTTACTCTTAAATCACCATATTCAAAACTTATTATTTTAGCTTTTATATTCGGATCTTTATACATTAATGCATTTGGATGTAAAACTTGAGCACCATAATTTGCTAAATCAATCATTTCTTCTACTGTAATTTTATCTAATTTTTGTGCTGTACTTACTTTTCTTGGATCTGTAGACATTACTCCTTTTACATCAGTAACTATTACAACTTCATCAGCATTTAAACAATGTCCTAATAAAAAGGCAGATATATCACTACCTCCACGACCTAATGTTGTAATTATATTATCTTCATCTTTTCCAAGGAATCCACACATTACTGGTATTATTCCTTCAGATAGTAAATGTTTTATATATTTTACACGAGTTCGTGTTTCCTTTTTATTTATTTTAGCATTTAAATAATTACTATTAGTAATAACCGGCCATTCTTCAGAGTAAGGATCTATATACTGTGCTTTAACCCCTAATGACTCTATTGCTGCAGCCATTATTCTAACACTTTGCATTTCTCCCATTGATAATATATTTGCTAATTGCTTTTCTGTTACTGCATCACCAATAGATTCTTTTACTAACTTTACTGATTCATCTGTTGTTTTATTAATAGCTGATACTACTACAGCTACATTATTTCCTTGCATATACTCATTAACAACTGAGTTTGCTGCTTTACGGATTCTCTCTCCCGTTCCTACAGATGTTCCTCCAAATTTCGCCACAACTGTTCCCATAGATTCACCTTATATCTTGTAATTTAATTATTTTTTATTAATAACTTATTATCATGAAATTATTTTTTTTAGAAATTGTATTTTAAATAAGTACTAAAGTCAATCCTAAAAAAATTCTTGTTATAATATATTACCTTCTTAATAGAAAATTTTTTCTAAAAAAATGATAAACACATATATAAAATATATTATTCATTTTCTAGTATTAATATATTATAATATAGACATAAAATACTTAGAATAGTTGATTCGCTATATTCTAAAATTTTGTTAATTTAGTTAATTTTATAAGTTCAATATAAATCTAAATTATTATTTTTATTATTATACATGAACATTTAACTCTATTAAACCACCATCAAATTTTTATATTTTATTTAATAAGAATAAAATTTTATTTTATTAATTAAATAAGTTTAAGTCATTAATTTAATATTAGATTTAATTATTTTACAAAATGTTTATATGTGATTTTATACAATAAATATACTAAATAGATTGTGTACAATTTAATTGTATACTATTTAATTATAAGGAGAAAATAAAAATGACAATATATAATTACACAGTAAAAGATGGACAAGAGAAAGATGTATCATTAAAAAATTATGAAGGAAAAATATTATTAATAGTAAATACAGCAACAAAATGTGGATTTACACCACAATATAAAGGATTAGAAGAATTATATGAAAAATATAATGAAGAAGGATTTGAAATATTAGATTTCCCATGTAATCAATTTAAAAATCAAGCCCCTGGAACAAATGAAGAAATTACAGGATTTTGTCAAATAAATTTTGGAACTAAATTTCCACAATTTGCAAAAATTGATGTAAATGGAGATAATGAAGATCCATTATACACTTACCTAAAATCACAACAAAAAGGAACATCAAGCAGTGAAATCAAATGGAATTTTACAAAATTTTTAATAGATAAAAAAGGAAATGTAGTAAACAGATTTGAATCAAAAACTACTCCTGAAGAAATAGACCCAGAAATAAAGAAATTATTAGAAGAATAAATATATAAACTAAAACAAAATATAAAGGGAAACAATATGACAAAAAATCAAGAAGATTATGATATACTAAAATTAGAAAATCAATTATGTTTCCCTTTATATGCCTGTTCTAAAGAAATTATAAAAAAATATAATCCTTTTCTTAGTAAAATAGATCTTACTTACACACAATATATCACTATGATGGTTCTTTGGGAAAAAAAAGAATTGAATGTTAAAAAATTAGGTGAATATTTATACCTTAACTCAGGAACCTTAACCCCTGTATTAAAAAAATTAGAAAACAAAGGTTATATTAAAAGAATAAGATCAAATAATGATGAGAGAAATCTTTTAATTCAAATAACTGATAAAGGTAATGAACTTAAAAAAGAAGCCATAAATATTCCATTAGAAATAGGTAATTGTATCAATTTAAATAAAACTGAGACAGAAACATTATACAAATTACTATATAAAATATTAAGTCAAGTAAGTAATTAAAAATAAGTAAGTTTAAATAAATTTCATAAATAAAATAAAAAGAATTGAAATTGAATCAATATATCTATTGATCAATTAGATGAGTTGCATATCCAGCAATTTGATTTCTTAAATGTTTTGTACTTACAGTTGAGTATTCTGCTACAACTTGTTTGTTATTTTCAAAATCATTTGTGAATTTATCACCGTATAACTCTACTAATTCTTTTGCTGTTCTTTTTACAAATGTTGTTCTAATATTTCCCATTTAAATCCTCCAATTAAATTTTATTTTGATTTTAAATTATCTTAAGTATATTATTATAAATATTTATTTTGCTCTTTTTTACTCATATTAACTAATATATCTATAATTGAAATGATACTATCAGTATCAATATTTTCATTAACTGTGAGCTTTCGAACTTTTTCATGAATAAGTTCTTCTCTTGATGAATCTAAAATATCCATTCCAAGGGCTTTCTTAGAAAGTACGATATCTTGTGCATAAGATGTTCTTTTAATAATTAGATTAATAATCTCTTTATCAATTTTATCTATTTCATCTCGTGAAGAATTCAATTTATCTTTTGCTTCTTTTTTATCCATGTGAATCCTCTAATAATTGTTATAATACTACAGATCCCTTATTATCCGATTTTGTTTCTATTAATTTACCAGGATATTTTTTAAGTGCATCTTTAACACTATCTAATTTATCTTCATCTACTAAAATAGTATATGCAGATCCAGTTCCTGATAGTCCAGCTGCATTAGCTCCAGCTTTTAATGCATCCATAGTAATTTGAGTATCAAAATCTAGAGCTGCACAATAGAGAAATCCATTTAAAGTAAGAGCCGTTTCGATATTCTTATTTTTTGCATGTTCAAATGCAATTTTCACATAAGGTGCCAAAATTTTCATAGCCATGACATCTGACTGTGCAGTATGTGAAGATTTGTTTGGCATATATATTAATATTTTCTCATATGGCATTACATTGTCATATAAAATTTTTCTATTATAATTATCTGTAATCTTCCAACCACCATAAAATGAAGCTGATGCATCATCAAAAGCTCCCGTTTTAGAAACACCACAATCAAGCGAAGCATCAATGCCTATATCAATTATATCTTCAAATGTAATATTTACATCTTCAAATGTAAGATTAGCTTCATTTAATAATGTTAACATCGTAGCATAAACTATTGAATTTGATGCAGCACTACTACTTGATAATCCTGAACCTGTAGGAATGTCTGAAACTGTTTTTACATCTAAAAATATATTTTTAATATTAAATTTAGGATGTTTTGATAATTTAGCATATACTTTTTCTACACATAGATTCATAAGTGTGACATCCATATTTGGATCATCACAACTTTTACAAACATAATCTATGTCTTTATCTGTCGGTTTATTTATTATTGAAACATCAGCAGTAACATATAACTGTATTCCAAATGCAGATCCTTTACCCATACTAATAGCATTTATAACGGTAGCTGATGCTGGAGATTGTACTTTAACCATAATAATCCTTTTTACTTAAATAAGATATTGATATAATTAAGGAGATTTCAGATATTAATTTAAAAAATAAATAGGGTAAATAAAATTAATTCATTAAACTATAATATTTAAAAAAAATATTTAAGAAAATACTATTTATTCTTTTTTAACAATTTTAACAGCTGTCCCATACGCAATAATTTCTTGCATTTCTGTAGATATACTATCAGAATCAAAACGAACACTTATAATAGCATTTGCTCCAAATTTTTTAGCTTCTTCTACTAAACGACCAACAGCTTCATTACGACTTTCTTCCATCATAGTGACATATTCTTTTATTTCTCCACCAACAACAGAACGTAAGCCAGCCATTACTTGACCACCTACACCACGACTTCTAACTGTTAAACCATAGATAATACCAAAATTTTCAACTATTTCATAACCTGGAATATAATTAGAAGTAACTATATCTACACCTTCATAAATTCCATTTATATGAGTTCCAACCATTTTTTTTAATCTCCTTTAATTAATTGTATCTTAATAATTATATATTTGTTCTAAAGAATTATTATAATTTATTACAAATTATTCAAAAAAAAATTATTTTTTATCTTGAAAAAAAAATAAAAAATTATAAAGTTTTTTCTATCCTTTCATCTTGTGATAATTCAGATAACTGTTTTACTTTATTTATATCAATTTTTAAACCTTCAGCTACTCTTTTTCCATAATCTTCATCTGCTTTGTAAAACAATGCACATTGTCTATATTGAAGATTCTCATTTGCATTAGATAAATGATCAACTATATTTCCAATAAGATTATCTTTTTCTTCACCTTTTAGGACCCTTCTATAAAATTCGCCTACTTGTATAAAATCCTGTTCGTAAGTATCAAAATCATGTCTTGCAATTACTGCATCAACTTCTACTGCTGGTGGAGTGAATGACATGTCTGGTGCTGCTCCATTTACTGTATTTGGATAATAATTTGGATAAGGATTTTTAGAATCCATATTCATTGGTCCATCCCTTTGATAAATATTTACTTTTGTATTTTTAGCTTGATTGATAGGAATTTGATGATGATTTGGTCCTAATCTATGTCTTTGTGTATCTTCATATGTAAATAAACGTCCTTGTAATAACCTATCAGGTGATGGTCCAATTCCAGGTACAAAGTTTGATGGTGCAAATGCTGCTTGTTCAACTTCATTGAAGTAGTTTTCTGGATTTTTATTTAATACCATTTTACCTAATGGAATCAATGGATAATCATCATGATACCATACTTTAGTTACATCAAATGGATCAAATTTATATTTTTTTGCTTCTTCATTTGTCATAATCTGAACATAAACATCCCATTGTGGATAATTTCCTTCTTCTATTGAATTATAAAGATCTTCCGTTGCATGATTAGGATTTTCTCCAGCAAGTTTATCTGATTCTTGTCTTGTTAATGTTTCATTACCTAGTGTTGTTTTAAAGTGATATTTCACCCATACATATTCATTTTCTTTATTATACCACAAGTAAGTATGACTTGAGAATCCATCCATATGTCTAAAATCCTTTGGTGTTCCTCTATCTGTAAATAAGAAAGTTGTTTGATGTAGTGATTCTGGTGTTAAAGATAAAAAATCCCAAAACATATTTGGATCAGGTAAATTTGTTTTTGGATTTCTTTTTTGTGTATGTATAAAATCAGGGAACTTAATTGCATCTCTTATAAAAAATATAGGGATATTATTTCCTACAAGATCATAATTACCTTCTTCAGTATAAAATTTTACTGCAAAACCTCTTGGATCTCTTGCTGAATCAGCAGATCCTCTTTCTCCACCTACTGTAGATAACCTTACAAATACTTCTGTTTTTTTACCTACTTCTGATAGAAAATCAGCTCGAGTATATTTTGATAAATCATTAGTTACTTCAAAATATCCATGTGCTCCTGCTCCTTTTGCATGAACAACTCTTTCTGGAATTCTTTCTCTATCAAAATGTGCTAACTTTTCTATTAAATGAGTATCCTGTAATAATGCATAACTTGATCCTTTTCCTGTTGTTAAAGAAGATTGATCATTATATACAGGAATTCCTTTATTATTTGTGTATGTTTCATCTTTCTTAGTCATTTTTTCATAGTCTCCAATAGTTCATAATTATTTATTGTATAGAAAAAACATCTATATATAATTTATTATTACTTGAATAATAATTAAGTGAATTTTAAAAAGAGCATTTCAAAAATTAACTAATTAATTGAAATATAATTAAAATTTATAAGTTATAATAATATTTTTAAAAGACTAATTAATCCCAATTTGATTTTAAAAATAAATATATATACCATAATGATTAATATTTAATCATTTATATAAGAATAAATGATATTTTGAATTTATAAAAAATGAACTATTAAGATTAAGGAGATTTTAAAATGACTGTAGAATTAGAAGTATTTACATCACAATCATGCCCATACTGTCCAATGGCAATAGAAGTAGTAGATGAAGCAAAAAAAGAATTAGGTGATGCTGTAAATGTTGCAAAATTAGATGTTGCAGTAAACCCAGAAAAAGTACGTGAATATGATTTAATGTCAGTTCCTACAATTGTTATAAACGGTGAAATAGCATTTACTGGTGCACCAGATACAGATGAATTAATTGAAAAAATTAAAAGTGAAATGTAAGTATAAGTTTAATAATTATTCCTATGTGAATTCTTCAATTAAACTTTTATTTCATATTTTTTTTTATACAAAGTAACCTTCTCAATAGAACATTAAATACAATACTGAATAAATAACAAAAACTTATTTTCAAATATAACTCATTAACTTAACCAAATAAAAAAAACATACCCTTCAACAATTCAACAAGAACTTAACAAAAAATAAAATATAATGTTAATATTAAATATTTATTTTAAAAAAAATACAGAAATAATATAAGAATTAAAATAGTTCAAGAGGTTTTTAAAATAAACAATAATAATAATTCATCAGAAAAATCAGGAATAACAACAGGGAGTGTTGCAACAGCTGCAAGTCTTGCTGCTTTATTTAGACTAAAAAATAAAGAAGTATCCGTTGTAACTATTACTACACCAAAAACAAAAGTAAATGTGGAGATAAAAGAAACAAAATTAATATCCACAGATATAGCACAAGCTACTGTTAAAAAACCTACTTATAATGATCCAGACGTAACTAGAGGAATAGAAATTATTTCAGAAGTTACTTTAACAAATAATAAGGATAAAATAGAAATTATTGGTGGAGACGGTGTTGGAACTGTTACTAAACCAGGATTACAGATTCCTGTAGGTGAAGTAGCAATTAATCCAGTTCCTCGTCAAATGATACGCGAAAACTTAAAAAAATATATCCCTAAAGATAAAGGAGTTATTGTTAAAATCATAATTCCCAAAGGAAAAGAATTGGCTCCAAAAACTATGAATAGTCGTTTAGGGATAATTAATGGAATATCTATCCTAGGAACAACAGGAATTGCACGTCCAATGTCTTCAAAAGCTTACATGGATTCATTAAAAGTACAAATCGATGTAGCTGTTGCTAATGATTATAAAGACTTACTTTTTGTACCTGGAAATATTGGAACTCGTATTGCAAATGAAAAATTAGTAATTAAAGAAGATCAAATTATAGAAATGAGTAATTTTGTTGGATTCATGCTAGATGAAGCTAATAAGACTAATAAAATTAATAACATTTTATTATTTGGTCATGCAGGAAAACTTATAAAAATTGCGGCAGGTATATTTAATACTAAACAAAGTATAGCTGATGCAAGACGTGAAATTATGACTGCATATACTGCTTTAGTTGGTGCTGATATAGATACTATTAAAAATATATATAACTCCAACACAACAGAAGATATGATTGAAATTTTAGATAAAAAAGGGATAACTGAAGACGTATTTGAATTAATTGCTGATAAAATTGTAGATTTATGTAATCTAAAATATAATATTAATTTTAATGCAGTCATAGTTAAAATGGATGGAACTATATTAACACCTTCCAGATTTAAAAACTTACCTTTTCAAATTAAAGAATAAACACATTATAAATAAATTTTAAGAATGATAATATGAATATTTGTATATTAGGACAATATCCTCCACAATTAGGTGGTATAGCTACATACACAAAGCAATTAGAAGATAAATTAACTAGCAAGGGTCATAAAGTGTATATCTTAACTTATCCTTCTAATAATAAACATAAAAATAATGTTTATGAAGCAAATACAATTAATATACCTGGTTTAAGAGGTTTAACATTTATTGCATCTAGTTACAACAAACTTAATAAAATAATTGAAAAATATAACATTGATATTGTACATGCCAACTTTATTTTACCTCCTGGTCTTGTTGCAGCACTAAGTAAAAGAAATCATGATGTAAAATTTATCATTACTGTTCATGGATCTGACATTAATATACTAGCTAACAATCATATTCTTAGTAAGGCTATTAAATATACATTAAAAAAAGCAGATAATGTATATTTCGTAAGTGATAAATTAGAAAAAAAAGCACTTTCACTTAAAATAGAAGGTCTTAAAGAAAAATCAATAGTTACACCAAATACTGTTAATATAAATAAATTTCAACCTTTAGATCCCCATAGTAAAAATGAACTAGAATATAAATATAAACATCCATTTGTAATTTTTATAGGCAATCTTGTAAAACAAAAAGGATTAACATACTTATTAAAAGCAAAACAATTATCTAAAACAGATTATACTTTACTTATATATGGAGATGGCTCTGAAAAAGAAAAACTTCAAAGTATGATTATAGAATATAATTTAAAAGATACTTATCTTATGGGTAAAACTAATACTCCTTCTAAAGTTCTACCATTATCTGATATAATAGTATTACCTTCAATTAGTGAAGGAGCAAGCATTGTAGCATTAGAAAGTATGTCCTGTGGAAAACCACTTATATCTACAGATACAGGGAATATACGTGAAGTTATAAAAAACAATAAAAATGGTAGAATAGTACCTCCAAAAAATCCTGAAAAATTATCTGAAGCTATTGATGAATTAATATTAAATAAAAATAAACGAAACCATATGGGTAAACTTGCTCGTGAATTTATAATTAAAAATTATTCAGAAATGAAAATTCCATATATAAACAATGATAACTAATATTAATATTCACAATAATAACAAAAAGATTAAACGATAAGAATGTACCTATATATTAATTGATGAGGTTGTAATACCCTAAAGAAAGTTATTCTTTTTATATTTTAAAAGACTTCTTTTTTTAAAAAAAGGAGAATTTTATTTTATAAAAATGATTATATAACACAACCTCTTGACAGTCAAAAAATGGAATCTAAAAAATAAAAAAATAACTAAATTGGAGTGTGCAAAATTCTTGAATACTTTAGATCCTAATATTCAAACCATAATAAAAAAATGTTATCCATACATAGAGGATTTTAATCCAGCTCAAAAAGCAGTGATAGAGTCAGGATACCTTGAAAAAGAGGATAACTATATAATATCCATACCTACTGCAAGTGGAAAAACCATACTTGGAGTTTTAGCAGCACTACAAGTACTTTTAAAAGGGGGTAAAGTAGTTTATGCAGTACCTCTCATATCTTTACAAAATGAGAAGTATAAAGAATTCAAAGTATTTGAAGAATTTGGATTTAAAGTGGGTAAACATCCTAGAAGTGCCGACATAGCAGTAATGGTCTTTGAATCATTTGATGCTTTAACAAGATTTTCATTAAACACATTAAAAGAAATAGATTTAGTAATAATTGATGAATTTCATATGATTGGAGATTATAGTCGCGGACCAACAATAGAATGTGCAATAACAAGAATCAAAGAGCATAATAAAGGGATAAGAATAATAGCATTATCTGCAACATTACAAAATATGGAAGAAATGTCACACTGGCTAGAAGCAGAAGTAGTAACACATGATTACAGACCAGTACCTTTACATAAAGAAGTATTATGTGCTGAAGAATTCAATACTAAAGATAAAAATAACATAGTATTTAAAATTTTAAATGATTCAATAAATGATTCATCACAAATGCTTACATTCGTATCTACTAGACGATTTACCGAATCATTAGCACAGAACATGTCTAAAAAAATATCTAAACATATACCTGATCAAAGAAAAGAGATATTTAAAACTATATCTGAAGAGATATTAGAAGTTCCTAAAAGACGTAACTCATTACCTACTGAAGTTTGTTATAAATTAGCCGATTGTATAAAAAATGGTATTGCATTCCATCATGCAGGACTATTTGATAAACAAAAAGAGATCATTGAAGAAGAATTTATAAAAGGAAATCTCTTAATGATCACTGCTACACCAAGTTTAATGTATGGTGTAAATTTACCATCAAAAAATGTAGTTATACGAGATTATACTCGTTGGACAGATCAAGGTCAGACAAACATCCCTGTATTTGATTATGAACAGATGTCTGGACGTGCTGGAAGACCTGGATTTGATACTGAAGGATATTCTTATTTATTAGCTAAAACATATGATGAAGCATTTAACTTAGAAGAATACTATGTTAATGGAGAAATAGAAGTAACAAACTCTAAATTAATAGATAATGATGATGCTGTGTTAAAACAAATAATAACCCAAATATCAAGTGGTTTTGCAAAAAATATTGAAGAATTACTAGATTTCTTTAATAAAACATTTTATGGATTCCAAATAGCACATACTTATAATACTATGAGCTTTGGCTTATCTGATGAAACAATTAAATATGAAATTTCATCAGCACTAGAATATCTTATACAAAATGGTATAATACGAGTAACACCATCAGGATTACAAACCACACCATTAGGTACTCTTATATCACGTAGCAATTATGCTGTAAAAACTGCTGTAAAACTTAAAGATTACAGTAATATGATGGGTGATGAATTTAATCCAGCATCACTTATATATGAAGTTTCAAAAACTTCAGATATGCCCCGCATTAATACAAAATTTAGAGCAAATAAGGATGATATCAAAGAAGTACTTAGTACACATGGTGTATTTGTAAGTTATGTAACTAATAATGAAGCTACGGCAGCAAGCCTCATAGAATGGATAAATGAACATAAAGAAAATGAAATTGAAAATCATTTAAAAGTTTATGCTGCATCTACCCGACGTGCAGCTTATGAAGCTTCAAATATTATAAAATTTTATTATAATATAAGTGATACATTAGGTAATTATAAATTCCTTAATGATGTAGATAAACTCAGTTCTAGATTATATTATGGAGTAAAAGAAGAATTATTACCATTAGTCATCAGTATAAAAAGACTAGGACGCCAACGTGCACGTAGTCTTGTAGATGTTTTTGGTTCAGATTTATCAAATGTTCCTGTTGATAAATTAACACGTATTGATGGTATTGGAAAAGTAACTGCAGAAAGTATTAAAGATTTTTATAAAAGCAAGGAATAAAAGAATATGATAGAAACTTATGAAAATATGTCAATTATGGAATTACGTGATTTATTAAAAAATGAAATAATAAAAACTAATATTAAAGATTTATATGAATTATCTTATCATTTTAATGACGAAGTTAAATATTTACCAAGAGAATATAAAAAACAGTACAAAGAATCTGTTCTTAAAGTAATTATTAATAGATTCAATAATTTAAAAAATGACAATAACAACTATAAAGGCAATATAACAAAAAGACAAAGTGAAGAAATAAAAAATTTATCAAGTAAGTATGAAGATAAAATATCATATATACTTAAAATAATAGTAATTTACGCTACATACGTCCTTCATGAACCAGTACATCTTTCAGGAACGGTATTCCCTGGAAGAATCAGTATTTATGATGATGGAGAAAATTATTATTGCCCTATAAAAAAATACCATGTAAACAATAATAAAGCAATATGTAAATATTGTATTGCAAAAGAATGTCTCTGAATAAATAAAAAAAACAGAGGGGTAACTATGTCTAAATCTAAAGAAGATCCTATTGATAAAATTCTTAAAGAAAAACAAGAAATCCACGACAAACTAGTTGATAAACGAGTTAAAGAAGTCAACGAACTTTCGAAAAAAGAAAGATATACTGATATTAATGAATATCTAGTAGATACAAGAATAGGTGAGAAATATCGTAATTTTGTATCAGACAAATATGATGGTTTAGACTCCAAAATTCAAAGTAAATACAATAAAAGTTATCATAAAATGGATAATAAAATCTATGATTTAAATAATAAATTGGATCGTAAAGATAAATTAGCCGATCATAAACTAAATAAAGAATTAAATAAACTTAAAAAATACGATGATATAAAATTTGATTAAAAAGTAGTTTAAGGAGGTTATTTAAATAAATATTTTATTTTTTTATCCTCCACCTACAGCATCATCCATACTCATTTTAGCATTTTTGACCCTGTCTATTTTATCTTTTATATCCTGTACAGATTGTTCTTTGTTTCTTTCTTCTTTTAGATCTGTAGCATGTTTTTCATCAGTGAGTTCTATAACATTAGATTTATACCATAATCGACTTAATTCACCACGTTTCATTAAAGCCCATGAACCTGTTTCATCAATTTTAGTGTCTAACACTTCACCAATTGTACCTGTTTTTGTATAAATTATATATGATCCTTTATCAATTTCATTTCCATGTTTATCTTTTATTGACATTTAGTACACCTTTTATTAATCTTATTAATTTTGTTAATTATTAATCTTTTTAATATAATTCCATTTTTATTATTTTTTCAAGTAATTGTTTATCATACTGCCCTTTCCTTATTATTAATGGTTTATTTTTAGTTAAATCTATTATTGTTGAAGGCAGATTATGTTTTATTGTCCCAATATCTATGTATAATGAAATATTATCTTTTAATTGTTTTTGTATCATAGATATATTATTAGGAGTTTTTTCTTCAGAAATATTAGCACTTGTAGTTGTTATAGGAAATTCTTTTGTTAAATAATTTGTTATTGAACTATCAGGAATTCTTATTCCTATTTTATCTGTTTTAGCTGTTAATAAATTTGAAGTTGTATCTAACTTTTTAAGTAATAATGTATATGAACCAGGTAATAAAATGTCAATTATATCTTCTATATTATCATTAACATATGCTAAACCTTTAATTTGTTTAATATCATGTACACATACAGATAATGGTTTATTTCTCAATCGTTTTTTAGTTTCATAAACTTTTTTGATTGCCTCATCTTTTTCTATATTTGCTGCAATACCATATATTGTATCTGTAGGATAGACTATTAAGTTTCCTTTTTTCAGTTCATCCATTGCATACCTTAATTCTTTATTCGTTGGATTTTTTAGTAGCATTTTATCAATTAATTTTTTTATTTAATTATAATTATATATAACCTACAGTATAAATATTATATCATGCTAAATAAATTACGACCACAAACTAATCGGATAACTAGTAAACTAGCTAAAAAAGTACATATCAATCCTGATATCGTTACAATTATAGGATTACTATTAAGTATCTTTGCAGGAGTACTTTTTGCATCTGGAAATCTAGTTGCAGGGGCAATATTTATAATTATTAGTGGATTTTGTGATATGATTGATGGTGCTATTGCACGAACACAAAATCGTAAAACTAAATTCGGAGGATTTCTTGATTCTACCTGTGATCGTTTTGCTGATGGTGCTATACTTATAGGAATAATGTATAGTGGAATTATTAACCCAATCCTCGGTGCTTTAGCTATTCATTCATCATTAACAGTGAGTTATATCCGTTCACGTGCTGAAAGTGAGGGTATACGATGTGATATTGGAATTGCTGAAAGAGCTGAAAGATTACTCATCATTGTAATAGGTGCATTATTATCTGCTGCTTTCGGTGGATCTCAAAATATGATGTCAATTTTCATTGGAATATTAACAGTATTATCTTATTTTACTGTATTCCAAAGAATGTACCATGTTTGGGTTAATTTAGAAAATCATTAATAAATATTTTATTAAATTATTTATTTTTAAATTATTTCTTATTTAATAATTCATTATTATTTCCTAATTTTATTACTATTACTTT
>CAYNSJ010000031.1:0-26942 GCA_964399835.1 uncultured Methanobacteriaceae archaeon | reverse complement strand
TGTACTGACATATTAATCTAAAGACAATTGCTTGTCGCACTTAAAAAAATAGAAAAAGAAATGTTTATTTAATAAACATTATTGGAAGATTAACTGTTCTTAAAGTTCGTTGTGCTAAACTTCCCATAACAGTACCAGTTAAACCAGTTTCACCTTTAGTACCCATTACAATAAGATCAGCTCCACTTTTAATTGCAATAGTTTTAATATCATTTTTAGGATGACCATATATTAATTCTTTACGGCATTCTACCTTTTTTTCATCAGCAATATCCTTAATTCTGTTTAAAAATTTTTTCCCTTGTTCTTCTAATATTTCATAAGGTTGAATTAGTTGTTGATCAATCACATGTAATGCTATTACAGAAGCATTAAGTGATTTTGCTAAATCAATTGCTGTTTCAGCTGCTTTATTTGCCAAATCAGAACCATCAGTAGGTACGAGTATTATTTCAAACATTATATTTATTCTCCTTCAGATTCTTCTATTAAAAATTTTTCAGTAATTTTTCCAGGATCTCCTTCTGCTATGAGTTTTCCTTTATTTATTAATATTGTTCTTGTTGATACTTCTTTTACAAATTCCATAGTATGACTTACAATTATTATAGTTATACCTAATTCTTCATTAATCTTTTTAAGAGAATTTGCTACAGTTCTAAGAGTAACTGGATCTAAATCTCCAAATGGTTCATCTAGAATTAAAATATCAGGATTAGATGCAAGTACTGCTGCAATAGCAACTCTTACTTTTTGACCTCCGGATAATTCTACAAATTGTCTATTTAGTAATGGTATAGGAAGATCTAATGCATCAAATACTGGTTCTGAATAACTTAATACTTCTGTTTCAGATAATGTAGGGAATAATATATCAAGTATTTCAGGTCCTAAATTAACTTTTTGTAATTTCATTATTGCTTCATTTTTTGATAAATCTGTTAGTTGATATAATGCATCAAGAGCTTCAGAAGATAATCCTAATTCTTCAGCTTTATTTTGTGCATTCTTATATACTTCATCCATTTTAGGTGCTAATTTTGATCCTATTTGTGTAATAACTGGTGTATGTGGAGTTAGTGCAAATTCTTGATGCATAAAACCCATATTTTTACGTACATTCATACGGTTTTCACCATAATCATTCATTTTTATCCATTTATTATTGGTTAAAATCTCTATTGTTCCAGAATCAGGCTCTTCGAAACCAGCTATCATTCTTAATATTTCCGTTTTACCAGATCCTGTTGGTCCAATAATAGATAATATTTCACCTTTATTCACATTAAACGATACATCACTTATTGTTAATACATGTCCGCCATTAAATAAATAGAAATCTCTATTAATATTTTCTACTTTTATTATTGGTTCATCTCGTGGAAGATCAACTATTGGCCTAATAGGTTCTTCTTCTTCTAAAAATTTATTAATTATTGTATCTGGTTCACCAATTTCTTTTACTTCACCATTAAATAAAAGCATTATCTTATCAGCCAAATATTTTTGTATTTCTGGTTGATGTGATACCAATATTATAGTAGTATTATATTTTTCATTTATCCTTTTTATGGTATCTAATATTTCTTTTCTTACTTTTGGACTTGACATTGTTGCTGGTTCATCAAGTAATAATATTTCTGGTTTTTTAGCTAATTGTCTAGCCAGTACTAATCTTTGTTTTTCCCCACCACTTAAAACTAATGCAAAATGATCTGCTTTATCTTTTAATCCAACAGTTTCTAAAATATCTAATGCTTTATCCATATATTGATCTCTAATTTCATCCATATTAGCTAAAGATTCATCAGAATGTTCAAGCCCATATAACTTACGTATAACATTATCTGCTGCTGTTTCAGACCATAAACCGAATGATCTTTGTAAATGGATTGCAGTTTTTTCCTTTAGAGTATTAGCATAATTATTATAATTTTTAGGAGTAATTGTAATATCATCTATGATAATTTTTCCTTCATCAAAAGGTTCCACACCTCTTAATATTCGAAGTATACTTGATTTTCCAGAGCCACTAATTCCCATAATCCCATATATTTCATTATCTTTTATTTCAAAACTTACATTATTCAAAGCTCGAATTTTATTATTACTATTGTTTAATTTATATATTTTTGTTAAGTTCTCAACTTTTATCATTTAATTACGTCCTTGTTAAATATTTAGAATTATTTAAATTAAAAATATGTTTTATTGGAGATTATAAATTATATTATTACTAAAAGTATTCTTTAATATATATTAAATTTCATTCTTTACTATCTAACTTCATTTATATAATATATCAAAGATTAATAATAACATTTTTCTTTTAAAAAATAGTTTAATGAAAAATAATTTTTTTTATTTAAAAAATAATTATTAATTATTCATTTTCTAATTTTATTGTCATTTTTTCATATATAACAAAATAGGTTTACTATTTTCTTCTAATTTTTTGGTTGAAAATATCAAAAAAGAGCAATAGAGTTATAAAGAGAAGAACATATATTATTTTATAAGATAAATATTTAATGAGATTATTTAATAGAATTTAAATTTAAGAAATTGGTGTGAATAGTAATATGAATGAGAAACGCGGATTATTAATTGGAAGAATGCAACCCATACATCTTGGTCATATAAGTGTTATTAAAGAAACATTAAAAGAAGTTGATGAGATTATTATTGGAATAGGAAGTGCTGAAAAAAGCCACACTATATCTAACCCATTTACAGGAGGAGAACGAATATTAATGTTATCAAAAGCATTAACTGAGTATAACATTGATCCTTCACGGTACTATATCATACCTTTAGAAGATATTACCTGTAATTCATTATGGGTAGGACATGTTAAAATGTTAACTCCACCTTTTTGTAGGGTATATTCAGGTAATTCATTAGTTCAACAATTATTTGAAGAAAATAATTATCCTGTGATTAACCCACCTCTATTTAATAGAGAAATATATTCTGGTACAGAAGTCAGAAAAAGAATGTTAGAGAATAGTAAATGGGAAAAATTAGTTCCAAACTCAGTAATCAAAGTAATAAATGAAATTAAAGGTGTCGAACGTTTAA
The DNA here is from genome assembly GCA_964399835.1 of uncultured Methanobacteriaceae archaeon. Lineage (GTDB taxonomy): Archaea > Methanobacteriota > Methanobacteria > Methanobacteriales > Methanobacteriaceae > Methanosphaera. Next base: position 23,861 of record CAYNSJ010000031.1, on the reverse strand, counting down.
AGCAATTAAATAAGAAAGAAGTTAGTGAGCTTGTATAAAAGTTAATATTTTTTCCTTAATTAATTACTAATTAAGGGGGGTGTTCTTATGGGATTTATAAGAGATAGTATTCATGGAGATTTACATCTTACAGATTATGAATTAAAAGTAATAGATACAATAGAAATGCAAAGATTACGACGTATAAAACAATTAGGTTTTACTAACTTAATTTATCCTGGTGCTAATCACACCAGATTTGAACATTCTATAGGTACTTCATATCTTGCTAATAAATTATCAGAAAGGTTAGAGTTAGATAAAGATACAATAGAATTAATAAGAGTATCTGCATTATTACATGATATTGGTCATGCACCTTTTTCACATGTATCTGAAAGAGTATTAAAACATAAACATGAAGATATTTCAAAAGAAATAATCAAACATTCTAGTATTACTGATATAATTAATGAAAAATTCACTACTAAAGAAGTTATAGACATTATTACCGGAAAAAAACCTTATGGTAAAATAATATCTGGTGATTTAGATGTAGATCGTATGGATTATCTTAAAAGAGATTCATATTATACCGGAGTAGCATATGGTGTTATTGATACAGAAAGATTAATATATACACTTGTGTTTGATGATGATAATCTTGTATTAACACCTAAAGGAGTACAAGCTGCAGAATCAACTCTCCTTGCTAGATACTTCATGTATCCTAGTGTTTATCAACATCATACTACCCGTATTGTAAATGGAATGTTCAGAATTTGTTTAAAATCTTTACTGGATAAAGGTGTTGTAAAAGAAGAAGAATTAAAAACATTAGATGAAAATGAATTAATTCATATGGCTAGATATACTGAAGGATTACCAAAACAAATCATAAATGCAATAGATACAAGACATTTATATAAAAAGATTGATACAATTAATTTATCTGAAATAGAAAATCCTGAAGAAATATTTAAAATAGATAAAAAATCTATCAATGAAGCTGAAGAAGCAATAGCAAATAAATTAGATATAACTCCACAAGAGGTTATCATTGATAGACCAGAAGGACTTTCATACAAAGAAATGAGTATACAAGTCAAGACATGTGAAGGTTTAAAACCTATAAAAGAAGTATCAACAATAGTTAATTCCTTGATAAAAGCCCAATATAATTACTCAGATCTTGCATTATATATGTCTCAAGAAAATAGAGAGAAAGCTAAAAATATTAAAATAGAGAATTATTTATCATTACCTACATAATACAATAATATAATTAATTAAATAATAAAGTTGATGAAAATGAAATCTATAAAAGAAAGTAAAAAAAGTATGACCAATGAGGAATATAGACTTTTCATTAAAAGACTTTTAAAAATAAATGAAAAAGAAGGATCCTTACCTGAATCTATTGATATAGATGGTGTTACAGTATATAAAAATGAGTATATTGAAACAATAGAACAAGTCAATAAATTTGTATTAGAAAATGGTAGACAACCACAAACAGTTACAATAAAAAGAAAGAGTCAACATTAATATTAATATATTCCTCTCTTTTAATATTTAAGAGAGTACTACAAATCATTATTAAAAAAAAGAATTTAAAAATTTAAACTACTATTTTTAAAAAAAAATACTTAAAAAATATATTAGGGTTTAATATATTTACTTATTTTAGTCACGTGGATGATAGTTAGGACTTTCATTTGTAATTGTTATATCATGAGGATGACTTTCAGACATACCATTACCTGTTATTCTAACTAATAATGCTTTTTCGTGCATTTCATCTATGGTTTTAGCTCCACAGTATCCCATTGATGATTTAAGACCACCTGCTAATTGGAAAGTAATTTGAGATACCGGTCCTTTATATGGTACAACACCTTCTATACCTTCAGGTACTAATTTTGTATGTTTCATATTTCCACCATTGTTTTGGAAATATCTATCCATACCAGCTCCAACACCACCAGTCATTGCACCTAATGATCCCATACCACGATACTGTTTATATTTGCGTCCATTCATAACTGTAGTTTCTCCAGGTGATTCACGAGTACCTGCTAAAAGACTTCCAAGCATTACAGCATTTGCTCCTACAGCTAATGCTTTTGCAAGGTCACCAGAATATCTAAGTCCGCCATCAGCTATTACAGGAATACCATAATCTTTTGCAACATCAGAAACACTTGCTACTGCACTTAGTTGTGGTACTCCAACACCAGCAACAATACGAGTGGTACATATAGATCCAGGTCCTATGCCTACTTTGATTCCATCAATTTCTGCTTTTAAGACATCTTCAGCTGCTTCCCTAGTTGCTATATTACCTAATAATAAATCAGCATTAATATTTTTATTCATATTACGTGCAGATTCTATTATATCAGTTTTATGTCCATGTGCACTATCAATAGCAATTATATCAGCCCCAGCATCATCTAATGCCATAGCTCGATCCATATCAAATGGACCACATGCAGCTGCTACTAAATATCTACCATTTTTGTCACGTACTGCATTAGGATATTTTTTACAATCTAAAATATCTTTCATAGTTACAATACCTACAAGTTTATTTTCATCAGATACTACTGGTAATCTTTCTACTTTATTTTCATAAGCAATATCTAATGCTTCATCAGTACCAGTAAATTCAGATATTGTTAAAACATCTTCTGTCATTACTTCAGAGATTTTACGATGAGATTTAGTAGTTAATAATGGTTTTATATCCCTACGACTAATTATACCAATAACAGTATCTTCATCAGTTACAACAGGTAATCCACTAATTTCTTCCAAATCCATTATTTCTTGTGCATCAGATACTGTGGATTCAGGTGATATAGTTATTACATCTTTAACAGTTAATTCATTAGCATATTTTACTTTATGTACTTCATTTACTTCTTCTTCAATAGTCATGTTCCTATGTATTACTCCAAGTCCACCCTCTTGAGCTAATGCTATTGCCATTCTAGATTCAGTTACTGTATCCATTGCTGAACTTACAAGTGGTATATTAAGTTTATAATTTGTTGACACTTGTGTATTTAATTCAACATCTTTTGGTTGTATACTAGATAATCCAGGTTTTATTAAAAAATCGTCAAATGTGTATGTTTTTTCTGCTTTATTTAATTTATCCATATAATTACTCATATTAAACCCCTTATAATTTATTATTAAAATATGTCTTCATTTTTTTTAATAAGTATAAACCAAACTTTTGAATAATTCTTACTAAAAAATTTTTTTATTAGTATATACTTTTGTTTTAATATCCTATTAAATTTTATCCTTTAAATTACGTACTAATGTACGATCTATAGTACCGGTGTTTCTATCCCCACCAGTACAAACACAACCTCTTACACCCATTATATCACAATTGATATCTTCAAGAAAATCAACATCATCCATAGTTACAGATCCTGCAAGAGCTACTTTTAGATCATGTTCATGACTTTCAGTTGTAAATTTAATTAATTCTTCTTTAGATATATGATCTTTTAATGTGTGTCCATCTTTTGTATATGTATCTAACATTGCGACATCAGATCCACTATCATATGCTACTTTAGGTATATCTTCAGGTGTAACAGAACCTATATTTTTTGCATCAGCATAACCACAAGTAACAACTATTGTATTAGGATCATAATCTTTTATTGTTTTAACTACTGCTTTCATTACCTCTAATGCTTCATCATAATTTTTTGGTCCATATAAACCAACTTTAACATAATTAGATCCAGATATTGCACTTCCAAGAGCTGCTAAAGATACTGTTCCAGGTTTATAAGGAACATCACCAATTGTAGCACTTATTAACAAATCATTTTTAGCATAATCACTTATCTCTTTAATTATCCATGGAAAATTTGCACCTAATGAGCCTTCCTTTGGATTTTTTACATCTAATATATCTGCCCCACCTAATTTAGCTTCTTTAGCTTCTTTTAGGTTTATAGCACTTACTAATAATTCCATAGTTATCTATTTCCTTTATTTTATTGTAATTTAATATTTCTTTTAGAAAAAAAGAAAAGTAAATATTAAAGTGGAGGTGATGTTAAAATTTTATAAAGAAATTCTTAATTCTTTTAGTATTAATTCCCTTTCTTTTTTAAGACTTTCTATTTTATCTTTATTTTCATCTTTATTTTCTTTTTCAAGCATTGCTATAGTATTTGTTATAGCCTCAAGATTAGATTCTAAATTATTTATTGGCATAATTAGTCACCCCTTTTTTATTAAACTAATATTATTAAAATGATTTAGTATTTTTAGTTATTGGGAGATTTCTTAACCAACCAATATCACTTTTATATAACATTCTAATATCATCTATACCATATCTCATCATTGCAAGTCTTTCTATTCCTATACCAAATGCAGCTACTGGTGTTTTAATATCTAAAGGTTCTAATACTTCAGGTCTAAACATTCCAGATCCACCAAGTTCCATCCAGCTTTTCTTTTCAGGAACATAAATTTCACATTCTGTTGATAAATAAGTATATGGGAAATAAGCAGGTCTAAAACGTACTTTAAATCCTAATTTTTTATAGAATTCTTTTAATGTTCCTAACAATGATTTGAAACTTAAATCTTCATCTGCTATAATTCCTTCTACTTGATGGAATTCAGGTAGATGTTTATAATTAATTGTTTCTCTTCTGAATACTCTTCCTACAGAAAACATTTTAAGTGGTGGCTCATTTTTTGATAAATGTCTTACAGATAATCCAGTAGTATGTGTTCTTAATATAATTTGTTTTGCCACATCCTCATCCCACGTGTAATTCCATCCATCAGAACCAGTATTTCCACCATGCTCATGTTCTGCTTTAGTTTTATCTACTAATTCTTGACTTGGTAATTTTGCCTTAGAAGGATTACTTACATAAAATGTATCTTGCATTTCACGAGCTGCATGATCTTGTGGTTGGAATAACATATCAAAATTCCAAAAAGCGGACTCTAAAATTGTTCCTCTATCTTCATAAAATCCCATATCCAAGAATATTTCTCTTATTTCTTCTATTGTTTGTTGTAATGGATGTATTTTACCAGGATAATTTTTTGGTGTAGAAGCAGTTATATCATAACCTCTATAATGTAAATTTTTCCATTGCCCTGTTTTTAGCTGTTCATGTGTAAGTTGTGTTGCTTCATCTTGTATTTTAATACCTTTTTTGAGTATTTCATGACCTAAATCATTTAATTTAAAATTAAAACTTTGAGTTGTTTTGATAGATAAAATTCCTTTTCTCTTTTTAAATTCATTTAATACTTTATTATACTCAGTAGGTATATCTGTTTCAGGTAATGAGCCTTTTTCTGAAATTAATTTAAGTAAATTTACTTCAGGTAATGAATCTATATCCACTTTTTGTTTAATGTCATTTATTCCCATTTGACCTTTATTCAATTTTGCCCATTTATTACGCATTAACCATCCAATAGCAATATTTGTTTGTTTTTTATCAATACCCGCTTTATCAGCTATTTGATTCATTGGATATTCCTTATTTTTTCCTTTGGATAATTCTTGTAATGTTTTTAATATTTTAAGCTCAGGTAAACCTTCTTTAGCATAATGTTTTCCTTCATCAGATAAGCTTATTTTGTCATTTGACTTTTTATTTACAGTTATTATATCTTTAGAGGATAACATTCCTGCTGCACTCATTACAGCTTTTATATCCATATTTTCCATTTCTGCTATTTCTTCAGGTGTCGCATCTTCATTTTTGTCTAGTGCATCTAAAAATTTCTTTTCATAAATGTGCAATTCATTAATTATTTTATCTATCATATATTCTCCTCCACCACCAATATTTTTTGTAAAATAATAAAAATTAATAAGTGATAATATCTTTAACAGTTTCTCCAGAATGTTTCTCTAATAATCCTAAAAAAATTGATGCAGCAGTAAAATCTGCTGTTGTACCAGGATTAAAATTATTATTACGTAAATATTTATCAAAATCTTTTAATGCTTCTAATCTTTTATTTGAGGTTATTTCTGTTTCTTCAATTATTTTTCTTGCTTTTTTTGATACAGTTAACGCTACATTTTCACCATATTTACGTGAAATTAATGTGTCAGGAGTAAAAGCTAAAATAGTAAGATAAGTTTCTAGTGTAACATCGTTTCTAGGATAATCCTCATCTAATTCAATATAAGTAGGACATCCAAGACCAGACACAACAGGTAACTTATTAATTAATTCATAAGAAATTCTGTCATATTTAGAGGACATTTTAAGAATATCATATAAATTAATATGATTATCAATAATTTCATCAACAGTGCTTTTATTATTTACATCATAGCTAGTAGTTTTATTTTCCATACCACCAGCTTTTGATAAAACAATAGCTTTTACTAACGCTATGCAATCATTAGGTTGACTATTTTTAATCATTATATCTACTGTATTTGGTAAATTTTTAATAGAACTATCATGATTTAAAGCACCAGCTGCAGCTGCAATTGGTACAAATAACATAGCAATACCTAAATTTGTATTAGTATTGGTCCATTTATGAGTTTCTTCTACAGTATTTAAAATAAATTGTCCAAGACCAATTTCATTAAGAAGATTTGGATAATATTTAGAACCTTTAATTGCAGCATTTTCTAAATTTTCACGAATAAAAACACTACTAATTAAAAAATCTTCAAAAGTCATATCATTAAAATTCTGTGTTCTATGAACATTACCTGGCTTTGGATAACCACTAACCTCTAATAAAGTAGCAATCTCACCCAATTTACCAATATCTTGATTTGTTAGCATCATGTGACTTTAATTTCCTCCATATTATATCAATAGTAACTTTACTATTTAACATATAGAAATAATTAGTATTAGTTTAAAAATTAAATAAAATATTCTATTAAAAAATAATTTCCAAATTAAAATATCTAAATTACTAATAATTTATTCTTAATTAAATTTATGTAAATAATCTATAATTAATATATCATTTTTTTATGAAAAAATTACTAAAAATATATAATAAAAATCGGACTATGAAAATATAATTGTAAAATTAATAAAATATCAAGAAAAAGTAAATAAGTAAGATATGAAATTATTCCATATCCATTAATTGAGGTACAAAATAACTTATAATCATATCAGCACCAGCACGTTTCATAGATAATAATGATTCATAAATAGATGCTTCTGTTAAATATCCTTTTTCTATACCTGCTAGTAACATAGAATATTCTCCACTTACTTGGTAAGCTATTGTTGGCATTTTAAATTTTTGTTTAACTTCATATAATATATCAAGATAAGACATTGCAGGTTTTACAATTATTCCATCAGCACCTTCTTCTATATCTAATGCTACTTCTCGTATTGCTTCGTTAAAATTTGCTGGATCCATTTGATAAGATTTACGATCTCCAAAACTAGGAGCTGATTGAGCTGCTTCTCTGAATGGTGCATAGAATGAAGAAGCATATTTAGCTGCATAAGATATTATTGGAGTATCAATATATCCATTTTCATCTAATCCTTTACGCATAGCAAGTACTCTTCCATCCATCATATCACTAGGTGCAACCATATCTACACCTGCTTCAGCATAACTTACTGCAATTTTTGATAGATATTTTAATGTTTCATCATTTAAAACATATTCATCATTTATTATACCACAATGTCCATGACTAGTATATTCACACATACAAACATCACCCATTACTACTAAATCGGTTTGTTCTTTAATTTTTCTGATTGTTTGTTGAATTATACCATTTTTATCATATGCACTACTACCTACTTCATCTTTATGTTCAGGTATTCCAAATAAGAGTACTGAAGTTAATCCATTATCTTCAAGAAGTGATGCAAAATCAACAGCATCATCTACAGAATATCTATATTGACCAGGCATTGTACTTATTTCTGCTGGTTCACCATCAGGTTGATCTTCTTTAATATATAATGGGTAAATTAAGTCACTCATATCTACTGAAGATTCTTCAAACATACGTCTTATTTCAGGAGTTTTACGCATTCTTCTCATTCTTGTTATTGGAAACATTTCTTAATTCATCTCTAAAATTTATATTACTTAAATCAAATAATCTTTTATTTTTATAAAAATAATTTTATAAGTTCTATTATATAATTTCTTTTTCTATTCTTTTTAATTTTTTTATATTTTTTAATCTTGTAAACATAAATAATCATATATCACTTTTGCTGCATTGATACTTGTTGGATCTCCAATTGTATCTGAAGATACTTCCACTACATCTAAACCAACTGTATCTTTTGTAGCTAATAATTGAAAAATATCTTCTAAATCACGAGGTGTTATACCATTTGGTGCAGGTGTTCCAACACTTGGTGCATAAGCTGGATCTAAAACATCTATATCAACACTTATATATATTGGATTATTTATTGATTCTATATAGTTCAATACTTCTTCTTTATTATCTTGTATTTCATGACTTGTAAAATATTTAATATTATCCTGCTTTTTAACGAAATCAAGCTCATCAAATTCAGCAGATCTCATACCTAACTGTAACATATTTAAAGGTTCTAACTCATATACACGTCTAGATACAGTAGCATGAGAATATTTTTCATCTAGATATTTATTCCTCATATCAAAATGAGCATCAAAAACAACAATGGTCATGTTACTATATAAATCTGGATCAAATTCTTTAATTGCATCTAAAACTCCATTCGTAATAGTATGTTCACCACCTATAGAAATTGGTTTTAAACCCATATTAAGTAAAGATAAAACAGTATCTTTAATCATTTCATTTGTTGACTTATAATTACCATTATTAACTTGAACATCACCAATATCATAACAATTAGCTGTTAAAAATGTATCAAATACCATATTATATGATTCAAAATTATAAGATGCTTCTCGAATAGCTTTAGGTCCATAACGAGACCCAGCCTTATAACTAGTAGTACTATCAAAAGGAATTCCCATGATAGCATGACCTTCTTCAATATCTTCATCAGTTATATCTTTAGCAAAAGCATACTTCATCATATTATCTGCATAAAAAAACATTATAAAATCATTCTTCCTTAAAATTTTTTACCTTATTTATTATATTTATTTTTATTAGATTATTAACTTGCAAATAATCAAAAAAAAATAAGTTAAAAAAGAATCAATTCTTTATGTAATAAATATTTATTAAACTCTTAAAAACCAATCAAATATAATCTTACTTGTTTCCAGAGTTCTTCTAGGACAATTATTACTCATTCTTATAACTAAATTTATATAACATTACAACTGCTACTTCATAACATTATAATGTTTAATCAGTTATACATTTCTTTTATTTTTCTAATTTATCTGATTCAGATAAAGTATAATTTTTTAAGATATCTTCAGAGTTTATATATTTAATGCTAAAAAAATATAAAAATAGTAGGAAAATTTAAAAAATTAGAAATCAAATAATGTTGTTTGTTTTGATTTCTTTTCTTTTTTCTCTGTTTCAGTAGTTTCTTTCTTTTCTTGTTTTTTAACCTTTTTACTTTTACTTTCTTTGGTTAATTTCTTTTCTTGATTATTACTAGTTATATCTTCTAATTCATTATCCTTGTCAATTTTTTCTTCTTTATTTTTAGTATCTTTTTGTTTATTTAATTCTTTCTTTGTTTCAGTAGTTTCTTGTTTTTTAACCTTTTTAATAATAGTTTCTTTAGTTAATTTGTTTTCTTGATTATTACTAGTTGTATCTTCTATTTTCTTATCATTACCACTTTTTTCTTTTTTAGTTGAAGTAACTGGTATCTCTTCTTTGATAATTTCTTTTTTAGAAGATATTTTTTCTTGTTCTTCCTTTTGTTTTTGAATTTCCTTTTCTTCAAGTTCTTGTTGTTTTTTTAATTCTTTAATTCGTTTTTTCTCTACAGAAACAGGTATTTTCCTAGATCTAAATAATTTAACTTCATTATCATCTAATTTAAAATATTCTTTTAAATCATATGCTTGTTCATTATCTTTAAACATTTCTTCATAAAATGGTAATTGTTTTTCTAATTCTTTTGGTGAAGTATGTAAACGCTTACTCATTTTTTGAGTTACTGCTTCTTTAAGGGTTTTATTTTTTCTACCTTTAGATAACTTTCCATAGACTGAAGAATTTGTGTATCTTGCAAATTTTTTATAAGTTTCTTTTTTAGCTGAGGCTACTCCTCTGCCCATGAATAAAAAAGCATATTTCCAATAGGTATAATTTTGAGTTCTGAATGCTCTTCCTAAATTTAAATCTGCTAATGCTATCATTTCATAGGCTCTAGCTATTTCATATGTTTTTTCATATTCACGTGGTATATTTTCAGCTAATAATTCTAATAAAAATTGAGGTTGTACTTCAACCCTCATTGCATCTAGTACATGTGCTGGTGTCTTACTTTTCAATACAGTCCTTACAGTATCAAAAACATTTATCGTAGCATCTTTTTGTGAGATTACTTTAAGTGTATCCATGGTTATTTTTTCTTTTCCATTAGATAATGCTTCTAAGTCATTGATCGCAGATCTTAAATCTCCACTTGACTGTTTACTTAATTGTTTTATTGCTTCTATATCAAACTCTATACCTTCTTCAGCACATATTCTTTTTAATGTTGCATTAATTGTATTTGTATGTACTTTAGTGAGTTTTATTGTTTGACATTTAGATTTAATAGTAGTTAATCTTTTACTGTATGGATCATTTGCCATCATAATTAATGGCTGTTTTGTATTTTTAATTGTTTCATTTATTGCTCGAACTCCACCAGAGTCATCTCTCCCATTAATTCCATCAACTTCATCCATTATGATAAGTTTATATCCAACATCATAAAGACTTTTAGTTTGTGATGCTTCTCCTACTGTTCTTTTGATTATATCATAAGATCGTTTATCACTAGCATTGACTTCTATAGTTTCGGAGAAATATTCTTTTCCGATTAAATGGGCTATTGTTGTTTTTCCTATTCCTGGTGGTCCTAATAGCAATAATGGTTTCTGAGGATTATTATTTGACCATTCCTCAGCCCATTTCTCTATTTGCACCCTGGTCTTGGCATTTCCTAGTACATCACCCATAGTTTTGGGTGCATATTTTTCTACCCATTTCAATTTTATGCATCCTGTTCAACCATTAAAAATTTAGTTAAAAGAGCTTCTAATTGGATCCTTGGATTTGATCCTTCTCTTATTCTATAATCACATTCACTCATATATTCCATTAATTTTATGAAACTTTGTTCTGGAATTATTCCTTCACGTGCCATTTGTGTTACTTCTTGATAAATTTGAGTTATTAAATCATCCCCACTAACTCCTTCAAGTATCATTACATCACGTAAACTATCCCTTGCACCCATAAAATCACGATTTAATGCTTTATTTATAATTTTACGAACATCTTTTGGTTTTGCTTTACTTACTACATCATATACCGCTTCATCAGTTACCATTTTATCTGTTGTTGTTGATGCTTGTAAAATATTTATAGATCGTCTCATATCTCCTTGTGTGAAATATACTATGTTTTCAAGAGCTGATTCTTCTGCAGTTATACCTTCATTTTCACAGATATATTTAAGTCTTTCAATAATTTGAAATGCTTTTAATGGTGCAAATCTAAAAATTGCACATCTTGATTGAATTGGATCTATGATTTTAGATGAATAATTACATGATAAAATAAATGATGATGTTTTAGTATACATCTCCATTTCTCTTCTTAAAGCTTGTTGAGCATCTTTAGTCATGTTATCTACTTCATCAAGGAATATAATTCTAAAAGGTGATCCAACTGCTTTGAGTTTACAAAAGTTTTTTATTTCATTTCTTACTGTATCTATTCCTCTAGCATCAGAAGCATTTAATTCTAAGAAATTTTGTTGCCAATATTCTCCAAGTAATGCTTTAGCTAATGCTAATGCACTTGTTGTTTTTCCTACTCCTGCAGGTCCTGTGAACATTATATTAGGCATTGAATTTTCATCGATATATCTTTTTAATCTTCCTATTATCTGTTCTTGTCCTACTATATCTTCTATCGTGTGTGGTCTATATTTTTCTACCCATGGCGTATTCATTCTTTTATCCACCTAATTTTAATGTTTTATAATTAATGATTAAATTATTATTTATTTTATGATATTCCATATCACAAACTCTTATTACTCTTTATGTTTTTAATTTTTAATATGAATTATTATTATAATAATTATTCTATAAAACTAGTATTTAAAATAGTTATAAAAAAATTATATAAATTAATGTTTTAATTTTCAAAATAAAAACAGTTTAACTTTTTATTTAGATTATTCCATACATATAAATAAATTAAATAGATATTATATGTTTATATATTTAAATAATGAAAAAGAATTAAAAATAGTATATATTAAACTTTATCATAGCATAAATAAGTAGAAAAAAATTATAACTATGAAAAAATAATTAAAATTATTGTTTAAGTAATTCTTCTTTTTTCTTGTTAAATTCTTCTTCTGTTAAAATACCATCTTCTTTAAGTTGATAATATCTTTTTATTTCTTCAATAGGATCTATATTATTATTTTGAACATTTGGTTGATCCCTATTTTGTGGTTGATTAGGGATTGGTTGTTGATTATTATTTATTGGTTGATTAGGTTTTATATTATTTGGTCCATTTGGCATTGGCATACCTTGCCTTTGATTAACTCCTCTATTTGGTTGTGGCATACCTTGATGCATGTTTGGATTTGGATTAGGTCTATTCATGTTTGGATTAGGTCGAGTTATATTTCGTAAAGTAGCAAAAAAACGTTCTAATTCAATATCATTATTATCCACACCATGTAATTCTAGTGGATTATTTTGAGTACTTATAACAATTTTTGGTTCGACAAAAAAATTTCCAGAATCAAAATTCACAAATTTAATACTTTCTAAAGGTACTGCAAATGGTTGTCCACCTTCATATTTTTTTAAAAGAAGATCATGATCTGTTATTTGAACAGAACATTCACCCATATTTTTCACTTTAACTTTTCCAACAGCTCTTGCTTCATTTATTAAAGGTATTAAACTTGTATCAACTTCAGTTTTATTAAATAATGACATTGTATTTCCTCTGGTTTTTTATTAAAATTATTTGAATTATTCGATTATATTAAATTTTAAAGTATTTTAATTAAAGTATTTTAATTTATTTTATAGTTTTATCTATTATTTATTTTTTTGTTTTATTTCATTTATGTTTTAAAAAACAGTTCTATGAAGATATTTTAATTATTACTTGGATAAATTACATTAACTTCTTTTTTATTTTCAATGACAACTGTCATAAAATCAGTAGCATATATTGTATTTTCAAATATTTTTTTAGCTTCATCCAATAATACTTTTGAATCAGTATATCTATTTGAAAGATGGGTTAGTACTAATTTATCAACTTTTGCTTTACTAGCTAGTTTAGCTACATCTTCAGCTATACTATGTCCATTTTCAACTGCTTTATCTTTTAATTTTTTATCAAATGTTGCTTCATGGACAAGTACATTAACTTCTTTAGCAAATGATATCATTTGTTCTGTAGGAATTGTATCTCCACTATATACAAATGATATTCCTTTTCTTTTTGGACCTAATACTTCTTCAGGTTTAATTTCAACATCCTCGACAATAACTGATTCACCATGTTGTAATTTTCCGAACATAGGTCCTGGTTTTACCCCCAATTTTATTGCTTTTTCTTTTAAAAATTTAGGCTGTCTTTTTTCTTCTATTTTATATGCATAATCAATCACGTTATGTTCCATTTTTTGAGCTTTAACTAAAAAATCATCTTGTTCATAAAGTACTTCTGTATCTTCAGTTATTGTGTGTACTATTATTTGATAAGATATTGTGTAAAATCCCATTTTCATAGAATGCATTACAAGATCTCTTATTCCTTTAGGTCCATATATATTAAGTGGTTTTTTACGTCCTCTGAAAGCTAAAGATTGAATCATACCTGGAAGTCCTAATATATGATCCCCATGAAGATGTGTAATGTAAATATCATCTATTTTCATTGGACTAATATGTGCTTGCATTATCTGTTTTTGTGTTCCTTCACCACAATCAAAAAGAAACATTTTATTTGAAACTTTAACAACTAATGAAGCATGATTACGTGTTTTTGTTGGAATTGCAGAAGCTGTACCTAAAAATGTTAATTCAATAATTTATATTACCCCTGTATAAATTTATTATAAAAAATATGTATACTGTTTAAATTTATGTAATATATCCTTAATAAAATTCTTTAAAAAGATTTTACATTATTTTATTTATTATAAAGTTTCAAATTGTTTTTTGATATATTAAATAAATTTTAAAAAAAATAAAAAAATAGAATTTAATTAAAATGGTAAAGAAGCATAATCTTTTGTTGTTCCTATGATTACACAATTTTTAGTATTATTTAATGAGTTTCTATATGATGAAACATCTGCAGTTATCCATTTACCATTGATATATGCATTAGCCCATATGTGATTTACAGTCATATTAGAATATGTAAATTTACATAATCCTTGTACATACTTAGCTGGAATACCAGATGCTCTTAATAATGCTATTACTAAATGTGTTTTATCACAGTCAGTTCCTTCTTTTTTAGTTAATGCTCCAACTGCACCATATTTTGTATTTGATTCATCGATTAATTTTATATTATCTCGTACATAGTTAAATATTGCTACAGCTTTAGTCCAAGTAGTATTTTTACCATTAGTTAAATTTTGAGCTAAACTGATTATTCTAGAATCATTTGACTGACAATTAGCTGATGGATTTAAATAACTTGAATTTACTGAACTTATCGTACTATTCATTCTTACATAATGTGGTAATCCACCATAATTATACTGATAAGATAATACTCTTGAATATAAGTCTATAAGTGAATTAAAACTAATTGTTCCTAAGCTTGTATTTGTGTATCCTGGTGCCATAGCTGTATTAGACATGAAGTTTACAATTGTTTTAGATAAAGCTAAATATTCAGATTCATATATTTTTCCATTAGTCATATTATCTTTAGTTACTGTTGGTGTATTGAAATAACCTTGTACTAAAGAACTATTAGAATTTAATGATTGACACATTAAATATAATAAATCACTCATACTAACTTTAGTATTATTTATCATTACATATTTAGGTAATGTTTTATTAAGCTGTTTATATAATTTAACTGTATTTGCTGCTTTTAATATATCTTCTTGAGTAAATGAATTTATACTATTGCCTATTACTTTTAATTTTGTATTAGATACAGCTGATTTATATAATGTATTTTCTCCATAAATTATAGTTATATTGTATATTCCATTAGCTGTTGATGGTACTTTATAATTTATTGTTGCTGTACCATTAATTACATTAGCCGTACCAATAGTTTTTCCATTTATTTTAAAAGCAACTTTATTATAATTAACAGTATTTGTTAAATTATCATTAACATGTGCTACTAAAGTTACATTTTTTCCTCTTTGAGCAAATGTTAAATTATCAGTAGTAATTACAGTATTTAATTTATAAATTGATAATGTACTATTTACCTGATTATTATTTGTAGTATGTGTATCTCCAACTTTAATTGTTATATTGTATATTTTTGCATGCCAAGAAGGTAATGTGTAATTAAATCTTACTGTTCCATTTTGTATTACCCCATTTGCAATAGTTTTACCATTAATTTTAGCTACTGCTTTTACATTGTTTACGTTTGTTCCATTAACTGTTTTTACAGTAGCATTGATAAATATCTGTTCACCTGCATGTGCAGTTATGTTATTTGTTTTTATTGTAATATTTTGTTTTAAAATCTTAGATGTTGTATTATCTGAATAATCTGAAGCAGTATCATTAACAGATTTAATAGTATTAGTATTAGATGTTAAATTAACTGATTTACTATTCTCTGTATTAGTTGTTAAATTATTAGAAACTTTAGTTGAAGTATTCTCTCCTAAAGTATTAGATTTAACTTGACTTTGATAATCTTCTGAATTATTTTCACTATTTGAAGTTTGAATAACACTTGATTTTTCAACATTATTTGTTTGTACTGAACTTGTTTCATTAATTATTCTTTCGTTGTGTTCTATAACTTGTGACTGACAATCATTATTCGTTGTTAAATTGTTACTATTTTGAATAGAACTATCAGTTACATTTGCTGCACTAACAGCTGTAATTGATATAAAAAAAATAATTAAGAAAAATAAAATTTTCTTATTAACCATATTATCATTTTCTTTAATCATAAAAAATTAAAATATATAAAAATAATGTACTACTCTTTAATTTTCATATTTGAGATATATTTAAAAATAAATTTTAAAACTATACAAATTATATACTCTTAGACATAATTTTCTAATTACATTAATTTATTAAAAAATATAATATATCATACATTATTAAAGTTTACTTAAACTTAATATATTTAATATTTTTATTTTAATTGTACTTAGATATCTATTTATATCTTTAAATACTAACAAAAGACTTCTTTTGAAGAATTAATTAAGTTTAATATTCTTTATCTATTAAAATATCCAACTAAGAATTATATAAATAAACTTATTTAAGTTTTATGGTTAAAATTTAGATAAAACATAGAATTTATTCAAAAAATAGATTAAACTCTTTTTAATAATTAATAGAATTTTATAATCAAGAGTATATGAGTTATTTTAAAATATTTACAATAATATATAATAATATACTAAGAATGAATAATTAATAACACAACAAAAGGTAATGATATAATGTCTATTTTTAAAGATGAACAAATAATAAAAAATGTCTATGACGACATTGGTTTTGAAGATATTACAACAAATAGTCTTGTTAAAGAAGATAAATGGGCTCAAGCTGAGATAATTTGTAAATCAGATGGTATTCTTGCAGGTATGGATATAGCACATTATATCCTTGATACATTTAATATTAATATTTCAACAACATATATTGATGGTGATGAAATCCATAAGGGTGATGTTATACTTGAATTTGAAGGTTCAGCATCAGATATCTTGATGGTTGAACGTACTATGCTAAATTATTTGATGCATCTTAGTGGTATTGCTACTCTTGTTAATAACACGACTCAAAAAGTTCATGAAAAAGATCCAAATGTTAAAGTTGCATGTACACGTAAAACTACACCAGGTTTACAAAAATATGAAAAAAAAGCAGTTGAATTAGGTGGTGGAGATACCCACAGATTTAGATTAGACGACTGTGTACTGATTAAGGATAATCATATACAAGTTGTAGGTAGTGTAATTGAAGCTATTGATTTAGCAAAATCCAAAGTTAGTTTTACAAAGAAAATTGAAATTGAAGTTGAATCTCTTGATGATGCTATTAAAGCAAGTATGTTTGGAGCTGATATTATAATGTTAGATAATATGAATCCAAACGAAATAAAAGAAGTAGTAACAGAACTTAATAGACGTCAATTACGTGAAAATGTATTTATTGAAGTGAGTGGTGGTATTAATCCTAAAAATATATTGGATTATACTAATTTAGGAATTGATATTATTTCTAGTGGTTTTATTACCAATAGTGCTGAAACATTAGATATGAGTCTTGAAATTTTATAAGAATAACATAAATCTAAAAATTTACTTTTAAGATTCTTTAATTATTATTGTTATCCCTTCTTTTTTATTATTTTTTTAATCATGAAATATGTATTTATTGTATTATATCATTTATAAAATACATATACTACAATCTATATTAACAGTACTTGTAGTTAATCTATAATTTATAAGTAAATCTAATTATTTAATTAATCATAAAATCATTATACTAACATCATGTTTATATTGTATAAAATACAGATATATTACTATAACTAATAAAAATCATAAACTAAAATGAGAAAATTAGATCTCATAATAAACACCCAAAAATTACAATTATAAAAAAACTTAAATCTATTTTAAAACGAGGTTAAATCATGGTAGAAGATATGGAAAATACAATAGAAAATGAAGAAATAATATCCGAAGAAAACATAGACGAAAACGAAATGACAATTGATGAAACAACAGAAGAAAATAGTGAAATCAATGAACTAGACGAAGATACAGTAATTGACGAATACTCTGAAGAAGGAGAAAAATTACCTTTTGCAAAAGCAGAAGTAGTTAGACTTATGAAAGAACATTTAGATGACGACAAAATGATCAGAGAAAGAGTAAAAGTAGAAATGAACAAATTTTTAGGTGATGTTCTAATTAATGTATGTAAACAATTAAATGATTATCCATACTCTACAGTAGAATATGAAATGCTAAAAGAATCAACATATCCATACACAAATATTGAAAGAATCAACGAAGAAAAAATAAGAATATTAAAACATTTAGATGCAATAAAAGCTGATTGTGATGCATTAAGTATGGATGTAAAAACTACATTAAAAATAAATGATAAACCTCAAGAGGAAGAAGAAGACGATCTATTCTAATATTTTTATATAAAGAGAAATCTTTTCTCTTCATTTTTTAAAGAAATAAACTCCTAAATTAATTTTTGATATATTATTACAAAAACATAATTATTCAGTAGTAATAACTTTATAAATTACATCACTTGCTTCTTTCAATTCTTCTTTTGTATGTGATGACATTAAAGCCACCCTCAATATAGCTTCTCCTTTTTTAACAGTAGGATAACGAATAGCTGGAATGAAATAGCCTTTTTCCATTAATAAATTGGATACATTCAATGCTTTCTTTTCATCACCAATATAAATAGGAATAATAGCTGTTTCTGAATGAACATTTAATCCTTTTGATTGTAAACAATTACAAAAATAAGCTATATTCTCTTGAAGAGCTATAACTCTACTTGAATCTTTTTCTAATAATTTAATAGCACTTAATGCAGATGCTACTGTTACTGGTGATAATGATGTTGAAAAAATAAAACTTCTTGCTTTATTTATTAAATAATCAATTAATATACGAGATCCACATACATATCCACCTTCACTACCAAAAGCTTTACTCAATGTACCCATAATTATATCAGTCTTTCCTTCCATGTGAAAATATTCTTCTGTTCCTTTACCAGTTTTACCAATTACACCTGTAGCATGAGCTTCATCAATCATGGAAAATAAATCATATTCTTCAGCTAAATTTATAAATTCTGGTAAATTTACAATATCTCCATCCATACTAAAAACAGCATCAGAAACTATTAATCCATTATTATATTTTGTATTTTTAATCTTTTGTTCAAGATCTTCCATATCATTATGTTTATAAATTACAACTTTTGCTTTAGATTGACGACACCCATCTATAATACTAGCATGATTCAATTCATCACTAAATATTACATCACCTTCATGACATATTGAAGAAATTATACCTAAATTAGCAGCATATCCTGTACTAAAAACAAGTGCAGCTTCTCTATTTTTAAAATGTGCTAATTCCTCCTCTAACTTAACATGTATATCTGTTGTTCCAGTAGTTAATCTAGAACCACCAGATCCTGTTCCATATTTTTGTAAAACTTTTTTAGAATATGTTTTTATATATTCTTCATTACAAAAATCAAGATAAGCATTTGAAGATAACATCATCATATCTTTTCCATTTAACATTACATGAGAATTTTGAGGACTTTCTATTACATTCATTGTTCTATATAAATTATTATCTTTTAATGTCTGTAATGATTCTTCAATAACATGCCATTTATTCATAATTTAACCTCATTCATTTAGATTAATTAATACTTTACGTTTTTCCAAATAATCAATACAATCTTCTATTTCATCTGAAGAACCATTAAATAAAAATACTCTACCACCATTAGGACTTCCCATTGATTTTAATGTGGTAATCCTAACATAACCAAATTCTTTTGAAGCTATATAACCCGTCACATAATCAGTATCATCAGAAATACATAATTCAGCAATAATATTTGGATGACTAACTACTTTTGTTGCTAATACTAATGCTTCACTAAGATGATCTTTTTCTGAACAAATATTTTGTTTTTGAATATCAGTTCTATTGATATCCATATATGTTGCTCTTATTCCCCTTTCAGAATCAGGTTCTAAACGTTTTAATGTTTCAACATCAAGAAGTATTGCACCACGCATAGCATAACTTTCTCTCCAAATGTTTAATATTTTATCAATATTATTTATATGCAGTTTATTTAGATATGATACAACTACATTTTCTCCTTCATTTACTGTTTTAGTTTCTATTGTTGTTACAGGAAGTGCATCTAAATACTTAATTTCTTCTTCTTTAACTTTTTCAATTTTTAAATTAATAAAATCAGGATTTCCTTTGCTATGTTCTAAAGCTCGTTTTACAAGTTTTGAACAATATGAGTCAATATCTTCTTTTTCAACTATTTTTTCTGCTCCTGAAATATGTTGATTTACACCCTTAGATTCTTTTGATGCTCTCATTTTTATACTATATAAACCCATTTGTTTAATCCTCCTTTATATAAAAAGTCTTGATTATTGATCAAACCATTCTTTCATAGTATTCAATACTTTTACTAATTCATCTTCTTTTATGATATACGGAACCATTGCATATAAATATTTAAGAAATGGACGGCTAAATACACCTTTTTTATATGCAAAATCTTGAAAACCATCTAATGTTTTAGCATCTTTTACTTCAACACAAACACATCCACCCATAATACGAACTTCTTTAATGCGTGGATCTGTAAAACCTTCCATTTCTCGTTTTGTGATTTCTTCTATTTTCTTTATTTTTTCCATATAATTTTCTTTCTCAAAAATTTCAATAGATTTTAAAGCTAAAGTACATGCTAAAGGATTTCCTGTAAATGTTGGTCCATGCATAAAAGCATCTGTAGGTTTATCACTATAAAAACCATTATAAACTTTATGATTAGCTACTGTTACTGCATGTCCCATATAACCACCAGTTAATGCTTTACTTAAAACTAATATATCAGGACAAACTATATCAGATACAAAACGATTACCTGTACGTCCAAATCCTGTAGCTACTTCATCAAAAATAAGTAAAACATCATATTCATCACATAATTCACGGGCTCTTTTTAAAAATGAAATATCATACATTAACATCCCACAAGCTCCTTGAAGTAATGGTTCTACTATAAAACAAATTAATTCATTACCATATTCATTAAAAGCTTCTTCTAATTGAGGAATTTCTGTTGGAATATGTATAACATCATCTTTTTTAGTTGAAATAAAATGATATTCATCATCATCTCCAACTTCCATTGTTTTAAATGTATCACCATGATATGAATTTTCTAATGAAAGTATTTTTCTTCTTTTACTTCCTCTGTTAATATTATATTGTAAAGCCATTTTTAAAGAAACTTCAACACCTACACTTCCAGAATCTGAAAAAAAACAATAATCTAAATCTTTAGGTAACCATTCTTCTAACTTTTTAGAAAGTTTCAAGGCAGGTTCATGAGTTAAACCACCTAACATTACATGTGAAAATATATCAACTTGTGATTTAATTGCTTTATTTAATTCTGGATTATTATAACCATGAATAACACTCCACCAAGATGAAATAGAGTCAATTAATTTTTGATCTTCAGTATATAAATAAACACCATCAGCTTTTATAATTTTATATGGTGTTTTCATAGTTTTCATTTGTTCATAAGGGTACCATATCATTTTATCACTTTATAAAATAATTATTCATATAATTTTGTTAATTTATTAAGGTCTATGTCTAAATCTGTGTCTCCTTGTTTTACACAACATAATACTTTTATACCTGTCAAGTATTCACACATTTTTAAATTATCTTCTTCCATTATATCCCCTGGATGAAAATTATTTAATATAATACCTTTAATAGGTATTTTTTTATTTTTCATATATTCAATTGTTAAAACTACATTGTTAATTGTACCTAATCCAGCATCAGCGACAATTATGCAAGATAAATTTAAAGTCTTAATTATATCTTCTAATTGAATTTTATTTTCATCAAAACGTATAGGACATATTATGCCACCACTACCTTCCATGGTAATATAATCATATTTTTCAGAGATTTCTTCAAATTTATTTTTTACAACATTTAAATCTACAGGATTGCCTTCTATCTTAGAAGCTAAATGAGGAGAATATGCTTTTTCATATAAATAAGGACACATTTCATTTAAAGGTTGATTAATTCCAGATAATTTCTTAACTAAACTAGCATCACCAGGAATTATATTATTATCTTTATCTAAATCATTACCACTCATAGCAGCTTTATAATAAGCTACATTATCGCTTATTTCAGTCAATTTTTTAATAATTAAACCAGTGACATATGTTTTTCCTATCTCTGTTCCAGTTCCTGTAATAAATATATTTTTACTCATCCATTAACCTCACATCATAACCTAATTGATTCAATAATTGCATATCTTTTTCTACAGTAATCCCTGCTGTTGTTAACATATCACCAGATATAACTGCATTAGCACCACTTTCAAAACACTTTTTACCTTTATCTCCAACAAGTTCTCGTCCACCAGCAAGGCGAATAAATGAATCAGGTATTATAAAACGAAAAATAGCTACAATCCTACATAATTCATCATTGGTTAAAATCCGATTATTTTCATAGGGTGTACCTTGAATTGGAATTAATAAGTTAACAGGAATAGATTTTACACCTAAATCCCTAAGTTCAAGAATCATGTCAATTCTATCTTCCATATCTTCACCTAGTCCCATAATACCTCCAGAACAAAGGGATAATCCTGCTTTTTTTGCAGCATTTAATGTTTTGACTCTATCATCATATGTATGAGTTGTACATATTTTATCAAAATAATTTTTAGAAGATTCTAAATTACAATGAACTCTTGAAACTCCTGCATCTTTCAGTTTATAAAATTGTTCTTCATTTAAAAGACCAAATGAAGCACATATTTCAATATTAGTTTCTTCTTTAATTATTTTAATACTTTCACAAACTTGATCTAATTCTTGATTTGATAAACGTTTTCCAGAAGTAACAATTGAATAACGTAATACTCCCTTTTTTTCATCTGATTTTGCTTGTTTTAGTAATTTATCTGTAGATAATAAAGGATAACCTTTCGTACAATCTGTTTTATAATGAATATTTTGAGCACAATATTTACAATCTTCCAAACAGTTACCACTTTTACCATTGATAATACTACACATATCAAAACAATTTCCACAGAATTGTTTCCGAATATCATTTGCTGCAGAACATAATTCTTCTAATGGAGCATTAATTAATTGAACAGCTTCTTTTTTTTCAATCAATGTACCTTTCATTACTTTATCTTTCATCATTTCAATTAAATTCATTATATTATTCATCCTTACGTTATCATAAATATATTGCAAATATCAAATTAGTTATTATACTAATTTATTAGTCATATCAATTATATACTAATCATTGATCATAAAAATACATTTTATAAATGTTAGTTCCTTTTTATGTTTTTTTTAATCATATTATTAAATTAAATAGCTATAAAATATCATTATATTAAAAACTTTGTGATAAAAATTTTAATATAATCCTAAAAAAAAATATTCTTTAAGTAAAATTTTCATTTTAATCAATTTACTAATTACCCGTTAATATAATGTATTACATTGGAATTTTAATTGTATTACTTTTATTTAAAAGGATATTATTTAATTTATTAATGATTATCTTTTTAAACACGTATTACATTAGTATGATCAAAAACAAATTAATATT
>CAYNSJ010000030.1:0-27881 GCA_964399835.1 uncultured Methanobacteriaceae archaeon | reverse complement strand
TTAAGTAATAAATAGGAATATATAATCTAACACATGTTTTTATTATTTATTATTTTGTTGTTTTTATTATGTATATATTGTTAGTATTTCTATTATTATTTAATATCAATATGTAATATCTTAATTGGACGGATTATTAATATATTTCTTAATTAATTTAATATTAAATTATAAAAAGAAATAAAATATATAAAAAAAGTTAGTGATTATGTTAGAATTTAATGTTCAAAAAGAATATTTTAATGTTGCAATATTATAAAAAAAGTGAAATAAAAGGTTAAATTAGATATTTTTAAATTCTATTTTATATCCTGTTCCATCACAATTTAAAAATGATAAATTACCATCAATTTGGAATGTAAGGCTTGTGATTACAGTTAAACCTAGACTACTTATATTATCTAGATCTAAATCATCAGGTAGTCCTATACCATCATCTTTATATATGAATTCGTAATGATCTTCGACATTTTTTAGTTCTATAAATATATTTCCATCTCTTTTATTTGGGAAAGCATATTTTATAGTATTGGTTACAAGTTCATTGATTATTAATCCTAATGGTATGGATTCTTCCATTGGTAAATTGATTTGATCGATATCATGATGGAATTCAATGTCTGACTCATATAAATCAAGTATTGCTCTTACTAATGATTTAATATATGAGTTCATATCTACTTCTGATAATGAATCGGATCCATAAATTTTTTCATGTATCAATGCCATTGCATATAAATGATTTTGTGTGTTTAGTAAAGTATTTTCTGTATCAACATCAAATTCTATGTTGAGATTTATTAAGCTTAATATGATTTGTAAATTATTTTTTACTCGGTGATGTACTTCTTTAAGTAGTATATTTTTGTCTTTCAATGTATTTTCAAGTTGTTTTTGATAAGTGATTTCTTCTGTGATATCTTGATTAAGACTAATACCATTTCTAAAGTTACCATTATTATCATAGTCTTGATGTATAACAGTACGTATGTATTTTAAATTTCCTTTCCCTGTTTTTATTCTATTTATAAAACTTACTTCAGGATGAGAAGGATTAAGTAATTTGATGTTATCTTCTCTTATTTTTAAATCTTCGTCAATAATAAAATTTTCAATTACCGCTGTTTTATTATCTTTATAATCTTCAGCATTTACTTCTAGCATTTCAAATAATTCGGGACTTATTAAGTATCTACTTGGTCTTTTGTATATTATTGAGGTTTTACTTGCTGATTGTATTCTGTTCAAGCTATCTTGAAGTGTCATAGTAGCGTTAATAGATTTTTTTAGTCTATTTGCTTTTTTAACTTCGTCAGTTATATCTTGGAATAAATTGATGTTTTCTATCTTTTTACCATTATCATCAAATTCATATGCAGTGAATGTATGAATATATTTTAATTCACCTTTAGAATAGACTCTTTGTATAAATGATATTTCAGGATGTTCTGGAGTACAAAGTTCATGTTTTTCTTTCCAGAAATTCTTATCTGCTTCTATAAGATATTGGGACATATTTCCTTTATAAGTTGAGGAATCAAAACCTAGTATACTATAACCTTTATTGTACCATGTATATTCTTGAGTTTTCTTGTCAAGATGAAGCATTGTTGTTTTACTAATTTTCTGAATTTTTTCAAAGTTTTTTTCTAATCTTTGGGCATTTTCTAAGGCTTCTTTTAATTTCTTTTCATGTATTATTTGTTCGGTTATGTCCTCATAGAAATTAATAAATCCTATTTCATTACCCTGATTATCATAGTCACATATGATATAAGTATGAATATATACTATCTCATTATCATTATTTAATATACGGAATGTTGTAGTTGATTCGGGATTGGTTGGAGAACATTTTTCATATGCCTCATACAAGTAATGTAAATCTTCATCTAATATATAATTAAGAAAATTACCCTTATAATTTTTATATAATTTATGATCTAATTTTAATATATCAAAAGTAGATGGTGACCATTCTATTGTTTTATTACTTTTATAAAAGGTTGCTGTTTTACTAATTTTCTGAATTTTATTAAGACTACGTCGTAGTTTAACTGCTTCATCTAATGCATCATTTAAATTATTTAAGTATATTTGATCTTCTGTAACATCTTTATAATATGATATGGTATCATCATTATCTTTTTTAATATTTCTCATTAAATAACATTGAATATATTTTAAATTACCTTCAAATGTCTTAATACGGATGATAAAGTCTCTTTCCTGGTGATTTAATTCAAATTTTTTATAATTATCTACTAAAATCTGTTTATCTTCATCAATAACGCGATCTTTTATAATATTATTATATTTATCATTTTCACTAGGTTTTAGCTCTAACATTTCATAAAAATTAGATGAATAGTTATATTTACCATGTACAGTATAACTAATACCTGTATTTGTTATATTTTGAATAAAATTGATTGTATCATGTAAGAATTCATCTTCTTTTTTATTTTCTATAATTTTTCTTCGATTTAATTCTTGCTCTGTAATATCATTAAAAATAACCATAATTGCTGGCTTATTATCATACATGATGTAATTGAAATTTAGATTAAAATAATAAACTAACTTATTTTTCTGTTCAATTTCAAAAGGTAAAGAAGAAGAAAAACTTTTCTGTTTTAATATTTTATCAATAGTTTTACTTATAATTGAAGATAATTCTTTATTCAATCCATTATAACTAATTTTTTTGCCAATAACTTCATCATAGCTGTTATGACCATGTAATTTAAGATACTCTTTGTTACATTTTATGATACGATTATCTTGAATAATAGCAATAGCTTCAGTGTAATCTTCAAAAAATTGATTTCTTTTTTCATTTATAAAATTATAATCACTTTCATCTTTTCCAATAATATAAATAAATTCATTAGCTTTAAAAATTTGAATTTTAAGACGTTTAAAAATGAGATTGCCATGATAATATTCAAAGTAAAGATGTTTAGGAGTACCTGTTAAATAAACATTTTTCATTCCATCATGAACTATTTTACTTTTACTAAAATTTAATAAGGAATCAGAAACTAAAGCATATCTAATATCATCTAAATCACAAGGAATGATATTTAAAGCAGCTTTATTTAGAAAAGAAATGTAAAAATCATCTAAATCAGTTGTAGGACTATAAACACCAATACCATAATCTAAACTGTTAAAAATAGCTTCATAATCCTTATCAATATCAGATACATTATCATATGTTCTAGATGGAAAATAAGTAGAATTCTTAAAAATATCTAATTCTTCTACTTTCTTCAGATGTTCATTTAAAATATTTAACTTCAATTTATAATCCCCAAAAATATTTATAAAATATAAACTTACAAAAACAATATGCAAGTTTCAATTTTACTCTTTATAAATATTATACTTCATTTAATATAAATATCTATTGATAAATAAGAGAATCATAAACTATTCCATACTAAAATTAAGGGTTATAACTTGTTAGAATAGAATATGATCTTTTAAATGACAATAAAGCTCAATTTTAAAAAAATAAACGTTGAAATAAAAAAAGTCTAAGAACATCGGTTGAAAAATAGAAATACTATATAAAATAGAATTAATAAATATAATAATTAGATATATGTCTTTATATCTTATATGATTAATAAATAAAAGGAATTATTAAAAAATACTTTAAATAATATAACTTTTTTAATATGACATATGATAGCATATATAACTATAAAAAAAATAATAGGAGAAAAAATTAAATGAAAAAAACAATAAAAAACTTTCTTCTATTTACATTAATGTTAATAATCTTAATAGGAATTACAACAGTATCTGCAGCAGATAATAATACAACAAATACAATAACAACAAATACTCATATAACAACGACAATTTGTAACAATACAAAACTTCAAACTACAAATAACAATAATGTAAAGGAAGATACAAAACAACTAAAAACAAACAAGGAAAATCAAAAAATTAATAAAACAACATCAGTAAAAACAGCCATAAAAAATACCAAAGAAATATATGTTAACAATTGGAACTCACTGAAAACAGAGATAAATAAAGAAAATACCAATGGAAAAACAATAATACTACGAAAAGGAAATTATTATGTAACAAATACATTAAACATCCAATACACATTAACATTAAAAGGAGAAAAAGGAGCCAACATTGTATATAAACCGACTACATCAGGAAATGCAATAAAAGTAAATAAAGGAACACTTACAATAAACAATGTAAACTTCTACAACTCAAATGCAAAAAATGGAAGATTAATATACGTAAATAAAAATGCAAAACTAAACATAAAAAACTCAAATCTAAAAAATATAACTTCAACTACACAAGGAGCAATAATATACAATGAAGGAACAACCAACATAATAAACTCTAATCTAAACAATAACAATGCACAAGATGGAGGAGCAATATATAATATAGGAACACTAAATATCACATACTGTAACTTAAATAAAAACACAGCATATGAATATGGTGGAGCAATATTTAACAAAGGAAAACTAACAATATTCACAAGTAACCTAAATAGTAACCAAAAAACGGAATGTGGAATAGCAATATACAACCAAGGAACATGTCAAGTTACAAATACTTCAATATCATACAATACAGCAGACAATAATGATCCACATAATACAGCAGGTGGAGCAATATACAATGAAGGAACATTATATGTAAACAAATGTAAAATGAACAACAATAATTTAAATGGTGTAGGATCAGCAATATACAATGATAATAAAGTAACTATACTAAACAGTAATATAAACAATAACATAGGGTACAAAGGAACAGCTATATTCAATAATGGAGATATAACCATTAAAAACACTAATATAAACAATAACAAAGCATCAGAATATGGTGGAGCAATAGTTAATAATGAAAAAATAACAATAATAAACAGTAATCTTAATTATAATACTGCTGGATATGATGGTGGAGCTATACATAATGAATATATATTAATACTAAAATATGACAATTTAAACTACAATAAAGCAAATATAGGTGGAGCAATCTACAGTGACTCAATATATTCAACACCAAAAGTAAACATATATGGCTGTACAATAAACAATAATCAAGTCAAAACAGAAGTATATAAAACAAATGAAAAAGGAACAGAATATTCATATGATGGAGGAAATGGTGGAGCAATATACAACACAGGTGACATGACAATCAACGCAAGCTACATAAATAACAACCAAGCAATAATAAGTACAAGTCATGATCCAGAAATTACAGCTAACTATGGAAATGGAGCAGCAATATACTCTGAAGGTGGAACAATAAACCTCATAAAAACACAAATGCAATTTAATAAAGCACACAATGGGGGAGCAATAAAGATATCAAATGGAACAATAAACATAAACAACTGTAATATAACAAACAACAATGCAACAGAATATGGTGGAGCAATATGTTCATGTTTTAAAAATAACTATGAAAATAACAATGAACCCAGTTATAATAGTGTATATAATATAGAAGATACCTCTGAATATAAGATCATTGTCAACATCAAAAATAGTCATATAAACAAAAATCGTGCAGACTGTGGTGGTGCAATATCTAATTGTGGAGTATTATTATATGGTGGAACTATGAATATATACAATACAATAATAAATGATAACAAAGCATCTGATGAAGGTGGAGCAATAGTAAATGATGGAACTTTAGTAGTCTCATACACAGTTTTAAATAACAATAAAGCAACATATGGTGGGGCAATATTAAACGTAAATAAGTTAACTCTTACAGGCGAAAATCATTTCAACAATAATATAGCAGTATTGGGTGGAGCAATAGATACTACAGGTCATACAGAAATAAAAAATAATTACTTTACAAACAATAAAGCAACATATGGTGGAGCATTATGTAATGCAGCAGGACAAAATGAAGGATACTTACATGTAACACAATCCATATTTAAAGGAAATAAAAACTATGTAATATACGATGATAGTGGATCTGAGTATAAAGATGTATCATGTGAATACAATTATTGGGGATCTTCAAGTCCAAACTGGTCAACAACATTATATAATATAGTAAAACCATCAAATTGGAAAAAAACAGGATAATAGAAAATAGATAATATAAAAAAATTATCTATTATTTTATTTTTAAAAAATCTTATTGAAAATAACTATTAATAATACTATTCTTTTAGAAAAATTTAATTCTAAAATTTATATTTGATTAAAAAAATTTTCTGACTATTTATAATTTTTTTTGATAATTTCTGTAACAATAGACATATTACTTACTTTTTTTTATTATAATTTATCAACTAAGGACAGTATTATACTTTTTTTTTAAATTAACAATATAATATGGGTATATAATAAATTTATTATAAT
This sequence comes from uncultured Methanobacteriaceae archaeon, assembly GCA_964399835.1. GTDB lineage: Archaea > Methanobacteriota > Methanobacteria > Methanobacteriales > Methanobacteriaceae > Methanosphaera. The sequence continues at coordinate 21,486 of CAYNSJ010000030.1, read as the reverse complement.
GTTTTAAAAAATTTTTAAGCATTATCTAAGAAATTTTAGTTTTTTAAATTTGAAATTAGGTTATGCTGATTGTATTGATATTTTATTATGATCTGATAAGATGTAATTCTTTTATTTATTAATTTTTATCTATTTAAGGTTTAAATTAATATTCTTAAATCTAAATAAACTATATACATCTTTAATTTAAAATAATTATATATAATATTGATAATAAAAGGTTTTAAAAGGTTTACACTTAATAATAATTTAAAATAATTATTTAATAATCCTTATATATTATTTTAATGGAGATTTAATAGAAATGAAAATAGATGTCTTAGATGAGAATCAACACAAATTAGATACTATAACATTCTCTTTTGATTTAAAAAGTCTTGAAAAAATAGAAAAAGATCAAAATATACCTGATATTGACAATAATACTAAAAAACTTCTAAATACATTTGATTATCTTGTCGGAGTTTATTATTTATCTAATGATGGAAATATCAAAGCTACATTTTTTAATGATTTAGTTTTAAGTGAATATCACTTAGATCTAAATGTAGTTAAGGGAATTAATTTTTCAGATATATTCTTTTATCAGAAAGAAGATAAATTATTAAATAATATAATGAAAGATGTTTATAATACTAATAAACCAAAAGAATTCTATTTTGAGTATACTGAAGATAATATTCTTTATAAAAAATATGATATTACAATTACTAAAGTTGGAGAATTTATTTATTTTTTAGGAAAAAATGAAACTAATTATTCTAATTTAGATTATGCAAGCTTACCATTAGAACAAGAGGAATTATTTAAAAATAATTATAATGCAATAGCTATTCTTCAAGATGGTCATTTTGTTAAGGTTAATAAGAAATATTTAGAAGTATATGAGCAACCTAGTTATGAATCTGTTATTGGACAAAAACTTGGTTATACAGGTATGGATAAAAATTTAGTTAGTGAAATACTAAAAAATTTTGAGAAGATATTAAATGGAAAAATCTACTCTTATTTATTCCCTATAGAAATTAAGAAAGATGGTAAACTTATTCATTATTTTAATATAAATGGTAGTTTTACATTATATAATAGTAAAGCAGCAGTTATGGTAGTTCTTCATGATTTAACTGATGAAGAACTAAATAAACAAGAATTAAAGAAGAAAACTGAAGAAGCTTTAACATTAACTAGAAATTTAGAGATTATACAATCTGTAAGTAAAATTGGAATTACTTATAAAATAAATGGTGTATACACACGCTCTCCACAAATATATAAAATAATAGAACGTGATTTTAGAAAAGAAGATATCTATAAAAGTATTATATTAGAAATTACTATTGACGAAGATAAAGAGTTTTTCGCTGAAGAACTAGAAAAATTAGGATCAGAAAAAAGTTCTAGTGATTTTATTATAAGAATAAGAACTGTAAAAGGAAATCTTAAATATATTCATTGTTATTATAATGTAACTTATTTAGAAAATAATCAGGAATATATTGTATTGTTTTATCAAGATGTTACTGATGAACAATTAAATATAAAAAAGTTATATGCAGCTTTAAATGAATCAAAAAGATTAAACAAAAACTTAAATGAAATATATAATATAAGTAAAACAGGTATTGGGTATTATATTGAAGATGAATTTAGTAAAGATCAATATTATCCTACTTTCAAATTAGATTGGGGTATTTCTTCTTTTGATACTTTAAAATTATATGGAGAAAAGTATGAAAATTATCAAGGTGATCTTTCAGAAATTATATTAAAAGAAGATTTACCTATTTGGCAAGAAGCTCATAGAATAGTTTCAGAAGAAAATCCTGAAACTATGGTTCAAATACGTGTTATAAATGGTGAAGGTGATCTTACTTATTTAAGATGTTATATACTTTATGACAATGAAGATAATATAATTAGACATATAATATTCCATGAAGATATAACTGAAGAAATAGAACGAGAAAATGAGTTAAGAACAGCTTTAAAAGATAAAGAAGTATTATTAACAGAGGTTCATCATAGAGTTAAAAACAACTTACAAATCATATTAAGTCTAATAAATTTAAATAGGGGATATGAGACTAATCCTGAATCTATATTAACTGATACTGAAAATCGTATATATGCTATGGCATTGATACATGAGAAAATATATGGATCAACATCACTTGCTGATGTTAATATGAAAGAATATACTGAATCATTAGTTAATTCATTATTAGATACATATCTGACAAATATCATTGTACACTATGATATAGAACCAATAGAATTAAATATGGAAAAATCTATTCCATTAGGACTTATAATAAATGAACTTGTAACTAATACAATTAAACATGCATTTCCCGATGATGAAGAAGGTAATCTTTATATTAAATTTAAAAGAGAATCTAATAAATATATTTTAATAATTAGAGATGATGGTGTTGGATTACCTGATGATTTTGATTTTGATAGTTTAAATAGTCTTGGATTAATGGTTGTTCAAAATCTTACACTACAAATAGATGGTACTTTAACTATCATGGATTGTAAGGGTGTTGGATTTAAAATTGAATTTTAATCATAACATTGATTAATTAAATATTAATAAATTGTATTATTATTTAATTTATAGTTATTTTCTTTTTTTAAAATAAAAAAACTTATTTTACTTAATATTCTTATAAAAAAAATAATATAAAAAATGTTATATTTATATTAAATATTTAATCATTTATAAAAAGTTCTAAATAAAACAAGCATTATTATACAAAAATTTAGTCTTAAAGAGAATAATTAATACTTTTAAATATAAAGAAAGTATATAATACTTGAATTATAAAAACATAATTAAATAAAGATATTATTATTAAATAGTATCTATTAGAAGTAATTAAATAAATACATGTATGTAATAACCATTTCTTTTATTAATATATATTCATTATATCAAAGTTTTAATTTAAAAGGAATAAGTACATTTTATCTCTAAAAATCATTGCATGGGACGTAATAAAGATGAAAATAGTAATTTTAGATGAAAATCAAAGAAAATTAGAGGATATAGAATTTTCTTTTGGATTGGATAATCCTGATTTAAAAAAAGATCAAAATATACCTGAAATTGATGATGATATTAAATCAGTTTTAAACAGTTTTGATTATAGTGTTGGAGTTTACTATTTATCCCATGATAATATATTCAGTGTTTCTTTTTTAAATAATGCTCTTTTAAAAAATTATAATATGAACTTAGAGGATGCTAAAGGTGTACCTTTTTTAGATTTATTTTTCTTCCATAAAGAAGATAATGTATTTTATAACTATATGAAAGAAGTTTATAATACAGGAAAACCAAAGAAATTATTTTTAGAATACTATGATGATAAAATTCTTTTAAGACGCTATGATGCAAAAATTACTAAAATTAATAACTTTGTATATATTATAGGAAAAAATGAAGCTAATTATATTAATCTTGATTATTCTAATCTACCTATGGAACAAGAAAAACTCTTTGAAGATAATTATAATGCTATAGCCATTCTTCTTAAAGATAATCATTTTGCTAAAGTTAATAAGAAATATCTTGAAGTTTATGAACAACCTAGTTATGAAGCTGTTATTGGTCAAAGATTAGGTTATACTGGAATGGATAAAGATCTTGTTAAGGATATAGAAAAAAAATATAAAATGGTTATAGAAACTAAAATGTATTCTTATTTATTTCCTGTAGAAATTAATAAAAATGGTAAACTTATTCATTACTTTAATATAAATGCAAGCTATTGTTTATATGATACTAAACCAGCAGTTATGATAGTACATCATGATTTAACTAAAGAAGAACTAAATAGACGTAAATTAGAAAAGAAAACAGAAGAATCATTAACATTAAATAAGAATTTAGATTTTATTCAATCTGTCAGTAATTCTGGTATAAGTTATGAACTAGAAGGTAAATATACACGTTCTTCACAAATGTATCATATAATAGAAAGACAACCTAAAAAAACAGATATTTACAGAAATATTCTATGGGATTATGTAATTAAAGAAGATAAACAGATAATTGTAAATAATTATCAGAAATTAAGAAAAGATAATGATAGTACTGATTTTATTGTAAGAATAAATACAGCAAAGAAAAATCTAAAATACATCCATTGTTTTATAAGAATCAACTATCTAAAAAATTATCAGGAAAATATTGTACTATTATATCAAGACGTTACCAATGAACAGTTATCAATAAAAAAATTATATAACTCATTAAATGAATCAAAAAGACTAAATGATAACCTAAAAAAGATTCATAGAATAAGTAAAACGGGTATTGGTTATTATGTTGAAGATAAAGATAAGAAGGAACATAATTATAATACACCCTTTAAATTAGATTGGAATATGTCTTCATTAGGTAATTTTAAATTAAATAAAGGAGATTATATAAATTATGAAGGTGATCTTTCAGAAATAATCTTAAAAGAAGATTTACCTCTTTGGCAAGAAGCTCATAAAAACTGTACTGCTGATAATCCAGAAGTATCTGTTACAGTAAGAATTATAAATGGTGAAAATGAAGTTGCATACATAAGATGTTTCATAGTATATGATGGAGATAATAATTTAGATAAACATGTAATATTTCATCAAGATATAACTGAAGAAATAAATAAAGAAGATGAACTAAGAACAGCTTTAAAAGATAAAGAAGTACTATTAACAGAAGTTCATCATAGGGTTAAAAACAATCTACAAATCATATTAAGCTTAATAAATCTAAATAGAGACTTTGATACAAATCCAGAAACTATATTGACAGATACAGAAACAAGAATTTATGCTATGGCGTTGATACATGAAAAAATATATGGATCAACATCACTTGCGGATGTTAACATAGAAGAATATGTGAAATCATTAGTAAACTCATTAATGGACACTTATAAATCAGATATCAATTTATATTATGATTTAGAACCAATTGATCTAACCATGGAAAAATCAATACCGTTAGGTCTTATTATAAATGAACTTGTAACTAATACACTTAAACATGCATTTCCTGATGATAGTACAGAGGGTAATCTTTATATTAAATTTAAAAAAGAAGATGAAAAGTATACTCTAATTGTACGGGATGATGGTGTTGGATTACCAAATGATTTTGATTTTGATAGTTTATCTAGTCTAGGTTTAATAGTTGTCCAAAATCTTACACTACAAATAGATGGTACTTTAACTATTATGGATTGTGATGGAGCAGCTTTTAAAGTAGAATTTAAATAATATCATTTCATAAAAAGACTTTAATATAAAATAAAAATAGTTTAAATATTTAACTAGTAACTTTCTTTTTTTTAAATTATTACTTATCATTAGACAGATCACTTATTATTACACTTTTGATACTCTTTTAAAAATAATATTAAAAAGATTAAAAACATAGTAATTTTATTCTAGTTCATCAAATTCTATTTTAAATCCAGTACCTTCACAGTCAATTAATGTGATAGTTCCCGATAATTGTATTGTTAAATTTTGAACAACAGTTAATCCTAAATTATCCAGACTTTCTAGATTGAAATTATCAGGTAATCCTATTCCATCATCTTTAACAATTAATGTATAATGTTTATTATCCTTTCTAAATTCAACATATAAATTGCCTTCCTCTTTAGGAAATGCATATTTTATAGTGTTGGTTACAAGCTCATTTAATATTAATCCGATAGGTATTGAATTATCCATATCTAAATTTATAGGATCAATATTTGAATGGAATTCAATATCTGACCAGTAGGTATCAAGTAATGAATTTACAAGTGATTCAATATAATCTTTCATATTAACATCAGATAAAGAGTCAGAACCATATATTTTCTCATGTATCAATGCCATTGTATATATACGATTTTCTGTATCATCTAATATTGTATCAGGATTAGATTCATAGTTTCTATTAAGATTTATTAAACTAATTATTATTTGTAAATTATTTTTAACTCTATGATGAACTTCAGTAAGTAATAATTCTTTATCTTTTACTACCTTTTTTAAATTGTTTTCTCTTTCAATATCTTCCGTTATATCCTGGAAAAGAGAAGTAAATGATTTTTTATTTCCGTTATCATCAAATTCATATGAAACAAAACATTTAACATATATTATTTTATTATTTTTTGTAATTCCCCGTTGTATATATGAAACTTCTGGATTTTCAGGAGTACAAGAATCATGAGCACTTTTAGTTATATTATCTCCTTCAAGAATGAAATCAAACATATTCCCTTCATAATCTTTAGAATCTATACCAAGAAAACTATAACCTTCAGTATACCATTCAATATCATTTAATTCCATATCTTCAGAGTAAGCCATAGTAGTTTTACTTATGCCCTGTATTTTTATAAAATTATTTTCTATTCTTTTAGATTTATCTAAAGTTTCTTTTAACTCTTTTAGATATAATTTTTCATCACTAACATCTTTATAGAAAGAAATAAATTCATAATGTGCACTGTTATCAAATTTTAACTTCATATAACATTCAATATACTTTAAATTCCCTTTTGCTGTTTTTATACGTATCGTAAAATTAATGTTATCTACTGAATTAAGTTTAGCATAATTATCTTCTAAAATATGTTTATCTTCATCAATTATATACTCATAAATTATATCTTTATATGGATCATCATTATATGGTTCCCTTTCTATTATCTCATATAATTTAGATGAATGTATAACTTCATCATTAAATTTATAAGTAAGACCCGTATTTGTAGTTGACTGAATTAAATCTAAATTTTCTTTTAAAAATGTATTATGTCTAGTAACAGATTCATTTTCTATTCTATTCAATTCTTGTTTAGTAATATCATTAATAATACATAGAACAGCAGGTTTATTTTTATAAGTAATATATTTATAATGGTACTGTGAAAAATTTAAGATAGTACCATCTTCATTTCTAAGAGTAAGATTAAATTTAAGAGAAGATAATTTCTCATCAATTGTACGGTTAGCATTATTACTTAATAATTCAACAGTACTTTCATCTGAAAGTCCACTAAAACCGATTTTATTACCAATAACCTCATTATTACCATTAAAACCATATAACTCTATAAATTTATTATTACATTTAACATAATAACCATCTTGAATAATAAAAATAGGTGTAATATCATTTTCAAAGAGTTCTCTTTCTTTACTAGATAATACAACATAATCAGTAATATCTAATATCATAAGAGAAATAAAATTATTTACCCTACTACTTTTAATGTTAAATCGTTTATATAAAATATTATCTATATAAAACTCTCCAATAATATATTCAGACTGATTATTATCATAAATATCATTCATCTTCTTAATAAAATCATTATTATCGCTAACGAAAATATCAGAAATAGGAATACCATAATAATTAGAAGATTCATCAAAAGAAAATAACTGACCATTCATTGAGGTTTTATTCATAAAAGATATATAATAATCATCAGAATTAGCCATAGGTGAATAAACAACAACAGGAAAATCCATATTATTTAAAAAATTCCTTGATTTTTCATCTACTAAAATAGGATTATCTACTTTTCTAAGAGTATCTAGATTATATTTTTTCTCAATAGAAAATCTATCAATTTCTTCCTGATTTTGATCTAATAATAAGATATACATAATAAAGTCTTTTCCCTTTCTTAAATATTATTAATATTATATATTTATCTTCCCATAATAATACTTTTTTATAATAAAAAACAAATCAAAAACCATTAAAAAGTCTAAATAAACTAAACCAATACAAAATCAAAGTATTAAAAAAATATAAACAAACAATAAATATTTATAAAAGAAAATAAGATATTATATACTGTTATATATTATAGTATTTATTAAATTAATTAATCAAAATCATGTCTTATATATAGACTAGATAACCAAATATTCTCATGACCAAAATAATTAAAAATTTAATAATGATCCTATTAAGAAATATTAATAAAAAAAGTATAAAACTAGAAAGTTCTACATATACACAAATATAATAGAGCTTTCTAAAAAAAATAATTCTTCACATTACTTTTATTTTACTGTAGATATATTAGAATCTTCAATCTGATTAACCATAAAATCTTCATCTATTTTTAAATTTTCTAATGTCTTTTTAAGATCAGGATGTTTAGTTAAAAATTGTTGGGATTCATCTTTCTTATTTTCTGTCTGATTTACATATCTTGAAATTTGTTCATCATCATCTTTCATTTTGGATAATGCACTTGAAGTACTTATTTCTCCATTTTTATATTGTTCATAATGATGTGTAAGATCAATTTCAGAACTACATACAGATTTTTCAGCATTTAAACGATCTATTTGAATACTAATATACTCTTCATATGTTTTATTATTAGTATTACTAGATAAATTCTGTAACATATTTATTTCATTATCCATTATTTTACTCTTATTTTCACAATCATTAAGATATGCAGAAGCTGAAACACTATAGTTAGAGTCTATATTATTTTGAGTATTAATATCAGACTGATTTTCCATGTCACTAACTTCTTTTATTGTATTATTAAAATTCTTTTGATCCTGTTCATATTGATAATTATTATAAAACATAACACATGCTGGAACAATTATCACAAGTAAAATAACTATAATCAATATAATCTTTGTTTTCTTTTTCATTAAATCACTTTATATTAATAATATTCATAAACACCAGTTTTAGTATTTAAATACCTATGAGGTAACATCTGTGCTCTTGCTTCAGATTCACCAGCAGCCTTAGCATCTTCATAACTTTCACCAGCATATTGTAAATCACTATCTGAACTAGAAGAACTAGATGATGATACATCTGAGTCTGATGATCCAGAATCAGCTGAACTTGATGACTTCTTAGAACTAGTACTTACAGAACTAGAAGCACCATTATTATTGCTAGAACTTTGAACACTATTACTTCCATTTGTACTATTATTTGTATTATTAGCTGTGACATTAGTAGTATTATTTCCACTTGTAGCATTACTTGAATTATTAACAGTAGTATTAGTATTATTTCCATTAAATGCTAAATTTATTAACATAAAAGCAGATACTATAACAAGTACTGCAACTATTACCATAAGAATACCTTGTTTTCTAATGATTAAACCTCCATTAAAAATTATCTAAAATCATTTGAATTAATTATATCATTTAATATTGAATACTTGGTGCAGATACTCCATTTTCTGCAGATCTTTCACTTTCTATATCACTAGCTTGTTGAGGTGTTAAACCCTCAGATTGACCCTGTTGTATAACACCATTTTTCACATTACTATGATAATAATCACTATAATAATTTTGATGATCTGAACTAGAACCTGAAGAAGATCCACTTGATGAACTAGATTTTGATGATTTACTACTTGAAGTTGATTGAGCCTGCTTCTTATTGTTATTATTTGATGAAGCTTGGACTTGATTAGTACTAGTACTATTTGAATTACCTATTTGAGTTGTATTATTTGTTGAATTAGTACCATTTGTACCATTAGTATTATTTGCTGTTTGATTTGTAGTGTTATTTACTTGTGTGTTATGATTATTACCTAATAAATATCCACTGACACCAGCTATTAATGCAATAATGACTATTAAACCAATAATTCCTACTATTACTTCTTGTTTCATTATTATTCTCCCTTATAAATTTATCAAAAAAAATAAAAGTTGGAATAAAATTTATGATTTATTCCAGTGTGTAGGTGTATTTACATTATAAAGTACATTTGACCAGATAGGATAACTTGCTCCCCAGTAGTTATATTCACAGTAAATATCACTGTATTCAAGATTATAATTATAAAATGCATAGTTACTGTTTCTTGTAAATGAAGATTGAGTTACATGTAAGTATCCATCTCCTTGTCCACCAACATTACATAATGCTCCTCCATATGCAGCTTTGTCTGAATCAAAGGTACATCCTTTTATTTCAGTATGTTGAGTTGTGAATATTGCTCCACCTTTATCAGTAGCCGTATTATAATTTAAGTCAGAGTTTGTTAATCTTAAAGTCCAGTCGTTATCTATTGCTCCACCATATGATGCAGTGTTTGAATTTATATTGGAGTTTGATATTGCTAAATCAGCAGCATTGGTGATTGCTCCACCATAATCGGTTGCTTTATTATTATTTATTTCACTTCCAGTTATAGTCATAGTTCCACCTACGTAAATACCTAATCCATTGGATATTGCTCCACCATAATCAGCTGAGTTACTTGTTAATTCAGAATCAATGATGTTAATTTTAAAAGTATTTGATTCATCATTATCAATATCATAAGCAAATATTGCTCCACCATAATAGTCAGCAACATTGTTAGTTAATGATGTGTTGTTAATAGTGGTTATACCATTTGTTAAATAAATTGCTCCTCCATTACCAGTACCTAAATCATCACCAACACTTTCGTCACTTGATCCTTCAGCTGTATTATAACTTATAGTAGAATATATAATACGCATATTTCCTGAACTAGCTATTGCTCCACCACGTCCGTTTGATACACTGTTGTGGTTTATTTCACTGTTTGATATTGTTAATGTTCCTGTGTTGTTTATAGCTCCACCATTTAAAGCTGAATTATAATCAAGTGTACATGTGTTTAGTGTAAGTGTTCCTTCATTATTGATAGCTCCACCTTGACCTCCATAGTTACTGTTTAATTCAGAGTTTGAAATGGTCATAGTTCCAAAATTATTTATAGCTCCAGTTAATGATCCTTCGTTGTTATCAAAGTTACAGTTTGTTATTGTTGATGTTCCTGCATTTAATATTAAAGTATCTACATAATTGTTTTTGAATGTTATATCTTTCATGGATACTTTGTAGTTTTCAGGTATGAAGAAGATACCTCTATACTCATCATTGATTGATATTATAGTATCACTATCTCCGACAATTGCTATATTTTTATATATGTCTATTACATTTTCATTTCCTAATGAGGTGTATGTTCCACTTAATAGTTTTACTGTACCTCCATTTGGTGTTTTTTGTATAGCAGTGTATAATGTATGATATGGGTTATTTATTGTTCCTGTACCACTAGAGTCACTACCATAGACACTTACATAAATTGTAGTATCTGTAACAGTTAATGTTGAGGTATCACTACTTGTTGCATAGTTTGTATTTCCGTTGTATACTGCTTTTAGTGTGTATGTTCCTGCAGATTTTGGTGAAACATAGCTAATTGTTGCAACATCATGGTATACGCTTGATGTACCAATATATGCTCCATTGATGTAAAAGCTTACTGTTCCTGTGTTAAGGTAGTTTGAACTACTATATTCTACGGTTGCTGTTAATGTTACTGTTGTCCATGGATATGTGTTTACTGATTGAATTGTAGTTGTTGTACTTTTTTGGTTGGGTGTTACTGTAAGTGTGCTTCCCATTTCATTGCTAGAATATAATCCTGTATCATCAATATATTTTACTTTGAGTGTGTATGTTCCGGCTGTTGTCGGTGCATAATAGTATAGTATTGCTTCGCCATTTGATAAGTCTTCAGATCCTATTAAATCGTTATTTATGTAGTAGTTTACAGTTCCACTTTCAATATTATTATAGTTGTTATCAGTAACATAAACAGGTATTGCTATTTCTTGACCTTCTTTAGCATTGTATGATGAATCGGTAGATATTAATGTTTTTATTTTATTATTTAATACTGTTAATTTAACTGTTGTAGTACTAGATTTATATCCACTTGTTGGATTGTAAATAGCTTGTATTGTATAAATACCAGGTGTCATTGGTGTATTATATGTAATATTTGCTATACCAAAATCAACAGGTACTGTTTTGATTGTTGCTCCATTAATTTTAAATGTTACACTACCATCTAATACTTCATTACTATTTTCATCTACTAAATGTGCTGTTAAATCTATTTTAGAACTTTTTAGTGCTGTTATATCATCTAGTTGAATATATGTTTTTACACCGGGGATATTATTAGTTAAGGTAGTTGTTTTTTGGCTTGTTGCATAGTTATATGTACCACTATATATGGCTTGTATTGAATAATTTCCAACAGTTCGTGGTGTGTAATAGTATAAACTTGCTACTCCATTATTTACTGATGCAATATTTATTGTTGCACCATTTATTTTAAATCTAACTGTACCCTCATTAACCTTATTACCATTTTTATCTGTAACTGTTGCGTTTAATTGTATTTTTGTACTAGGACTAGCTGTAATTGGTGTTATATATGTTATTGTACTGGTAGTTGATTTTACATTTAATGTGCTTGTTGTTGTACTTGATGCATAATTGTTGGATCCAGAATATACTGCTTGTAATGTATAATAATTAACAGTTCGTGGTGTGTAATAGTATAAACTTGCTATTCCATTAGTTACATTAGTAACACCAATTGTTGCACCATTTATTCTGAATCTTACAGTACCTGTATTTATGTAATTTCCATTTTTATCTTTAACAGTTGCATTTAATTGAATTTTAGTACTTGGATTTGATGTAATATAAGGCATTGAAACTGTAGTGTATGTTACTGCATTATTGTATAATATTGTTGACTTTTGACTAGCTAAATAATTACCATTTCCACTATATACAGCTTGTATTGTATAGTTACCTGCTGTTCGTGGTGTGTAATAGTATAAACTTGCTATTCCATTAGTTACATTAGTAACACCAATTGTTGCACCATTTATTCTGAATCTTACAGTACCTGAATTCATATTAAAACCATATTTATCTTCAACAGTTGCATTTAATTGAATTTTAGTACTAACATGAGCATTAATAGGATTTATTACTGTATTTGTACTAATTAAATTACTAGTTTTTACTTTTGAACTGGTTTTACTTTGACTAGTTACATTATTGTAAGTAATTGCATTATCATTGTTTATAGAAGTAGATGTGCTATTTAAAGTTGCCTCTTTTATATTATTTTTTGAATTTGTAGATACAACTGTATTTTTTATATTATTATCATCAGATTTTAAATTATCTTCTATTTTTACATTTTTGTTATCATCAGATTGTATCTTATCTGTTGATCTAATTTTTTGGTTATCACTAATTGTATTATTGGATGTATCGGATATAACTTGTGTATCTATTTCTGGTGTTGATGTAGTAACTTGATTATCTATGGTTGGTTGTGGTGTGGCAGTGGTATTTGCTGCGGATATTGTTGTAATTCCAACTAATATTGTCATTAATAGTAAACCAAGAAGTATCAGCTTATAATTTATCTTTGTCATAAACAATTTTTCCTCCATTTATTTCTTCTATTATAAAATATTTATTTATTAAAATGATTTTATTAAAAATATAATCTTAATATACTTTATTCCTTTGATATAAAGCATAGTTTTTTTTAATACACTTAATAATATAAAAATGATTCTATATAAAAGTATGTCTTAAATCAGTCAAATTTATTTATAAATAAAGATTAGATGATATTTTAAAAATTCAATATATTTAAAATGTCTAAAAAATATAGCAAATAGAAAAAGAGTAAAAAGAGTATATATGATGTCATATTGAATATTTTTTCAAATTCATAGAAGAATGGTTAAGTTTAAAACATTTCCATAAATATACATAAAATCTTAGTCATAAAACAACATTAGTAACTCTATTATTAGCATTACTCATAATAAACCATGGCTACAAAATAAAAATAGCACTACAAGCACTCTTTAAAAAATAAATAATTCAGACTCTCAAATCAGTGCTAACTATTTATCCTAAGCTTATTAATCTAATAAAGTTTATATACATATATAAATTATATATAAAATTATTATTCAATGATTTTTATTAATCGTTAGGAAAAAAATAAAATGACAGATATTGATCACAAAGGATATTATAAAATTCTTAATGTAACTAAGAATACTGATAAAAAAAGTATTAAAAAGTCATATCACAAGTTAGCATTTAAATATCATCCAGATAGAAATCATTCTTCTACTGCTGCAACAAAATTTAGTCAAATAACAGAAGCATATGATGTTTTGATGGATGATAATTTACGTAGAGAATATGATAGAGAAAATGAAGTAATAGCTATAGAACAAGAGAATTTAAAAAGACAACAGGAGTATCAACAAGCTAATCAACAGTATACTAATCAAAGAAATAACCAATATGCTCAACAAGATGAAGTTCGATATGAATATCAATATGCAGAGGATTACGATAATAACTATAGACAAGAACCTTTTCATAATCAGGATAGCAACACAGATTATAATAAAAAGAATAATAAAGTAGATAATAGTAATTCAGGAGATAGTATACTTAGTAATCATTTTGTACAAATATTCATTATTGAGTGGATTGTATTTTTTATATGGGAAATTTTAAATGGTAGTTTAAATATTCTTGGTTTAACATTTTTCACAATGATATTTGCTTCTATTACTTATGTTATTTATTGGATAGTTTCAGAATTTGGGAAAAAATTGAATTTTGATATTGAAAGTTGGGCTGTTTATTGTGGATGTTGTATGGGTCCCTTATTACTTGCATTTATATTATCGTTCTAAGGTTAATATAATAAGTTAATAGAATCTATAACTTTTTACCACATGATGTACAGTAATTTTCTGAATTTTCTATTTTATTTCCACAATGCCCACAATATTTAGATTTTGAAGTTTTATTCGGATGGTATGTCTCATTAATTAATCTTTTATAGGGACTTTCTTCATTAATTATATTTTCTTTTTTTGATATATTTTCTCTAGAATTATTTGTATTGTGATGTTTTATATTTTCATGGTGACTTAATATTAATCCAATAGCTAAACCTATAAATGATACTATTATAAATAATGCTAAGAATACAAAATAACATAGTAAATCAATGTGCATATGATAGATATTTATGAATTGATTAAAGAAATGATTTAAAAGTGCAAAGACTAAAAAATCGGATATGCCTGTTAGGATACTTGTGAAAAATGCAGTCTTATAATCAGTTATTAATACAGCAACTAATGCTGTAGATAGTATTATTGCACAAACATCAATTAATGGAATATTATTATAAAAATAGGTGTATCCCGTTATTGTAAAAAGTGTATATACAAGTAAACTAATTAAAAATACTAACCAGTTGATATGATTTTTCTGATAATTACAGTTATTGAGATTTAATTTTTTCAAATTTGTTACCTCTTTAAAGAATTGTTAAAAGAAAATCAGAAATACTATTCTTCTTCGTAGAATTCTATTTTTATTCCAGTTCCTTCAGATTCTAGTATATTTATGTTTCCACCTAATTGTAGTACAAGGTTTTGAACAACCATTAATCCCATTGATGTAATTGTATTTAAATTAAAGTCTTTAGGTAATCCTATCCCATCATCTTGTACTAGTAGTGTATACTTTTTATATTCTTTATCAAAGTATATATATAAATTTCCTTCATAATCATTAGGGAATGCATATTTTATTGTGTTGGTTATTAGTTCATTTATTATAAGTCCTATTGGTATTGCTTCTTCCATGTTTAGTTCTATATCTTTCATCTTTGAATGGAATTTAATATTTGACTGATACATATCTAGTAATGAATAGACTAATGATTCAACATATTCTTTGATATTAATCTGAGATAGTGATGAGGATACATAGATTTTTTCATGTATTAGTGCCATTGCATAGATACGATTTTCTGTATCAAGTAATATAGTATCTGGGTTTGTGTCGAAGTTCTTATTGAGATTTATTAGACTTAGTATTATTTGTAGGTTGTTTTTTACTCTGTGATGAACTTCGGTTAGTAGTACTTCTTTGTCTTTTAGTGCTGTTTTTAATTGGTTGTCATATTCTATTTCATGGGTGATATCTTGGTTAAAGCTTATACGATCTATAATATTACCTGATTTATCATATATATGGTGGATAATTGTTTTAATATGTTTAATATTTCCTTTCCCTGTTTTTATTCTTTGAGTAAATGTTACATCAGGATTTGTAGGAGAAAGATGTAATATACTTTCTTTTCTAACTTTTAAATCTTCAGGTATTACAAATCTTTTGATAATATTATCCATTTTATTTTCATATTCTTTAGGGTTTATTTCGAGTATATCATATATTTCAGGAGTCCATTTTGAATAAATTGCATTTTCTGAATATCCTATTGCTGTTTTACTTAATTTCTGTATGATATTGATATTTTCTTGTAGTTTTAAAGTATCATTTAATGCTTCTTTTAATTTGTTTTCACGTTTTATATCTTCAGTTATATCTTGATAAAAGTTAGCATGTCCTATATGATTACCATTTTTATCATAATAACAAATGATATAAATTTTTATATATACTATATTACCTTCGTTATTAATTACTCGTACTACTGTATTTGCTTCAGGATTACTAGGTGAACATTTATTAAAAGTTTCTTCCCAACGATTTAAATCTTCATCAATTATTATTTCAAAAAAAGCACCATGATAATCTTTATAATCTTCATAATCATAGTTAAGCATATCAAAGGAGGCTGGTGTCCAATCTAATGTACCTTGATTATTAGTATAACTTATAGCACTTTTACTAATTCTTTGAAGATGTTTTAAATTTTCTTTTAATTTATTAGATTCATCTAATGCATTTTTTAGATCGTTTATATATATTTGTTCCTCGGTTATATCTTTATAACAAGATAAATGTTCAATAAGTTTATTATTTTCATATTTTTCTTTCATATAACATTTTACATATTTTAAATTACCTTTAGCAGTTCTTATTCTTATAATAAAATTAACAGTACCTACACCAGATTTAAGTTTTTTATAATTTTCGTCTAATATATGTAAATCATCATCAATTATAAATTCATATGTAATATCTTGCTTTCTATCAGAGGGTTTTGGACTTCTTTCAACAATTTCATATAACATAGAAGAACGTAACACTTCTTTTTGATTAAAATAATAACTGATTCCTGTATCAGTTGCTGATTGAATTAATTCTATATTATTTTTAAAAAATGAAGCTTCCTTATAATTTTTCTCAGCTTCTAATCTATTAATTTCTTGTTCTGTTATATCCTCAAAAATACATAAAACTGCAGGTTCTCCACAATAAACAATATATTTGGCTGTTATATTAAAATAAAGTAAATTATTGTTTTTATTATTATTAAAGGGGAATGTATAAGAAGATATTTTTTCATTCAATACTTTATCAAATTTTTTAGTTACATAATCAATAGATTCAGATATATCTTCAATATCATCAATTTTATTTCCCAAAACTTCCTGTTGATTATCATAACCAAATAATTTAAGATATTTATCATTACATTTAACAATACAACTATTTTGTATAATGATTATGGGTGTTACATCATTATTAAAAAGATCTTTCTGTTCAACTAATAAAGATGAGTAATCAGCAGTTTCCTTACTTAAAATATAAATAAACCCATCAATATTAACAATTTTAATCTTAAATTTCTGGAACAAAATATCATTATCTGTGTAATATTCAAAGAATAAATCCTCAGAAACATCAGTACTATGAACATTTTTTAATAATTTAATAATATTAGATTTTTTATCAGGACAAATAGTTGAAATAGACATTCCACGAAGATTTGAGTTTATAGGGGAATGTTTCATAATTTTATTATCTATGTAGCTTAAATAAAATTCATCATCATTCTCATCAAAAGAAAAAACAACAACAAGATAATCTAAACTTTTCACAAGCTTCTTATAACCATCATCAATAAGTGGTACATCTTTTATTTTTTTTACATTCATAAAATTATCATGACTAATTGATAATTGATCAATAGTATGTCCACCTTTATCAAAAATATTTATATACATAGAATATAACCCTTTTTTTTATTTATTTAAAACCTATAGTTTATTAATGTTATTTATATGGCTTATAGTAGATAATATTATTTATTAAAAATCTATAAAGTCATAAAGTTAATATTAGAAGAATTTAAGGGGTTATTGATAATAGTTTAGTTATTTAAAATAAAATGATATTTTAATTGGAGTTATATGAATAAAATGACTTTTAAAACAATTAAAACTAGAAAAAAGTTATAGAAATAATATTTAATTTAAAACTTATTTACTAAGATAATTTATATTGTAGGTTGTTTGTGTATTGTAATCTTTTGTTGTTCTTGTTTGGTTATAGTTTCCATTTTGATTTTTAAATAATGAGTTGTATATTGTTGATTTTACTGTTATTTTATTTAACAAGAATCATAATAACAGAATTTAATACAATTAAAAATTGAAGTAGTTTGAAAATATTATAAAAAAAGAGAATAGAATATATAATAGAAAATACTCTAAAAAAAATTAATAACAGACTGTTAAATTTTAAATAAGAATCTTATTCTTCTTCGTAGAATTCTATTTTTATTCCGGTTCCTTTACAGTCAGAAATAGTTATTGTTCCTCCAAGTTGTAATGTGAGGTTTTCTACGACCATTAATCCCATTGAGTTAATTGAGTTTATATCAAAGTTTTCAGGTAGTCCTATTCCATCATCTTCTACTAGTATTGTATATTTTTGATATTCTTTTTTAAATTCGATGTATAAATTTCCTTTTTTATTATTAGGGAATGCATATTTGATTGAGTTAGTAACTAATTCGTTTATTATAAGTCCTATTGGTATTGATTCTTCCATGTTTAGTTCTATAGATTTTATTTTTGAATGGAATTGAATATTTGTTTCATATAGATTACATAATGATTCTACTAATGATTCTATGTATTCTTTCATGTTTATTTTGGATAGTGATGAGGATACATAGATTTTTTCATGTATTAATGCCATTGCATAAATACGATTTTCTGTATCATTTAATATAACATCAGGGTTTGTGTCAAAGTTTTTGTTTAGATTTATTAGACTTAGTATTATCTGTAGATTATTTTTTACTCTATGATGGACTTCGGTTAATAATATTTCTTTATCTTTTAATGTGTTTTTTAACTGATTTTCGCGTTTGATATCATCACTTACATCTTGATAGAAGCTTACATGTGATATTTTCTTTCCATTTTCATCAAAGTTGTAGGATACATATGTTTTAATATATTTTATTTCACCATTAGCTGCAATACCTCTTTGAACAAAGGATATATCAGGACTTTCAGGGGTACATTTTTGATGTTCTTTTATCCATATTCCTCTATCTTCTTCATATATAGAGTCAGTCATTGTACCTGAGTATTCATCATAATCATAGCCAAGCATACTATAACCTTTACTAAACCAGACAACATCATCTTTATCTATATCATTGATAAAACATAAAGAAGTTTTACTTATTTTTTGAATTTTTTCTAAATGTCTTTCTAACATTTGAGCATTATTTAATGATTCTTTTAGTTCGTTTTCTTTTTCTACTTCTTCTGTTATATCCTGATAAAAAGTAGCATGTCCAATATGATTATTTTCATCATCATAATAACATATAATATAAAGTTTTATATAAGCAAGATTATTTTCACCATTTATAATCCGTAATATGATAGTTGCTTCTGGATTATAATGTGTACATTTATCATAAGCTTCTTTCCAGATATGTTTATCTTCATCAATTACCATATCTAAAAAATTACCATGATAATTAATAAAATTGTTATAGTTTAACTTAAGCATTTCATATGATGCAGGTGTCCAATTTAATGAACCTTGGTTATTTGTATAACTTATAGCTGTTTTACTAATTTTTTGGACATGAATAAGATTTTCTTTTAATTTATCAGATTCAACTAATGCCTTTTTTAAGTCTCTATAATAAATTTGTTCATTAGTTACATCTTTATAAAATGATATATGTTCAATAAGTTTATCATTTTCATATTTCTCTTTTAAATAACAATGAATATACTTTAAATTTCCCTTAGCAGTATTTATCCGTATGATAAAATTTATGTTACCTACACCAGATTTAAGCTTTTTATAATTTTCTTTTAATAAAGGTAAATCTTCATCGATTATAAATTCATAAAACAGGTCCTTGTTTTTATCAGATAAAAGAGGTTCTCGTTCTATAATATCATATAATTTAGAAGAACGTATAACCTCTTTCTTATTAAAATAATAACTAATTCCTGTATCTGTGGCTGTTTGAATTAGATCTAAATTCTTCTGTAAAAATAAAGCTTCTTTAGATTTTTCTTCTGCTTTTAAGCGATTAACTTCTTGTTGAGTATTATCCTCAAAAATACATAAGACAGCAGGTTCTCCATTATAAACAATATATTCAAATGTTATCTTAAAATAAAATAATAAATTATTATCTTCAATGACTTTAAAAGGAAAAGTATAAACTGATATTCTTTCATTTAAAACTTTATAAAACTTATTATTTAAATAATTTATAGAGTCATTAATAATATTTATATCATTCAAATTTTTAGTTAAAAATTCAGCATAATTATTATTTCCAAATAGTTCAAAATATTTATCATTAAACTTGACATTAGTACCTTTTTGTATAATAGTAATTGGAATAATATTATTATTAAAAAGATTTTCAACTTCAACTAATACTGATGAATAATCATTAATATCCTTACTTAAAAGATAAATAAAACCATTTACTCTTACAATTTTAACATCAAACCTACGGAATAAAATATCATTATCACTATAATACTTGAAGATAACTCTTTGGGGTATACCATTATCAAAAACTTCACTTAATATCCTTAAAAGTTTACTATTTTTATCAGAAAATATACTACTAATCTTCATACCAATAAGATCATTATTATCCATATTTGAATGCATAATAATTTTATTATCTAAATAAGTTAAATAAAACTCACCATCATTCCCTGGAAAAAAAACAGTAACAAGATAATCCAAACTATCTATAAGTTCTTCATTAGCTTTCTCAATAGAAGGTACCTCTTTAAACTTTTTAAAAGTAGTAAAATTAGTATTATTATTGAATAATAAATGGTCAATTAAATTTTTATCCTCATCTAAAATATTTATATACATCACTCATAACCCTTTATTCTTAATTCTTAAAACCCTAATATTCATATATACATTTATGGTACCTAGTAAATATTATTACCTATTAATAACAAATCTAAAGCAAAGAATATCCTTTAATAAAATCAAATAACCAATACACAATAATATACATTATACTAAAATAAAAAAAATAAGAAGATTAAAAATAAAAATAAGATATTATCTTAAATAAAAACTAAAAATAGTTACAAATATAAAAATATAATAGTTTTCAAGATGTTACTAATTAAATAAAGTAGTGTACTATAATAAATAACAGTATAAACAAAAAAATAACTAAGGATATACAATTAAAAACAAGACATGTATTGCAATATTTTCTATTAATGTTGAGTTGGTGAGTTTGTTGTATATAGTATGTGCTACAAATT
>CAYNSJ010000029.1:0-28589 GCA_964399835.1 uncultured Methanobacteriaceae archaeon | reverse complement strand
CACGTTCGGTTCTGAGAAGAGAAAGGAGAAGTAATTCTCCTGACTTATTCGACTAAATGAATTATATTATATTTACTAATTTTTAATAATATCTTATTATAGAAATATAAATAATATAACTATATATATGCTAGATTTAAAATAATGAAAATTATTATATTAATTAAAAATTTTATATATAAAACTATTATTCATGAAATAAAGTATAATTTGGAGGAAAATTATTATGAATTTACCAGGTGGAATGAATCCTAAACAATTAAAACAAATGGAAAGAACTATGAAAAAAATGGGTATGAATGTTAAAGAACTTGATGATGTTGAACAAGTTGTTATTACCCTTAAAGATAAAGAAATAGTTATTAAAAATGCTGAAGTAAGTATTATGAATGCTATGGGACAGGAAACTTATCAGGTTACTGGTAAATCTGAAGAACGTGCAAAAGGACCAAGTATTGGTACAATGGAAGATGCAATATCAGATGAAGATATTGATTTAGTTGCTTCACAAACTGGTAAAGATAAAAAAACTGTTAAACAAACTTTAATTGAAACTGATGGAGATTTAGCTGAAGCTATTATGAGGTTATCATAAGATGGTACTAATTGCCCATATTTCTGATTTACATATTGGATTTGCTCATTTTAGAGAAGATCTCTTATTAAAAGCAATTGATGAAATTAATGAGGCAAATCCAGCAGCAGTCGTTGTTACTGGTGATTTAACAGATCAAGGACATTATTTGGAATTCTTAGAAGCTAAAAAGTATCTTGATCTTATTAAACCACCTAAACTTATTGTTCCAGGTAATCATGATGCTCGTAATATTGGTGATGAATGTTTTGAAGAAATATTCAACCAACGTTATGGTGTTCTTGAACTTGAAAAAGAAGTTATTAAAATTATTGGTTTAGATAGTAGTGAACCTGATTTAGACTATGGAAAAATTGGTAGATCTCAAATGTCTTGGATGGAAAAAGAAATTGAAGATGCTAATGAACGTGGTTTATTTATCATAATTGCATTACATCATCATATTATTTCTATTCCAAAAACAGGTCGAGAAAGAAATGTATTAAGTGATGCAGGTGATGTCTTACTTACTTTAATACAAAAAAATGTTAATCTTGTTTTATCAGGTCACAAACATTTACCTAATCTATGGAAGATGAATAATACATTATTTGCTACAGCAGGTACAGTTTCATCCATGAAGTTACGTGGAAAAGACATACCATCTTACAATATGATTACGATTGAAAATCAATATATCGATATTACTTTACATTATGCTGATGGTACTACTAAAAAACTAAGGTATCCTTAAAATTAATTTTTAGTTTTAAATATTTATTTTATATAAAAAACATAAATATAAAGATAATTAGATATATTAAATAGAATATAAATAGAACAGATTTTTAAAAATTAAAAAATAACAAAAAAAGGTGATCTTTTGAAAATAATTGTTGATGGATCCAATGTAGCTTACTATGGACAAAAAGCCGATGAAGAAACAGGGAAAATAACTCCAAGTCTTAAAACTTTAAAAGTTGCTATAGCTACTCTTAAAAAATTAGGACATACTCCAATAGTACTATCCGATGCACCATTAAGACATGAAATTGATGATAAAGATGGTTTCAATGAAATGATTGACAATGAGGAGGTATTCCCAGTACCAGCAGGTACTATAGCTGATCATTACATATTAAACCTAGCCTATGAACAAGATGCTAAAATATTATCAAATGATTATTTTAGAGATTATCAGGATGAATTTCAAGATATAAGTAGTAGACGGTTACCTTATAGGGTAAAAAATGGTCGATTCCAAATTGGAAAACCAACACCGCCTAAAAAAGTTAAAAATATACTTCAAAAAATCTGTTCTAAATCTCTAAATGAATTTGAAAGAAGAGGATTTGACGCTTATAAGTCAAAGAAAAATAAAAAATTCTCAGGGTTAGCAGTTGCTCAAGAAGCAATCAATCGTGTCAGTAATGAAGAAGATAATGCAATAGATAGTAAATTAGAAGGTTTCTTTAATAAAATGCCTATATTAAATAAACTTGTAGGTATTGTAGATGAAGAAACAGAAGACTGTGATTTTTTAATCTTTGTATTAGTAAGTCCTAAAGATTATAAAGAAGCAGTTCGTAATGCAGGGACAATTGCTGTAACAGTACGTAGTAAATTAGGTCTAGATCATTCACCCCTCGTAGCAGTACGTAACGATTTATTTACAAGACCAGGTACATTCGAATTAAATATTATATACTCTGATGAGATTCTTGAAGAATCCCCATATGACCTTAATATTATAATTAATGACTATGATTATTCATTCATAAAACATAATAGTCGTAACATAGCTAGTACCATGGCTGCAAGATTAGGAACATGGAAATTCCCTATTGTATCTGTAAAACCTAGTATGTTAATGGAAAAACCAGGTCAGTTTGAAATATCTATCGAACGTGGAGGGAAACGCTAGATGGCCTTAGATCGTATTCTAAGGAGTATCTTCAGTTTATTACTTAAACGCAAAGTTATTAGTATAGGGACTAATTATTATGCTACAAATGATGTAGAAAAGGAATATGTTTCTTTAATTAATCTTACTGAAACAATGCTTGTAGAAATACAACCAGCACAAATCAACAGTGCTAGCATATTCCAAAACTTAGAAAGAGAAATTGATCAAAGAAATCTTCCACAAAACAGAAAATTCATTGAAATAAAACCAGCAGAAAATAAAATCAATGAATTTGCTCTTTTAAGTAACATCATCATGGGTAGTGATCGTTATCTTTACATAGAAATTTTTAAACATAGTTATTTAATAAATAGATTTGTACAGATAATTGAATCTGCCGATGGAGTAATTATAGAAAAAAGTAATAGTGAAATTGTAGCACATATGCCCTCCAAAAAAGAAGGAATACGTGTAGCAATAGAATTAATTACTGAAGGTATGAAATTAGATTGTAATGTACGTGGAGCTGTTGGTATGACTGGAGCAGCTTCTATTGAACGTGCAATTGATATGAATTCACAAATTGGTGAAATATCAGGAGTAGGATTTACTAAATTAGGAGGAGAATATGGAGTAATATTCGAATCTGAACCTACGGAAGATAAAATAGAACTTGTACCTGTGCAAATAGATAATTTTATGTATATTGATGCAAAGGATTCAACAGGTTTTATATCAAAGTATGGTCGTGACAAACTTGTTGAAATCATGACTGATATTAACATGTATATTGCTAATGAAAGTCAAGGAAAAATTGAAGGATATCGTGAAGGTGGAGACGACCTTATAATCAATTTCCCAACAAAAGAAATTGCTTTAAAAACAGGACTTGATTGTGCATGGTATGCATTAAATAATGATCTTAATTTACGTGTAGGTATTGGAAAAAGTCGTCGTGAAGCTGGTGAAAGAGCACATATTACAGATAAATTAAAAATACATGATAATTCACCATCAATAGTATTTGATATAGCAAATGGTATCTATGCTTATTATATACCAACAGAATTTACACGCTCAGCTTTAGACTTTATAAATAATAGAATGGTAATGATTATTGTATTATTCGTATTTGTATTCTTAATGACCCTTATTGGATGGAATTCTGGTAATATGTGGTTAGGATTCGTTGGAATAATTATAGCATTACTTGTAACAGCAATAAGTAATTAACTACCAAAAAAATAATAATATTTAATTTTTCTTTTCTTTATTATAATTTCAGTTTTAGTACTTAATTGAAATAATATAATAGTTTAAATGATTAATTAGATTAATAATAAAGGAGGTTTATTTATTAACTCAGAAACAGAATCCAAATTGTTTATTATATTAGTAATTTGTATAGTAGCAATGATATTAGGTTCATTAGCTTCAATAGTTATACATTTTGAAATACCTTCATTAAATTTAGAAAATAACAACACAACTAATAACACTTATAATAATTCAAGTGATTTTAATAATTCTACTAATAATTCAAGTAATGGTAACTCATATTCACAACAATCATCATACTCTAACAATAATTATGCTACCAACAATAATTCGGGATCGACCAATAAGGCAAGCACTAGTTCAGGATCAAGTAACTCTGGATCTAGTAGTTCAGGATCCAATAGTAACTCAGGATCAGGAAGTACTTCTGGATCCAACGGTAGTTCAGGATCAGGAAGTTCTTCAACTACAGCTAACAGTACATAATAGGTAAATAATATGACAATTAAAACATTAAACGATGGAATATGTTCTATCAATGGAATTAAAGCTTCAGGATTTAAAGAAGGTAAATATGGGATATCCATAATATACCATGAAAACTTAACAGCATCAGCTGTATACACATCAAATAAAGTTTATGCAGCTCCAGTTACAATAACAAAAAAACATTTACAAAATGGAAAAATATCTGCAGTACTAGCTAATAGTGGAAATGCAAACTGTTATACTAAAAAAGAAGGAATAATAAAAGGTTTAGAACTAACTCAATTTGTTGCAGACAAATTAGAAATTCCTGTAGAAGATGTAGCTGTAACATCTACTGGTGTTATTGGAAGACAATTACCTTTAGATATTTTAAAACCAATAGCTGAAAAATCAATAGAACAATTAGAACACTCTAAAAAAGCATCAACTGATGCAGCAACAGCAATTATGACAACAGATACTATTCCTAAAGAATGTGCTGTTGAATCAACATTAAATGATGGAACTGTATTTAAAGTAGCTGGTATTTGTAAAGGTTCTGGAATGATAGCTCCGAATATGGGTACAATGAATGCATTTATAATAACAGATTTAGATTTAACAAAAGAAGAATTAGAAATTGCTTTAAGAAAAGCTGTTAATAAATCATTTAATATGATTGTTGTTGATGGAGATGAAAGTACTAATGATACAGCAATACTTATGAGTACCAATGAAATTAAAGGACAAATAGATGAAAAATTTCAAGAAGCTTTAGATCATGTTTGTATTAGTTTAG
Source organism: uncultured Methanobacteriaceae archaeon (assembly GCA_964399835.1). GTDB lineage: Archaea > Methanobacteriota > Methanobacteria > Methanobacteriales > Methanobacteriaceae > Methanosphaera. The sequence goes on along the minus strand of CAYNSJ010000029.1, from coordinate 23,564 downwards.
CTAAAATAATGGCTAAAGATGGAGAAGGTGCAAGCAAATATATTGAAGCTGTTGTTGAAGGTGCTTCATCATTAGATGATGCAATTCTTGCTTCAAAAAGTATTGTAAGCTCTTCATTAGTTAAAAGTGCAGTATTTGGTGCTGATCCTAATTGGGGTCGTATCATTGCAGCAGTTGGTTATTCAAAAGCATCATTTGATCCAGATGATGTATCTATATCAATAGAAGCAAATGATGATAAAGTTACTATTGTAGATCATGGAGATGTAAAAACTTATACTAATCCTGATTTACTTAAACAAGCTGAAATTATAATGAAAGAAAAAACAATCATAATAAGAGTAAATTTATTTAACGGATCTTATTCAACACGGGCTTATGGGTGCGATTTAACATATGACTACGTTAAAATAAATGCAGAATATACAACATAAAACTAGGAGATAACATGGTTGAAGAAGAACAATTAAACATAAGTAATGTATTAGTAGAAGCATTACCATATATAAAAAAATTTCATAAAAAGAAGATAATGATTAAATATGGTGGACATGCAATGATTGATGAGTCTGCCATGAGTTCAACAGCATTAGATACTGTTTTACTCAAATATGTTGGAATGAGACCTGTGGTTGTTCATGGAGGAGGACCAGAAATATCTCGATCTATGGATAAAATGGGTAAAGAACCTAAGTTTATTGGTGGTCTTAGAGTAACAGATCATGAAACTATGGAAATAGTAAAAATGGTTCTTGTCGGAAAAATTAATACTGAAATTGTATCTAAAATAGGATTACATGGTGGTAAAGCTATAGGAATATCAGGTAAGGATAATTTTTTACTTGAATCATCTAAAAGGACACCCGCTAAAGTAAAACATGAAAATGGAGAAGTTTTAGAAGTAGATTTAGGTTATGTTGGAAAAATTGATAGAATTAATTCTAGTATAATTAAAGATTTAACCGTTAATGATTATATACCTGTTATTTCACCAATTGGTGTTGATACAAAAGGTAATACATTAAATTTGAATGCTGATACTGTTGCTGGATCAATTGCTGCAAAAATGGATGCTGAAAAATTAATTGTATTAACTGATGTACCTGGTATATTAACAGATCCTAACGATCCTGAAAGTATAATCAGACGTATACGTGTTGATGAACTTAGAGAATTAGTAAAAGATGGTACTATTCAAGGTGGTATGATTCCTAAGGTTGAAACCTGTATTAATGCTGTAGAAAATGGTGTTAAAACAGCACATATTCTTGATGGAAGAATAAAACATTCAATACTTTTAGAAATATTTACAAAAGGTGGCATAGGAACTATGGTAAGAGAATAAATTATAATTCTCTTTCAATTTAACCTCCAATTAAACTACTTTTAGATTAACTTTCTTTTTAAACACAACAAGAGTAATATTAATGAAATCTATCACATTAACAGATAATGAAATAAGAAAATTTAAAGATTATACTAATTATTTACATCATGAAGATCCTCATCAATATGAAAACATACGTATTAAAGATGGAAAAGTTGTTTTAATTTTATACAACTCTAAAAAATTAGTATATAATACAAATTCTGAAACTGTAACTATTCTTAATAAAATACTTGAAAATAATAAAATTAATACAAATAGTTTTAATAAAAAAAATACATACAGAAATAATAAATATACTAGTTATAATACTAATATTTCTTTAAAAGATTATACTTTTACAATAGGATCTGATGAAACTGGTAAAGGTGAATGGTATGGACCATTAGTTATAACAGCTACATGTACCACAAATGAACAAAATATAAAATTGAGAGAAATTGGTGTTAAAGATAGTAAAAAATTAACTAATAATGATATAAAAAGATTATATCCTAAGATTATTAAAACAGGAATAATGCATCAAACAATTGTATTAAGACCTTTTCAATATAATAAACTTTATGAAAAATTTCAGTCAGAAAATAAGAATCTTAATCATATGTTAGCTCATATTCATACAACAGCAATTGAACAATTAATAAAAGAATTAAATACTAAAGAGGATATTCTTGTATTGATAGATAAATTTGATTATAAGAAAATGAATCAATATTTACATGTTGATCAGAATATTAAAGTTATTCAAGAATCTAATGGTGAAAGATATACACCTGTAGCTGCAAGTAGTATAATTGCAAAGTATAATTTTGAAAAAACTTTAGATGAATTAGATAAAAGATATAAGATAAAACTTAGAAAAATAAAACCAAAGGAAATAAATAAGGATATTATAACAAAAGTTGCAAAAACACATTTTAAAAATGTTAAACCTTATACATAACAAAACAGAAGGAGTAATAAAAATTGAGTAAAATAGATGTAGCAATAATAGGAGCTAGTGGATATACTGGTGGAGAATTAATTAGATTACTAAATAAACATCAACATGCCGAAGTTACAACAGTAACAAGTCGTAAACATGAAGGAGAAGATGTTTCTACATTACATCCACATCTTCAAGATACTGATTTAGAATTTTCAAATCCTGATATCAAAGATGTTGATGCTGATGTTGTATTTACTGCTGTACCACATGGAACTGCAATGGATATTGTACCACAATATTTAGAAAATGGTTCTCGTGTCATTGATTTAAGTGGAGACTTTAGATTTGATGATATTGAGATCTATGAAAAATGGTATAATATAAAACATTCACATCCTGAATTAAAAGGTGTCTTCGGTCTACCCGAAATAAATCGTGAATTAATTAAAGGTGCTGAATTTGTATCTAATCCTGGATGTTTCCCAACAGGATCAATTTTATCAAGTATTCCAATTATTGAAAATAAATTAGTTGACCGTGTTATCCTTGATAGTAAAACTGGTATTAGTGGTGCAGGTGTTAAACCTACATTAAGTAGTCATTATCCTAATTGTGCAGATAATGTAGGACCATATGCTATTGGAACACATAGACATACACCAGAAATACAAGAAAAACTTAGATACTTTGGTAATCATGATGTTAAAGTATCATTTACACCACATTTAGTACCAGTTATTCGTGGTATTATTACAACTAATCACAGTATTTTACTAAAAGATGATGTTACAAGTGAAGATGTTTATGCATTATATTCAGAATATTATAAAGATGAGCCTTTTGTTAAAGTATTAAAAGATAACGCTATTCCTCGTCTTAGTAGCGTTAGAGGATCTAACTATTGTCATATTGGTGGTATTAATGTTGATTCAGTTGATCAATTAGTTGTTGTATCTGCTATTGATAACCTTGTTAAAGGTGCTTCTGGTCAAGCTATTCAAAATATGAATTTAATGTTTGGATTTGATGAAACTGAAGGTATTAATGATTTAGGAATGTTACCTTAAGTTAAATTCTAAATTATTGATGTAAAAGTATTCATTTAATGAATAAATACCTTTTTTAACCTTCTTTTATAATTTTTTTCAAAACCTAATTTTAATAAACTTATATATAAAAATGTATATACTATATATTAATTATTATATAAATTTACAATAAATACAATTAAAAATAAATATAAAAAGAATAACAAGATAATAAAATAAATAAATATTAAAAAAAAATAGAAATCATAATTATCCTATAACTTAATTCAACACATTTATTAATTAATTCAAAAAAAGTGAGATGAAAAGATTATGTCAAGTATTGTTATATATTATTCAAGAACGGGGAACACTAAACTTGTTGCTGATACAATAGCTGAAAAAACAGGTGCAGAAACTATTGAAATAAAAGATAAAACAAGTAGATCAGGTGGATTTGGATATATTAAAGGAGCCGTAGATGCTTTAAGAAATAAAGAAACAGAAATTGAACCAGAATTAGTTGATTTAAAAGATTATGAAGAAGTATATGTAGGTTCACCAGTATGGGCTTCAAAACCAACACCAGCTATTATAGAACTTATAAATAACACAGATTTTACAGATAAAAATGTTATAACTTATGTTACTTTAAAAAGTAGTGGTGGAGATAAAACTATAGATAAAATGAATGATGCTATTAAAAACAAAGGTGGAAATATAAAAAATTCATTTATGATCATAGATAATGGAACAGAAAATATTAAAAATTCTACAATAGAAGCTTTAAATGATAATTAAATAATAGTGATAAATATGAGTAGTCTTGTAGTATATTATTCTAAAACAGGGAACACTAAATTAGTAGCTAATGTAATTAGACAAGAAACAGATGCAGATATTATTGAAGTAAAAGATTTAAAAGATAGAAAAAATGATTCTTTAAAAGTTATTTCTGAATCAATTAATGCTATGGCCAAAGTTAAAACTGAAACTGATCCAGAATCTATTCATGTAGATGACTATGATGTAATTTATATAGGAACTCCTGTATGGGCTGGTTCTACAGCTCCCGCAATTTATAGTATAATGGCTAGAACAGATTTTAAAAATAAAAAAGTTGTTCTTTTCAATACTATGAATGATAAAGGTGGTTATAAATCAATCAAAGAAATGAAAAGATTAGTAAAAGAAAATAATGGAAAAATTGTTGGTCTTTTCTCAATTGTTGCATCAGGTGGTCATACTAATATAATAATAAGATCAAAACAAGCATTAAAAGATCTTAATTTAATTTAAATATTAAACTAACTTATTAAATAAGACAGGGGGATTATAGTAATATGTCAACTTTAATAACATATTCTACAAATGATCAAACAAGATTTATATCAAAATTTATAGCAAAACGTATTAATGCTGATTTGATTGAAGTAAAAGATTTAAATAAAAAAACAGGAGTATTTAATAGTTTAAAAGATAATTACAATGCTCTTCGTTTAAATAAAACTAGTACAAATCCAAAATCTATCGATATCCAAAAATATGATTTAATACTTTTTGGTAGTCCCTCTCAATTTGGTAATCCAACACCAGCTATGTTATCTATTATTGATAATTGTGATTTTAATAATAAAAATATTATTTTATACACTACAACTAATGGTAAACAAGGTGCAAAAGTTTTAAATACTATGAAGAAAAAAATAGAAGCTCGTGGCGGTATAATTGTTAATTCATTTATTTTAAGAGTTAATAATAAAACTAAACAAGAATTAATTACTAACACGTTAAAAATTATTTATGAATTGGATTTAGACCTTTATATTTAATTATATTCACCTCCCTTTTATATTACTAAAATAATAATATTATCTAATTTTATATACTTGTTAATAAATAACTATACATATATTGTTAAAATCATACAAGCAATATTTATTTAAAGAAATATTTTCGATAATAAAAAGATGATTATTAGAAATATATCATTAATCACAATAAATTTTAAAATAAGAATTTATAAATGATATATGGAGGCAATTATCATTAAAACAAAACATAGGAGTTATATGAGATGGATGTGTTAAATTACATCACAAGGCAATCTCATAAGCCTCTGATTTTAATTCCACTTATATTAATGGTATTATCACTTTTATATTTAGCTGCATTCGGATTAAATGAAGGTGTAGATCTAAAAGGAGGTACTATTGTAACAGTTGAATTAAAACAACCTATGAGTCAAGCAGAAATAACTAGTACAGTTGAACAAAAACTGGGAGTTGGTGAGGTACAAACATCTGTATCTGGTAATCAAGCTACTATTACTCTTTCGGGTGATGTGGATGTGGCCAAGTTTACTAGTACATTTAGTAACGACTTTAATATTTTAAGTTTTAAAAGTGTTGGTGCTTTACTAAGTAATGCTGCAGTAGAACAGATTTTATATGCATTATTATTTGCATTTATTTTCATGTCAGCAACAGTATTCTTTGTATTTAGAGATCCAGTTCCATCACTTGCTATTATATTATCTGCATTATGTAATCTATCAATTGCGGTTGGAGGTATGTCATTATTTGGTATACCAATTTCAATAGCTAGTGTAGGTGCATTATTGATGCTTATAGGTTATGGTGTGGACACAGATGTACTTCTGACAACTCGTTTATTGAAACGTAACCGAGGTAGTTTAGAAGACAGAGCAGAAAATGCTTGTACAACAGGAATAACTATGAGTGTAGCTGCTATAGCATCTATGGTAGTATTATATTTAGTAGTTAAAATATTCATACCATCAGCTCAAGTACTAGATGATATATCTGCAGTACTTATAGTTGGATTATGTTCAGATATATTATCCACATGGCTTATGAACCTTGGAATACTAAAATGGCACCTTAAACGAGGTGGTCACGATTGAAAACAGAAACTAAACAATTCTTAAAACGACCACGTACAATATTAATGATTGTATTACTAGTAGCTAGTATAATTTCACTAGGTGTATTTGGTATACAAGAAGGACTTGATCTTAAAGGTGGATCTATGATACAGTTACATCTAGAAAAACCAGTAGACCAAGACACAATGAATACAGTAACAGCAGTACTTGATAAAAGGTTAAATGCATTTGGTATATCAGATATTAAAGTAAGACAAAGTGGTGACCAAGATGTCATCGTTGAAATTGCGGGTGTGAGTCCCGATCAAGTTGAAAAGCTGATAAGTACGCCTGGTAAATTCGAGGCTAAAATCGGTAATGAAACGGCTCTTACAGGATCAGATATTCAAAGTGTATCTGCTGCAGAAGTTACAGGTACTCAATGGAAAGTTCCATTTTCAGTATCTACAGAAGCAGCAAATAGATTTGCTAAAGTAGCTGAAGGAAAAGCAGGTACACCAGTTAATATGTATCTGGATGATAAATTAATATCTTCACCACAATTAGATGCAGGACTAGCTAATGGTGTTGGTTCAACTGATGTTGAAGTATCTGGTGGAGAACAAAGTAAACAAAAAGCTCAAGAACAAGCAACAAATGTACACACCGTACTTGAATCTGGTGCACTTCCAGTAAAACTAAGTATATCAGGAGTAAGCAGCGTTTCTGCAGAATTAGGTAGCCAATTTGAATGGGGATCAATTGTAGCAGGATTTTTAGCTTTAGTTGGTATAGTTGGTGTAGTAAGTTACAGATATAAAACAAAAGAAATCATTCTTCCAATTATAGTAACTAGTTTATCAGAATTAGTATTATTACTTGGATTTGCATCTGTAACCCATTGGAATTTAGATCTAACTGCAATAGCAGGTATTATTGCTGCTATTGGTACAGGAGTAGACGATCAAATTGTAATGACTGATGAAGTACTCGCACGTAGAGATAAAAGTCACAGAAGAAATATCGTTAAAACAAGAATCAAAGGAGCATTTTTCATTATCTATGCTTCTGCAGGTACCCTTATAGCCGCTATGCTACCATTAGCATATATTGGATTTTCAAGAGGTACTACTGGTATAGGTATGCTTACAGGTTTTGCTGTAACAACCATTGCAGGTGTATTAATAGGTATATTCATAACAAGACCAGTATTTGCTGATTATATGGAAACATTCCTTATTAAATCACCTTCAAAACAAATGAAAAATAAAAGAGCTAAGAAAAAAGAAAAAGCTAACAAAAGCTAAAATTTAACTTCCATTATTTGTGAGACAATCATTTTGTCCTCACAAATTTTTTTTAAAAAAAAATACTATTTTTAAAACTTCATAAATTTATAAGAATATAAAATATTTTATGTATACTAAATATTAAAATAAATAAAGATAATATTAGTATTTTACATGAAAAACTAGTAAATTAAAGCTTATTAAATCATTTTATTTAACGAGAACTAGTATTTTATTAATTATTAATATATACATCTATATCAAGTGTTATATTTTTGGATATTGCTAAAAAATGTTTTAATAAAAAAAAACTATGATTATATATCAAAAAAATAAAAGGAGAATAAGAATCTATACTTTGATTCTCAATGTTTGTTTTACTGTTTTTACTGTTGTTGCTGGTGTAGTTGTTCTTGATCCAAAGTAACCAAGTCTGTCTCCAGTTACTATAGTTACATTATTAACGTGTTTTGTATTATCAGATTGTTATGTTTATTTTTCCATTTTTAACATAGAAATACTGTGTTTGTTTATTTACGTCTTTTAATGTTACTCCATTTATTTTTATTGCTATTCTATTTATTCCTTTTACATTGTTACCAAGAATATCTTTTATTGTACCACTTAATGTAAGATTTGTACTTTTAGTTGCTGTGAATATTCTTTTTTTTAAAAATTTTAAAAAGTACATTAACTTTTTATCTTATAAAATTTACATAATTTGACTATTCAAAAAATATTATAAGTTTTAAATATGTCTTAATAAATTATTTTTATAAAATTTAATATAATGTATTATAAAATAATACTATATTCTAATTATCTATTTAAAACAAAAACTCATGAACAAAAATACAAAAAATTAAAAATCATTTAACATCAAGTAATATATATTAACAATTTTTAAATATTATAAAGAGCTTATTTTAAATATATGTTACATAAAGATCACCCAAGATATCAATCATTATTATATAGAGACAAAATAGTACAAGCACATGAAAACGGAATACTTGCTGATTCAGGTATGATAGCTCACGGACGTGGTGAAACATATGATTATCTTATTGGTGAAAAAACAACGGATAATTCCAAAAATACCATAAAAGTTGCAGCTAGTTATTTTTTAGTTAGAAATAATCCCATATTATCAGTAAATGGGAATACAACAGCATTAGTATCTGAGGATATTGCTGAATTATCTAAATTATTAGATATTCCGGTAGAAATTAACTTATTTTATAGAACTCCTGAAAGAATTAAAAAAATTGAAGAAGTATATAAAAAATTAGGAGTATCTGAGATTCTAGGTACAGATGATGATGATTTTATTGATACTAAAGATCTTAATGGTCCTAGATCTCCTGTAAGTATAGATGGTATTAATAAAGCAGATTTAGTTTTTATCCCACTTGAAGATGGAGACCGGGCTGAAGCATTGTATAATCTAGGTAAAGATATTATAAGTGTTGATTTAAATCCACTATCACGTACAAGTCAAACATCAACTGTTACAATAGTAGATAATATTGTTAGAGTATTACCATTATTAATTGAAGATGTAAAGACACTTATGAATCAGGACAAAAAAAGTCTTAATGAATACATTAATTCATTTGATAATAAACAAAACTTAGATAATTCGATACAAGATATTTTAACAAGATTTAAATAGAGAAAGAGGAATTAAATAAATGAAAGTCTTCGGAGTTACAGGTCTTCCAGGGTCTGGTAAAAGTATAATTTCAAGAATAGCCAAAAAAGAAGACATAAATGTTATTAGTATGGGTGATGTTATACGTAAAGAAGCCGAAAGACAACACTGTGAAATCGGTGAAGCTGCATTAAGATTAAGAAAATCATATGGAAATAATGTTGTTGCAGATCGTTGTGTAAAGATGATCTTAAATCAACAAAGACAGCATAGAACAAGCAAAAAAACTGTTACTAAAACATACAAAACTCATGGTAACTATAATCAACCTAAGAAATTTAAAAAGGTGCAACAAGATATTTATATGATAGAAGGAATTAGAAGTCCTTTTGAAGTTAGATATTTTAAAAGACATTTTAAAAATTTTAAAGTTATAGCAATTCATTCAAGTCCAGAAGTTCGATTTAACAGATTAAAAAGAAGAAAAAGAATAGATGATTCAACAAGTTACAAAAGTTTTTTAGAACGAGATCAACGAGAATTAAAATTTGGAATAGGTAATGTAATATCAACTTCAGATTATATGCTTATAAATGAAGGTCCAATACCTAAATTTAAAGAAACTGTAAGGAAAATGATCATAAATGACATCAAACCATCAAACCCAACATCAAACAGACGATACAAAAGTAATAATAAAAACAAAAATAAACAAAACAGAAAGCCCAGAAAAAATAAAAAAAGCAATAAAAAATATAATAAATCCCAATATAGCAATAAAAAAAGAAAATGATACATTTAGTATCTCTGGAGATTTAGATTTATTGTATACAATATCTAATAAAATAAGAGAAAATGAATTAGAAAGTGTTGCTCAATTAGTATTGAAAAAAAATAAAACAGATAATTCATTAAAATTCTATATAAATAAACAAGCAGCTTATCATAATAGATTCCATATAATTGATGAGGATATATCCACATTAAATGATATAGAAGTTTTAATAAAAACAGATGATCCAGAAGATATAATTAACTGGATTATCTTCTAATTAAATTCTTTTTTTTAAAAATTAATTATTTATCTTCAAGATGTGCTTTATTGATTTGATATAAACCATTATCAAGATGCCAATTAATGGTACTATCATCAATTATTATTCGTTTGTTGAATATTGGACCATCAAGTACTAATGTTTCTGCTTCTCCACCTTCAAAAGCTAGATGTATTCTGTATTTATCATGCAATTTTACTAATTCTTCAATAGTTTCTTTATTGATTGTTTTACCTAGCCATTTTTTATCTAATCCATATGCTGCAACACTAGTTATAATAACTTCAAAACCTAAATCGATAATTTGATTCATATATTCTAATGGATCTTGATGCCATAATGGAGCAATTGATTTCAATTCTAGTTTTTCACAGATTGCGTCAATTCTAGATCTTTGATATACTGATTCTATTGCTCCTGAGTATATTGCTTCTATTCCTTTACTTTTAAGACGTGTTAATATATTTTCTAAATCATCTAATTCCTTTTCTTTTTCACCTTCTGTTGTAACTTCTATTAATGGTATATCCATTGCTTTAGCACAAAAGTTTGTCATTCGTATATTCGGTACATGGTACATGTATGATGCATCATTTTTTGAAATCATTGATACTAAGCATTGTACTTCATCACCATTTTTTAGTGAGTGATATACAGCCATTGTACTGTCTTTTCCTCCTGAATATAATACTGCAGATCTCATTATTTTTCTCTCTCCACTTATTTAGTAATTTTTTTAGCTCTATAATTAGATCGTGTTTTAAAAAAAGATTAGTTTCATATTATGATAAAATAATTTTAAAAATAGTAATTTTTTAATAAATAAAAGAAATAAAAGAAGTTGTGGATTAAATAGATACTTTATAAAAAGTTTTTTTAATCTAATCCTTACGTTTAGGTCTTAACCTACGTTTTCCACTATTTTTATGTTCAGATTTAGAACGTTTAACTTCTTTTTCAGTATTTCTTTTGTTAGATTTTTTTACTTTTTCGGTTTTTTCTTTGTTACCAGATGATCTTTTAAATGGATTAAAAGATATTTTTGATTTATTTTTAGATTGTTTTGGTTTATGTAAAACTTCTTTAGAAGATGTTTCTTTAGGTGTTGTTTCCTCAAATATATCATTAGATTTTCTAAAACCTATATCATCTTTTTCTAAATTATCATCAGATTCTTTGAAGACATCAAAAGACTTTCTTTTCTTATATTTCTTATTATCATCTTTATTGAAGTTTCCTGTACCTGGAACAGTTCTTCTTTGTATTTTCTCACGTTTTGTTGTTTTGTGTTTTGTTGTTTTTCTGAATCTACTTACTCCATTAAATACTGTGTCTATGAAAAATCCAAGTAAACCTACTACCATACCTAAAATGGCAGATCCAATTATCACACCATTTTGATCAGGTATCCAACTAGTAATAGCATTCGTAGTATCTTCTGTTGGTCCAGTTATATTTTTAATAATAACTTCATCTGGTGATAATGAATTTTTAATTTTTGTAATATTCTTTGCATCAACAGTAATTTGTGCATCCATTGATGTATATCTTAAATGTATATATGTATTATTAGCAAATGAACCATATATATCATCTAATACTTGTTGAGGATCACCATCTTTATTTATATGAATAAAAAATGTATTGTCACCCATTGAATCAATACCAGTAATATTGGTATTAGTATTATTTAAATATTTAAAAAACTTCGATTGATCCGCAGGAGTTTCAAACGTATCTGTCTTCATTAGTATACCATCATATGTAATAGAATGTACTCCATTAATTGAGGATATATTATGTATCGTTTCAGTTATATTATGATTAGTTGATAATTGAACATTAATGACATCTGTTCCACTAACAGTATCTTCTACAAGTGTACGTGTAAAATCTGGTAAGTCATTTACTACTGGTGCAACAAGAAATGCTCCACCAACTAATCCTACTACTAAACCTAATAAGATTACTGATAAAAGATTTTTCTTACCAATATACGGAGTTAGAAGTGCTGTTGAAAACACAAATATTAATGCTAAAATAAACAATACTAACATAATAATTATCATTATAGCATCCATAAATCCACTCTCATATTAAAAAAAAGGAATAGTTAGACCATATCATAAAAAACTAAATATATTATATCTATTTACATAGACAGAAAGTATATATGTTAAAATATTTATAGTAAAACTCTAAAAAACTTTTATCTTCCCTTTCATTAATTTATTTTTTTTAAAAAAATTTTTTTATTAATATAAAATTATATTATTAATATTATTAGTACTTTATTTTAATTAAAAATTAATTACTAGTAAAAAATTACAACTTTATTTCAGGATATTTGATAAATACATTATTATGAGTTAATATTAAATTTTATAAAACATATAACAATTATTAAAAAGATGTAATTAACAACATTAAGGGAATAGTGATAAAATGAAAATTTGTGTGGTTATGGAATTTTTTACACCATATCGTAATGGTGGGGGAGAACAAAGATATTATCATCTTACAAAACGATTAGTTGAAAAAGGACATACTGTAGATGTTCTTAATATGAAATTAAATAATGTTCCATACCATGAAGTAAGAGATGGCATTAATATATATCACATTGGTCCAGTAATAGAAACTATACCAATAAGATCACATACAGACTTTATAAAATATGTTGCAAGTGTAACCAAATGGCTGTTAACCCATGATTATGATATAATTGATGCTCAATCTTACTCTCCATTATTACCTTCTTGTATAACTTCAAAAATAGTACGTACACCTATGATTGGAACTATACATGATGTAAGTACAAATAATAAAGATCAATGGGAACAATCATCAAGAACATCAAAAATAGCTGAAAAATTCTTGACTAATCTACATTATAATATGTTACTAACAGTTAGTAATGCTACAAAAGATTCTTTGATAAAATATTTTAATGTAAATCCAGACAGAATTAGAGTTCTATATAATGGTGTTGATCTTAAAAAAATAGATCAAGTAAACTGCGATAAAAAAGATGAAAATACAATACTATTTGTAGGACGATTAACACCCCATAAACATGTAGATCATCTACTTATTGCATTGAAAGAAATAAGAAAAAATATTCCCAATATAAAATTAGTAGTTGTTGGAAGAGGTCCTGATAAAGAAAATATATTAAATCTCATCAAAGAACAAAATTTAGAAGATAATATTGAAATGTTAGAAAACTTAACAGATGAAGAATTAATACATCAAATGAAAAAAGCTAATATACTAGTACTACCATCAACACGAGAAGGATTTGGAATGGTACTTGCTGAGGCTAATGCATGTTATACACCTGTAATAGCATATGCTTCAGGTGGAGTGGTGGAAGTTGTGATTGATCAAAAAACAGGATACTTAATAGAACCAGAAAATGTGGAAAAACTAACCCAATCAATTGAAAAACTACTTCAAGATAAACAACTACAAAAAGAAATGGGTATAAATGGAAGACATAACGTTGAAGAGAACTTCAATTGGGATGAAATTACAGAAGATTACTTAAAACTTGTAGAAGAATTAGTAAATAAATAATCTTCACTATTTTTATTTTAAACTAATTTGTATTGTTTCAATAGAAACACTGTTTATATTAAAATTCAGTATATGTAAACAAAAATAAAATAATACAACTCCTTTTTAACATCAAGTTTTATTTAGGCTCTACATATATTATAATAGTTGTAATAAAATTTATTATTAAAGAAATAATATAAAATGTTATAATCATATAAAATTAAATATAATAAATGTATTTAAAAAATATAAAAAAAATATTAATACATAACATTTAAACAATTAATACATAAAACAATAATTCGAGGTTCAAAACATGAAAGAATTACTAAAAAAATTATCAGAAGCAACCAGTATATCTGGATTTGAAAGTGAAGTCAGAGAAATTATCAAAGAAGAATTAAAAGATCATGTAGATGAAATGGAAACAGATGCTATGGGAAACTTAATTACTACCCATAAAGGTAAAGAAGGAAAACCTAGTATCATGTTAGCTTCACATATGGATGAAATTGGATTAATGGTAAGTTTCATAGATGATGAAGGTTTCTTAAGATTTGTTAAAATCGGTGGAATAAACGATCAAATGTTATTAAATCAAGAAGTATTTGTAGAAACCAAAAATGGAGAAGTTCCTGGTGTTATAGGATCTAAACCACCTCACATCACATCAGCAGCAGATGCTAAAAAAATCATTGAATACAAAGATATGTTTATAGATATCGGAGCAAAAGATAAAGAAGAAGCAGAAAAAATGGTATCTGTTGGAGATGCAATTGTATTCCATACAACATTCAGAGAATATCCTAATGACTTAGTAATGGGTAAAGCATTAGATAACCGTGTAGGTTGTACTGTAATGACTGAAGTAATGAAACAGACAGACTCAGACGCAACAGTATATGGTGTAGGAACTGTTCAAGAAGAAGTAGGACTAAAAGGAGCAAAAACATCTGCATTCAAATTAAATCCAGACATGGCAATAGCACTTGATGTAACAATTGCTGGAGATCACCCTGGAGTTAAAAAAGAAGAAGCATCAGTAGTAGCTGGAAAAGGACCTGTTATATCTTTAGTTGATGCTAGTGGAAGAGGATTAATGACTGCACCAATTATCAAAGATCTATTAATTGAAGCAGCAGAAGCTGCTGGAGTAGATTACCAATTAGAAGTTGGAGATGGTGGAACAACCGATGGTACAGCAATTCATCTTACAAGAGCAGGAATACCAACAGGAGTACTTTCCTCTGGAGCAAGATACATACACACCCCAGTAAGTGTTGTTAATGTAAAAGATGTACAAGATACAATAACATTACTACTTGAATTATTAAGAAGATTATAAACCCTTTTTAATTAAAGAGAGTATCGAACTCTCTTTATATATTCTTATTTTAATTAAATAACCTCATTTATAAAGCTAAATAAAAATCTAAATCTTTTTTTAAAAAACATGATAATCTTATAATTTAAATAATTACTAAATAATATTCCATATTAAGCATAAACTACTTCAAAAAACTAATTTTAAATAAATTAATAAACAACAAAGAAGAATAATAAGTTAAACATACTGATTTAATCTATGATAATATATAAGACTAAATTTTGAATATTAAGTTATTAATAAAACGTTAAATATATATTTTTTTAAAATCAAAGTATGAATAAATATAATTTTTTATTATAATTTAATATCAGGGAGGATTACATTAGTGGATGATATTGAAGATAAATCAGACAATATAGCTGAAAAGATAGAAGATACAACAGAACGTGCAATATTTTCAGGACGTTGGCTTTTAGCTCCAGTATTTTTAGGTTTAATTGTTGTATTAGCAGTTATTTTAGTTAAATTTATAACAATGCTTATAGTATTTATTCCAGAATCTATCAACATGACCTTTGATGAAGTAACAATGGCTGTATTAAATCTTTTAGACTTAGCACTTTTAGGAAACTTAGTTTTAATTGTGACATTCTCAGGTTATGAAAACTTTGTATCAAAAATCGATGTTGCTAAAAATCATAAAGACAGACCATCATGGATGGGAAATCTTGACTTTTCAGGACTTAAACTTAAGATTATAGGTTCAGTAGTAGCAATATCCTTAATTCAATTACTTCAAGACTTTTTACACGTCGCTGATGGACTAGATCCAACAATCGTGTTCTGGCATATAATGTTACATTTAACATTTGTTGTCTCAGGTTTAATATTTGCAATAATGGAATACATTGCTGAAAGAAGAGGAACGGAATAGCTTTTCTTTTTTATTTAATTTAAGTAATATAACATATAATTTTATATAAAAACTTGATAATAGACTTAACAATCTCAACAATATATTTAAACATTATAAGAGTCACAGTACTAATAAAAATATATAAAATATCAATAGAAATTCAAAGTATAGAAACATATATTGTTACTGATGGTATAATAAATATTAAAATTATTATACCAAACACCTTACTAAACACAATGCATAATATCACAATAAAAATAGAATATACCAACAATATTCAAGTAATAAAGCAACTACTTTAAAATAAATAATATCAAAAAACTAAAAACAAAAAGTATCTACTAAATTATATTTTTTTTAATTGTTTCCCATCCCCTAAAATATTAAATTGAACAAAATTTTACTAATTTTAATTTAGAAATTAATATTTATTTTTGAATTATTTTTTATTAATAATATTATCATAGTTGTACTTTTTTTAAATCATACACTTAATTTTTTTAATATATTTTTTCTTAGTAATATATTTATAATAGCCTTACTCATATATACCCTTATATTATACTGGTGTTTAAGTTATCTATAAAGTTTAACGGATATGGTTGTCTTAAATTACTTATTTCAACTTATTATTCAATAGACACCTGTATTGAAAATATTATAAAAAAATATGTTTTAAGTTCAAGGTGACTTCTATAAAATAATTATTGTTAAAATATAACCATACGCTAACCATTAT
This sequence comes from uncultured Methanobacteriaceae archaeon, assembly GCA_964399835.1. Lineage (GTDB taxonomy): Archaea > Methanobacteriota > Methanobacteria > Methanobacteriales > Methanobacteriaceae > Methanosphaera. Next base: position 6,787 of record CAYNSJ010000029.1, on the reverse strand, counting down.
AATATAAAATAAAAATTTTAATGGAGGAAACGTGATATGCAAATAAATAAGTCAATGATTCTTTTATTTTCAATATCAGTTATATTAATAATAGGATTAACAACTATAAGTGCAACAGATGACATCAATACCCCAACTACTACAATCACCACACAAAATACTGATATAAATATACAAACTGATTCTATTAATACCCAAACAGATAATACAGAAACAATAGCGACTAATAATACTATTTCTAATACAAATAATGAAAATACAAAAACTAATAATTTAAAAGAATCATCAAATGAATATATAAATACAAATATAATAGAAAAAACAACCATTACCAACACAAACTCCAAAGATAACACTCAAACAAACACAGAAAACAACAATGAAGATGAAAGTGATTATACAAACAATAATAAATCTATGGATACAAACAGTACTATAAAACAAGTAGGAAATGATAATACCCAAAAAACAGTAATAGAAACATTACCTAAAACAATGAAACCAACAGCTACATATGAATGGTACGTAAGTACAAATGGAACAAATAAAACATTAACCACTTATGAAAACCCTACAAACTTAGCATATGCAATAACAAAAATAACAAATGGACAAACACTATTCATAAAAGATGGAACATACAACATCACAAACACAATAATATTAAACAAATCAATCTACATAACAGGAGAATCCCCAACAGGAACCATATTATCTGGACAAAATATAAATAAATATACTCAAATAATGAAAATACAAAAATATTATACTGTAAGTATAACTAATATAAACTTCATCAATGGAAATGCAACCAATGGGGGAGCAATATATTCAGAAGGAAAACTAAACATAATACAAACAACATTCAAAAATAACCAAGCAACCAATGGTGGAGCAATATACACAACAAAAGATTTAACAATAAAAAATTCAAACTTCTTAAACAACAAAGCAACCAATGGTGGAGCAATATACACAACATATTTCATAAATTGTACAAGCTCAAACTTTAAAAACAATATAGCAACAAACTTAGGTGCAGCAATATACACAAAAGGAAAAACTGTAATAAATAATGTACTCATTACAACAAACAAGAATACAGCACTATATATAGACTCAGAACTCAAACAAAACATTATAAACAACACAAACTTCACAACAAATACTGGAAAAAATGGAGGAGCATTATTTAATAGACAATCTATATTAATAATGGAAAACACTCAATTTATTAACAATAATGCAAATGATAATGGGGCAGCAATATACAATACAGGAACCATAAAAAGCACAAAATTAACCTTAAAAAACAACAAAGCAACCAATGGTGGAGCAATATACACAACAAAATATATATCAATAACAAACTCTAAAATTGGACAAAACACAGCAACAAAATATGACGGTGGAGCAATATATATAAACAGAGGAAAAATAGTATTAGTACAAAACAACATCACAGAAAACACAGCAACAAATGGAAGTGGAGGAGCAATATACATTAATACAACTACAACAGCAATAATAAACAAAAACAACATCATACAAAACACAGCAACAAATGGAAGTGGAGGAGCAATATACAATGATAAAAATACAAAAACAACAATATATAAAAATACTTTCAAACAAAACACAGCAACAAGTGAATTCAGTGGTGGAGCAATATTTAATGATGGTACATTAAATGTATATAATTCTAAATTCATTAAAAATATTGCAACAGGTGGTGGTGGAGCAATAGAAAATGCAGAAAATAGTACTTTAAGTATTATTACTTCAACATTTACAAATAATACTGCTAACTGGGGTGGAGCAATAGAAAATTATGATAACAATACATTAAATGTTATAAATTCCATATTTACAAATAACACAGCAAAACATAGTGCAGGAGCTATATATAATGGCCAAAATTGTAATGTTAAAGTTACAAACTCCACATTCACAAACAACACGGCAAATTATGGTGGAGCAATATCTAACTATATAAATATAACAGCAGTAATGAACAAAAACACATTCATACAAAATACTGCAACATACTCCGGTGGAGCAATTTATAATGATGAAAATTGTAATGTGAATGTTACTAATTCTCTATTTACAAAAAATACTGCAAAGTATGGTGGAGTACTATACAATTACGATGGAAAGTTGATCCTAACTAACAATACATTCCTAAAAAACATAGGAAATTATGGGGGAGTAATATATAATATTGGATTAAATTATACAGAGACAAATTATGATCAATGGGGTAAAATTACTAATACCATTATAAACTTTAATGGAAATGCAACTGTAACAAATAATACATTCATGAATAACTATGCAAATTATACTTATAGTTCAAACTTTTATTTATCAGGTGGATATTTCATTCTAAAAAATAATCCAGGTCTCAATGATAAATATGCCATGAATAACACAATACTTTTTGCTATTCATCAGGGTACTGGAATAAAATATGAATATACAGAAAATGGTGTGTTACAGAAAATTATCCATGACAATAATAGAATTTCACAGGTTCTACTCCTTCCTTGATTATAAAAAATGAATAATATTTATTATACTGATGAAAATTGATGTATCATTATCATAAACAGTTTATGATAAAATTACTTGATTTAAATCAGTATATACTTTTTTTATGACAATCATCTCATTTTAAAATATAAACTAGTTCTAAAGTATTTTTATAAATCCATGTTACTTTCTTCTCTTGATTCTTTTAATTATTAAAATACACTTTTAACGAATGTAATTATATCAAAATATAACAATAAACGATATGAGATAAAACAACCAATAAAGTAATATATTTATACAACGAAACAATAGGGAATACAACAGTAAATAATAAAACAACATTAACAATAAATAATCTCAAAACCCTCAAACAAAGTATCAACTTAAGTGATACTTTTTATATCTATTTTTTTTTAAATTATTTAAAATAATAACATTTTAATTGCTTCTTTCTAGCATCAAATACTATTTATTAAAGTTTTCAATGATTTTTTTAAAAGTAATATAATTTTTTATTCTATATTATTTTAAGCAGATTATCCTTTCTTTTTTTAAATAGATAACAAATCCTTTTTTTTAGATATAAATTAAGTCATATTTTATTAATTAGTTGGATCATAAGTTGATAATATTATCAAATCGTTATTAATATTGTTAATAAATTCATAATGTAATTATTATTCTAAAATAAACATTTGATTTTATATTAACCATCAAAATTTTATTAACAAGATGATAATTATTAAAACATGAAAAAAAAATAATTTTAGAAAAATAATATTATTCTAATAAAAAAAAGGAGGAAAAAAAGAGGATGAAAATAAATAAATCAATGATTCTAATATTCACAATATTATTTGTATTGCTAATAGGACTAACAACAATAAATGCAACAACAGATAACACAACAACCACTACAATTACAGATACACAAAACACTAACATTCAAACACAAACGGATACTATAAATACACCCAAAACAACTGTAAAAACAACTACGAACACAACACAAACAACTATAAAAGACAATACCAATATAAAAGAATCATCAACAGACAATAAAAATATAAATAACATAGAAACAACAAACACAAACAACCATATACAAAATACTCAAACCAACACACAAAACAATAAAGAAACTAATGATAACACAAACAATAATAACCAAAATACAAATATACAAATCACTAATACCATAAATAAAGAACAAGACAATAATCTAATCAAAACAACAAATAACTTAAAAACCAGCATAAAAACAACAGCACCAACAACCATATATAACTGGTATGTAAGTACAGATGGAGCAGATAGTGATTCTAGTTCATATAGTAATCCTACAAATTTAGCATATGCATTAACTAAAGTACAAACAGGTCAATCCATATTCATAAAAGATGGAACATACAACATAACAACTACAATAATAATAGATAAAAACCTTAACATAACAGGTGAATCCACAACAGGAACCATACTATCAGGACAAAACGGAGAAAACACATATACCCAAATAATGACAATAAACAAAGGATACAATATAAACATAACCAATATAACATTCACCAATGGAAATGCAAAACAGGGTGGAACAATAAATAATCAAGGAACTTTAACTATTACAGATGCTAGTTTCATAAACAACATCGCAACAACACGCGAATATGATAAGGCTCGTGGTGGAGCAATATCCAATAATGGTACTTGTACTATTACTAACACTAGTTTCATAAACAACACAGCAACAGGAAGAAGTAGTATTAAAGAAGTTGATGGTGGAGCAATATCTAATACTGGAACGTTAACTATTACAAATGCCAGTTTCATAAACAACACAGTAACAAATGATATAATTATGGTTTTTGTTTATGGTGGAGCAATAGAGAATGAGGGTAAATTAACTGTTACTGGTTCTACTTTCATAAACAATACAGCAAAAACCAATAGGGGTTATGCTTTTGGTGGAGCAATATCCAATAATGGTACTTTAACTGCAAATTACAATATTTTTATAAACAATACAGATACTAATAGATATGATATATATAATAATGAAACTTCTGGTGTTATTAGTTCTCTTGATTATAATTGGTGGGGACAAAACACAACAAACTACCAAAAAAGTCCAGACAAAACTAGTTTAATACGAACAAACTATAAAGGTGAAAAACTAACCAAATGGCTATATCTCAACATGACATCAACAACAAACAGATGGACAGTAAATAATCCAATAACATTAACAACAAACTTAACTGGATACTATGATAATTCAACTAGTAAAACAGGTACACTTACAATAACAGAAGCACAAAAAATACCACAAAACATAGTCGTAACCTATACCACAAACATAGGAAAAATAACAGACAATACACTTTTAATAAATGGAATATCAACAGCAACTTTCACACCAACAATCCAGGAAACAACATACATAACTTCAACAGTATACTTCAAAAGTACCACTTTATCACATATAATATTAGACACCGTATATGTAAATACAACAGCACAAGGAACAGGTACTGGTGAAAGTTGGATAAATGCAGTTGGTAGTATTACAGATGCATTAGACAGAGTATCTGATGGAGGAAAAATAATACTAGCAGAAGGCATATACAATGTAGTTGGTGACTATGCATTAACAATAGCACAAAATGTTAATATTACTGGACAAACACAAGACAAAGTTATTATAGATGGATTAAAAGCAAATCAAATAATGACAATAAACAAAGGATACAATGTAAATATAACCAACATAACATTTACTAATGGAAATGCAACTAATGGTGGAGCAATAAATAATAATGGTAATTGTACTGTTACTAATACCCGTTTCATAAACAACTCAATAACAGCAACAGCAACAGGAGAAGGTAGTTATGCTGAAGCTGATGGAGGAGCAATATATAATAATGGTAATTGTACTGTTACTAATGTTAGTTTCATAAATAATACTGTAACAGCAACAGCAACAGGAGAAGGTAGTTATGCTGCAGCTTATGGTGGAGCAATATATAATAATGGTAATTCTGTTGTTACTAATGTTAGTTTCATAAATAATACAGCAACATCAACAGTAACATCAAACGAAGAAGTAGGTTCTGCTTATGCTTGTAGTGGAGCAATATATAATGGTGATGGTACTTGTGCTATTACTGATTCTAGTTTCATTAACAATACGGCAACAGCAATAGGATTCAATAGTTCTGTTAATGCTTATAGTGGAGCAATAGATAATAATCATGGTATTTGTACTATTGTTGGTTCTAGTTTCATTAACAACACAGCAACGACAACAACCACAGGAGAAAGTAGTTCCGATAGGGCTTATGGTGGAGCAATATATAATAGTTATACTTGTACTGTTATGGGTTCTAGTTTCATTAACAACACAGTAACAGCAACTGGAGAAGGTAGTTCTGTTGCTGCTTATGGTGGAGCAATGTATAATAGTGGTACTTTAACTGCAAATTATAATATATTTTTAAACAATATAGACCTTAACAACTATGCAATATCTAATGAGGGTACTATTAATTCTCTTGATTATAATTGGTGGGGACAAAACACAACAAACTACCAAAACAATCCCGACTTTAGTGATTTAAGATTAACAAACTACAATGGTATTAATAGTTGGTTATATCTTAACATGACTTCATCAACAGATACCGAGACTGTTGGCAGTCCTGTAACATTAACAACAAACCTAACAGGATACAGTACAGGAACTACAACAGGTACACTTACAACAACAGAAGCACAAAAACTACCACAAAATATACCAGTAACTTATACCACAGAACAAGGAACAATAACCGATAATACACTTTTAATAAATGGTATATCAACAGCAACATACACACCAACAACAGCAGGAACAAATACAATAACGTCATCAATATATACTAATAACACATCACTAACAAATACAGCAAATAGAGTAGGTACTACAATAACAATGAATAATGTAAATGGAACAACCAAAGAAAACATCACAATAACAGCCATAGTAACAAATAATGGTAACACAATAAATACAGGTACTGTTACATTTACAGATACCAATGGACTATCCCAAACAGTTAGTGTAAATAATGGAATAGCAACTATCAATACTATTTATACTAAACCAGGAAACTACACAATAACAGCAACATACAACGAAAATAATATTTACACTAGTAGTCAAACAACAGCAACAGCAACAATCAAAACACGTGATGTAAACATGAAC
>CAYNSJ010000028.1:0-29274 GCA_964399835.1 uncultured Methanobacteriaceae archaeon | reverse complement strand
CATAATTAATAATATATGACTCATTATTTAAATAAGTTTAGTAATTAACTATAAAATAGAATAGTTTCTATACTATTAAGTACATTTTAAAGAGTATAAATAGTCCTCGTTACATGTAAAACCATACTGTTTCTATACTATTAAGTACATTTTAAAGCTAGTGATATAATATGTTTATAAAAGCATGTATATTGTTTCTATACTATTAAGTACATTTTAAAGAGAATAGTGTACAATAAAAAAGAGTATACATATTTGTTTCTATACTATTAAGTACATTTTAAAGAACTAATCCTATTATATATTTAACAGATGATCATAAGTTTCTATACTATTAAGTACATTTTAAAGTTGGTAACTTTTAAATACTCTTTTTATTGCATCTTTGTTTCTATACTATTAAGTACATTTTAAAGAAATATTATTCGGTTGGATTAGCTTAGAGTTTTTTAAAGTTTCTATACTATTAAGTACATTTTAAAGCCAGTATATGCCCAACTATAATTATTATCCCATTTAAACATGTTTCTATACTATTAAGTACATTTTAAAGAAAGATAATGATGAATATATATAAATGAATATATATAGTTTCTATACTATTAAGTACATTTTAAAGCTATTAAGTCAGCTCTTTCTTTAACAAGTCTGTTTATGTTTCTATACTATTAAGTACATTTTAAAGTAACGGCTCTTTTTTGGTTTTATAAATAGCACCTTTGTTTCTATACTATTAAGTACATTTTAAAGAAAAAATAAGGGATAGGAAACTAAAATGACAGAAACAAGTTTCTATACTATTAAGTACATTTTAAAGTCATTTATATCACTCTTATACGTGCTAAATGTAGTACGTTTCTATACTATTAAGTACATTTTAAAGGTGAATTGCTGAAGGAGATTGCATTCATATCTTTTGGTTTCTATACTATTAAGTACATTTTAAAGCCTTAATACATGGTTAAAACAACAACCATTTACTGTGTTTCTATACTATTAAGTACATTTTAAAGAGTAACTAAGAAGGTTAATATGTTAAAAGTAAAAATGTTTCTATACTATTAAGTACATTTTAAAGATTCAATAACACGCCCCGTTTATGCTCCTTATTCCTGTTTCTATACTATTAAGTACATTTTAAAGTAGGAACTGGGGATGGACGTAAATCACTACAAGCTAAACGTTTCTATACTATTAAGTACATTTTAAAGATACTATTAATCGATATAATGATATGTATCCTCATCTGTTTCTATACTATTAAGTACATTTTAAAGTCAAATGCACAAATACCAGTTAATTCATGGTTCACATGTTTCTATACTATTAAGTACATTTTAAAGATAATCAGAATGATTAACATCTAAATCAAGGAAACTAAAAGTTTCTATACTATTAAGTACATTTTAAAGTATATACAGATCATATAATGGATATTGATGAATTATAGTTTCTATACTATTAAGTACATTTTAAAGAATCATATAAATAACAGTTCAAAGAATACATTATTATGTTTCTATACTATTAAGTACATTTTAAAGAGACATATCTGCAACTTATTTGAATATGTAGGCTTATGTTTCTATACTATTAAGTACATTTTAAAGGTTAAAAAAGAAGTAGAAAAAGCAAAAAAATCTAAGTTTCTATACTATTAAGTACATTTTAAAGAAAGGAATTAATGAACTCTAATATAAAAGTATATGAGTTTCTATACTATTAAGTACATTTTAAAGATTAAATAATTTTTATGATGAATACTTTGAAGAACGTTTCTATACTATTAAGTACATTTTAAAGAATTAAAATTGATAAAAATTAGTATTCTATCAAATGGTTTCTATACTATTAAGTACATTTTAAAGGAAATTCTATAAATTAGTAGATACATTCATAGAAGAGTTTCTATACTATTAAGTACATTTTAAAGACTATTAAGTTATAGAATAATTATAATAGTGCAATAGGTTTCTATACTATTAAGTACATTTTAAAGAAATTTTTGTTTATAATCCCGTTCATCATCTTTTCTACGTTTCTATACTATTAAGTACATTTTAAAGAATAGAACAAAATAGATTAAAAGCAATAAAAATAGCGTTTCTATACTATTAAGTACATTTTAAAGAATATTGACCGTTGGAACTTTTACTTTTATATTCTGTGTTTCTATACTATTAAGTACATTTTAAAGTCAATACAATATGTTATGTTTGAATGTGGATCACTTAGTTTCTATACTATTAAGTACATTTTAAAGTAAAAATAAGATAAATTTACCATAAATTCATTTTTAGTTTCTATACTATTAAGTACATTTTAAAGTGAAAACGGTGAAAGTTACAGATACTTCACCACATAGTTTCTATACTATTAAGTACATTTTAAAGAAAATATATTCTATTATAACAGACCTGATTCAGTTCCATGTTTCTATACTATTAAGTACATTTTAAAGCGTATCCTGGTGATGATAAGCATTTGAATGCTACTAGGTTTCTATACTATTAAGTACATTTTAAAGATTACATTCGCTGAATATAGAGCGTACACAACTAGGTTTCTATACTATTAAGTACATTTTAAAGTTGTACTTCTTTTATAGTCATTTTTTTCACTCTTTTGTTTCTATACTATTAAGTACATTTTAAAGAAAAAATGACTAGTAAAAAAGAATTAAATAAAAAAATGTTTCTATACTATTAAGTACATTTTAAAGATATAATTAATTTAATTATCACTATAATAATTTATTGTTTCTATACTATTAAGTACATTTTAAAGTATTAGGATAATACCTTGTGTTCGTTGCATATTCAGGTTTCTATACTATTAAGTACATTTTAAAGTGAGAAAGTCGTATAAATCACTATTAATATTTAATTTAGTTTCTATACTATTAAGTACATTTTAAAGAGGTAGAACCTGGGAACAATTCTTAGATGACTTAGAGTTTCTATACTATTAAGTACATTTTAAAGCACTTCCATGCTATACAGTTTATACGTCGGACTATAGTTTCTATACTATTAAGTACATTTTAAAGTATACTACATAAAACAAACTATAATATAACAAGTAACGTTTCTATACTATTAAGTACATTTTAAAGCTAGAACAACTGCATTTAATATACTTAAAACATATGCGTTTCTATACTATTAAGTACATTTTAAAGTACTATTGGTGGTATTATTATGTGGACTTTGATACAGTTTCTATACTATTAAGTACATTTTAAAGTTAAACCAGTTACGTAAATTAAGAACAGTAGAAGACTGTTTCTATACTATTAAGTACATTTTAAAGATAAAATCGAGAGATAGCCACAAATTCGATCCTTTGGTTTCTATACTATTAAGTACATTTTAAAGTTGATAGATAGGAATAGTAAACTGTTCTTTCTTATCGTTTCTATACTATTAAGTACATTTTAAAGTTTTAAATGAAAAAAATAGTAAGTTACATGATACCAAGTTTCTATACTATTAAGTACATTTTAAAGTTAAGAGATGGGAATAAACTATTAGATGGTATTATATGTTTCTATACTATTAAGTACATTTTAAAGTATTTTCATCTGACATTGTATTCTCATCTATTGTACGTTTCTATACTATTAAGTACATTTTAAAGGCGTTCTTTAGAGTGTCTTATTTTCCTAGTTACAGTCTTGGTTTCTATACTATTAAGTACATTTTAAAGGCGGCGTTTTTTGTCGTGTTTTTGTTATTTTTATATGTTATATTGTTTTATATTTTATGTTTTGTAGTCCACCTGTAATAATGTTTTTTGTCTATAGGACGTGGACTATTTTATCAAAAAAAATAGTTAAATAAATAAGGGTTATACCCTTTATTTTTTTTATTTTTCTATATTAAATTTTGGGAATTTTGTTTCTTCAAGGTATTCATTGATTTTTTCATCAGTTAGTGCAAGTGCTAATGTCATGACTAGTTCTTTAAATATTTCATAGTTTTCTTTTGTTGTGGATGTTAGTCCATGTGCTAGTATTGATGTATTCCTTGCTTTTAGTATTTCTGTATACTTGTTGTTACTACTATATATTTTTCCTAGTTTATCATTTAGTTGTTCTAATAATTTATAGTCTTCACTTAAACCTATTTTAATTATATCATCATCATTAGCTTTTCTTTTTAATTTACTTATGTACCAATCAGGAACATTTTCTTTGATTTTTTCTAGATCAATATTGGAACTATTTATTTCATATTCTTTTTGTAATCTGATTTGTGCTGTTAATTCTAGTGATCTGTAGAGTCTTGCTATTGCATCATCATATTTTCCTTCTTCATATCTTCGTTGTGAATTGTTTATTAAGTCAGCAAGTATATAATATTCTTTTAAATTATGATTTTCTTTTAATATTATGGATATTGCTTTTTTATTTTTAGTTATTTGATTTATTATGTTTTCTTCAAATATGTCTGTATTAAATTCTTTGTCGAAGTTTTTATGTTGGAATTTATCCCAGTTGTCATAGATTTCTAGTAAATATTGATATTTTTCTTCGTGTTTAAATGATACCATTTCATTGGTTAATGTTTCTTTTGCTGATGTGAATCTGTAGTTATTAAATAGTTCTTTTATTTTATTTAGATTTAGTTCATTATATATTTGATATATATTTTGTTGGATTGGTGTGTTTGTTCCTGAAATAACAATTCCATCTTCTCCTCTTGTTCCTGATATTGATATTATTTCTGTTTTGAAAATGAAGGAACATAGTGCTGCAGATACGGACATTGATTTAGTACCTGATGTGTAATCTATGTATATGTCTGCATTTTTATTTTCTTTTATTTTTGATGACATTTCTTCAAATGATTCATTGATGTTGTCTATGTCATTTATTTTTATGAATTCGTAGTTTTCGAATTTTTCATTGTATTTTGATTCGTATATTGTTTTTATCATGGCTACTGTATTTTGTGATTTTTCTGATCCAAAGAAAAATGTTTTAGTTGGATTACATAGTTTTATAGTTCCAAATAAAGCTTTTGCTAAGCTTTTTGCTTTTTCTTCATTGTATCCTGTTCCAACAGTCATTATTAATATTCTGTCCAATTGTTTCACCTTTATTTTTGTTCAAATGTTAATTTTGTCCAGCCTAATGGTTTATTACTTATACAGCATATTTTTCTTGATTTAGGAAATTCATAGTTATATGTTGTAGTTTTTAATGAATTTCTTATATTTTCGTATGTTCTTGAATCAAGTTCTTTTATTTTCATACCTATTGTTGTACTCATAAATCCTGATCCTTGTCCTATTCTTAAGAGTGGTTGATCTTCTGTATTTTCTTTTAGTAGTTTTGAGTAGAATTTTTCAAGGAAATCTATTTGGTATTTTTCTGCAAAGTCTAGTTCATAATAAATATAGTCCTCAGCATAGTTATATAATGATTGTTTTATATAGTCTAGATTTAATAATTTTGATTTATCGGTTAATCCCATTATTTCAAGAATTTTTGGATTGTTGTTTAGTTTAAGTTCTGTTGTTAATGTATTTCCAGTTCCTATTGTTTCTAAGTAATTATATACTGTATTTCTTGTTTTTTTATCTTTATGCAAGTTATATTTTCCTTGTTCTGTTGCTTGAATGGTTTTTATATTATAAATGTATGGAATATTCTTTGTTGATGAATCTGTTATTTGGATATACTTCATTATATCTTTTTGAGCACCATTTACTTTTTTTCCAAATATCTTTTTTTCAGAGTTTACAAAAAAATCTTCAAGAAATTTATAGTATTCTCTTTTATTTAAATGATTTCTTTGGATTATTTTTTCAATAGAATTCATATCTGCTTTTTTAATATCATTGTATAATAATACTGTTTTTAATGATCCTTTAATAGAACTTCCGGGTATATATATTTTATTTTGAGTTTTAATATTCTCTTTTATTTCAATATGTGTTGATTTGGTTTCTTCATACCTTTTTATTTGATCTATTGATTTGTATTCTACATAATCTTTTATATTAGAATCTTCTTGTTTGTATGTTTCTAATAAGAAATCAGGATTCATTAGTTCATCTAAAAAGTTATCTTTATCTTCTTCAGGTAAGCTTTGATAATAATTTGAAACATTTACTTTTTTAATTAATTTAAATTTCTTAGTTTTTCCATGAATATACTCTGAAGAGTTATATACTTTTTCTGATCCAGCACCAATATGTACAGGAGTAATTGTTTTTATAGTACAAGCATATTTTTCAATCATATAATTACCTCTTAATATATATTGGATAGGCAAAACCATATTCTACTGCAGGGTTTTGTATACCAGATTTAACCAACTTACCTTTAAACTTAGTATCTTTTTTATTATTTAATATTGATCCTTCTTTAAAGAATTTTACTTGTTTTCTAATTTCACCACTAGAACTTCTACCACGTTTTGATACAATTTCATATGTTGAATTCTTATTGATATATGATAATTCTTTTTTATTTGGAATATATCTTGATAATGTTACAAAATAATTTCCATTAAAACCATCTAATTTATGTTCAATTTCAGCATTTGTATCAATTTCATAATCAAATTGACCTTTACCTGTTGATATATCTGATCCAAATCCTCTATCTTTTAAAAATCTCATAGCTGATTCTATTAATGGAACATATTCTTTATTTAATATTTTTATAAAAAAGTATAATCCTAAATTTTTATATTGATATCCTGATGTATAAAAAATATTTTCAGAAGCATATGTTAATCTATTGATTGTGTTATTTGGTATAATCAATTCATTATATTTCAAATCTATTTCATAATCATTTTTCATTAATAAATTATTTACCTTATTATATGATCCATAATTTTCAATTATACTATTTTCATCTATTTTTTGGCTGATTATATCAAAAAAGATATCTTCATCAATATAATCTATTTTTTTATATTCTTTATACCAACTAGCATTGTATCTTTTTTCAGAATTATTATATGTATTTACTTTTGGATAAAAACGTATAATTTTTTCATCATGTTCAATATAAGGAAATGCTGATGATATTAAAAAAGGTGGTTCTATTTCAAATTCTTCAACAATTTCATTAATCTTTTCAGGATATAATTCACTTATTGCACTACATATTGCTCCAAATATTGTATCTGAATGAAGTTCTGGAAAGATAGATAGTGGTTTTATATAAACCAACATATTATCACCTTTTAATAAAATTCAGATAATTCTACTTTTTCTTCTTCAGATTTACCTTTATAATAATCAGAATTCCTTTTTACAATTGTAAGATCTTCAAATTTTATATTACCAAATCCTCTTGTTCCACTGCCTCCAAGATAATTATCTTCCAATAATTTCATTGATTCAAGTAAAGTACTAATAATTTCTTTATTATCTTCATCATACAAACTAACAATTATTTCTAAATCAAAGGAAGATCCTTTTGGAATTCGTTCAATGTTTCTTGGAGTAGCTGCAGATGTAATCCTATTTATAGTATTTTCATACTTTATTTCAGATCCACGAATTACTTCATCACTTTCTTTCCATAGATCTAATGTATCTTCTGTTGGAAAAGAGTCGCGTATTATGACTCTAGAAATTTGTATTTTAGTACTTGTAGAATCTCCCTCATTTGAAGAAGTTCCAAATAATACAGAAGCTTTTCCATATTTAGAAGGTCCTCCCTTATTATCAATTACACTTTTAGCAGATTCTTTGTCGTTTAATTCTAAAAGTGTTCGTAATTTCCCTTTAATTGATGAACCTGGAATAAATGGAAGATCAGATACAGAATCTCTTATTATAACATTATCACTACCACCTATTTCTATTGCTTCATTAGATCCACCTATATGCATACCTGTTTCACAAACAATTTTACCAGTTATTATATAATTTTCATTAAACATCATTCTTCCTCCAAAATTATCTTTCATAAAATTTGTGATAAGCTACTATAGCTTCAAAAAACTTAACAAATGTATCAAAGTTTTTTAATTTATCTTCATCTGTTCCTTTATCTACTTTTTCCATAGTTTTCATCATTAATTGATAAAAATCTTTAGGTATTAATTTTCTTCCAACAGATACAGCAAATTTAGGTTTTAATAAATAAAATTCAGGTTCAATTTCTTCCCAACTTTCTTTTTGTTCTATTAATCGTATTGCTGCAAAGAATTTTCTTAACTGATTAGTATTAAGTTGTCTAGATTCTTTAGCTATTATTTCTGCATATCCATTCTCATCAGCATATATCTTAGGAGTCATATCCTTTAACATTTCTAAATTACTTATTTTTTTCGTAACTTCGTCAATTTGAGAATTTCCTCGATTTTGTCTATTATTATAATTTCTATTATTGGACATATTATCACCTTGTTCTTAGACTAACCCATGATACTGGAATTTTTATCCAGGGCATATATTTAATTCCTTCTTTATTAATTTCATTTCGTATATTTCTATCTTCTATATTTCGAAGCTTATATCTAAATAAATGTACATATGACTTATGTTTAAGTCTATTATTTTGAATATCCTCATTCCACTCATCAATGTTGTTAATTTTATTTTCATAATGGAAACTATATTCCCATAAATTCAATAAGGAATATACAAAACTTTTAGAAATATAATTCTTATTCACATAATCTTCTAAATTAAAACTGAAATTTAATATATCATCATATCCCTTAACTAATCCATCACTATCCCAATTAAGAATCTCTTTAAATAGTGTAATTTTATCTTTACCACAAGACTTTGATTTATCTAGATTTTCATCAGCAATTTTAACAGACTTTCTTATTGGGAAGTTATAATTAACTACACTAATTCCTCCAGAAATATTAATAGATGGATTACAACAAGTCCACTTTTTAAATTTATTTCTAATATTTAATGAGAAATCTAAAATATCATCATAAGGTCCAATTATTAAAAGATCATCTCCACCAGAATAATTAATATGTATTGTAGGTATAGCTATACTAGAATTATCTGATTTATTTCTTGTAACTTTTATATTTCTTGGTGAACTATACGAATTTAATTCAATACCATTTGAACATTCATCAACATATACTTTATACTCTGAAGCTATTTTATTTATTAAACCAGAAAAGAAGAAATCCATATATGAACTAAGTGTAGATACCCTAGATATACTCATTTTATCATCTTCTTCAGAAGTAAATCCTTTAGAAAATATTAATCCAAGATTATCCACATCCATCTTTAAAACACCTAACTTATCAGATCCTTTACTAAGTTTAGCTAAATGTTCAAAAGACAACGTTCCAATATCTGAACTTACAGGTACTGTATTAGCAAGGAAACTAAAAGTAAAAGATACATTACTTTTATCAACTTGACTAGAATAATCTAAAAAATTAGTATCATTAATCTTACTAACTTCAATCTTATCACATAAAGAAGATAATCTATTAATTTCATTTACTAAATTACCTGAATCCTTTTCAAATAAATAACCTATACGTACAGGTTCAATAAAAATATCAAAAGATAAATCATTTTGAGAAAAACATTTAATCATATAATCAGCATTTGATGCAGATCTACCTAATTTTTCATGGGATTTACACTCATCACAAAAAGTGTCCTCAGTTAAATTTCCACAAACAGCACAACTATTACCATATTTTACAGAATCTTCTACCTCAAATACCTTATCTAAATGATTAATAAATTTATGTTTTTTATTTTCAGAAACTTTACTACTTAACTTTTCAGTTAAAGTACCAAAATCATGTAAATCATCACCAGAACATTCAATATATTCTAATGAAAAATATAATTCAGCATTAAAATTATCAATAAAATAATCATTCACAAGATATTTAATATCATTTAATATATTCTTAGTAGAATCTGTATTAGGTGCTATAATAGTAAATCTACCACCACCAACAAACAATATATTTGCATTAGTTAATGATAAATCATTTATTAATCTATTTACAATAGCATCACTAAGTAAAGATAAATATAATGATCTACCTCTTAATCTTTTACTCATACCCTTTTGAGCATTTTGAGGTGAAGCAATATTATATATAAACTGTTGAATACCAGATATATCACCAGTAGCAACTAAATAAACTTCTTGTTTATCAGAAGTCTTAGTCAAATCATTTGTCTCTTTATTAAATAAATACCTACAACCAGCTATAGCAGCAGTAGTTTTTGAATGATCATATAAAGAAATATCAGGATTACTCGTATAAACAGCAGATGGTATATAAGAAGTATACTTCCTTAATAAACATAAGACAGTATTGAAATCATATAAATTTGAAATACTATCAAACTCATTAATAAAATTAAGCCATAACCTTTTATATTCAGGTTTTAAATTATAACCTGTTGAAATAAGTTCTTTCTTATTTTTAGGGAATATATTATCAAAAGAATTATCCAAACTAAGCTCATTTAACCTTAGATAATATGTATCATCATAATCATTATTTTCCAAATTAATCTCTGAAAATATAGAAATTAATGGTTCCTTAACTGGAGATTTTTTTGAATCACTTTTTATCCTTTCTATAGCTGAATGATGATCAGCCATAGATAACATGTAACATAATTCACTATTATCATGCCCTGTAGGATTATGATGATAAAAAACCAAATTAGATATATCATTATTATTAAATTTCTCATTTATAAAATCTGCAGACCATTTACTATGAGCACCAACAAAACCATAATCATCACTGGAATATTTATCAAAAGATCTATCATGTTTTAAACCAGACCTTTGATAGAATTTACCAATATCATGAAATAATGATGCAAATACCAAATAATTAAAATCCACGCTTTCACTATCCATTATTTATCACTTCCAAAAAATATTCTAAGAACAAATAGATCCTAATTCTAAATATCAACAAACGTGTTCTAAGAATATAAAATTATTTTATTACTTGAATTATTATATTAACTTCTCAATATTTAATATTATCCATTAAAATAAATAGAAATTCTGAAATATTATTATTACTAAATAAAAAAGCAATACAAAACATACAAATAAATTCATTAAAAAATATTTATTGTAAATTCTAGAAAACTAACATTACACAGCATACTAGTTTTCATACTATAAAGTACATTTTAAAGGAAACATATTTAACATATGATTAAAATAGTTATACTATTTTTTTATACTATTTAAGTACAATTTAAAGAGGTATAAAAATAGAATGATCATAATTTCTATACTATTAAGTTCATTTTAAAGAAAAGGACATATAATGATTTAGAAAAAGATTTATCTTGTTTCTATACTATTAAGTACATTTTAAAGTTGTTCTGGGGGACATATTGGAACACCTCCACCGACGTTTCTATACTATTAAGTTCATTTTAAAGAATCAATACTAAAAAAGAAGGTTTAAAAATGAATACGTTTCTATACTATTAAGTTCATTTTAAAGGGTATTACCACCGCGGAAAGTTCCGCAGGTGGAGCAAGTTTCTATACTATTAAGTTCATTTTAAAGATATACTAATGAATTACATATATATTATTATAGAAAGTTTCTATACTATTAAGTTCATTTTAAAGTTGATCCTCAGCTTTTAGGATCTAAGCTTAATGTGTTTCTATACTATTAAGTTCATTTTAAAGAAAAGTTAATGAACCACATCCATATTTACATACAAGTGGTTTCTATACTATTAAGTTCATTTTAAAGTTTATACAGGTCTTAGAGTTTCGGAACTGGTAGCACGTTTCTATACTATTAAGTTCATTTTAAAGAAGACGTACTCGTTTATCTGGTTTTGGCCAGTTATGTTTCTATACTATTAAGTTCATTTTAAAGATAACTCACCTTTAGCATATGCAAGTATATTTAAGGCGTTTCTATACTATTAAGTTCATTTTAAAGAAGTAGAACCAGACATAGATTACACTATAACAATTGAGTTTCTATACTATTAAGTTCATTTTAAAGGATACATATAAAAGAATTAGTTAAACATGTTTCTAAGTTTCTATACTATTAAGTTCATTTTAAAGTGTAGGGGTGGAAAAAAGGTATGCGGTATGACAATGTTTCTATACTATTAAGTTCATTTTAAAGAAGAATACTCTCACTCATTATGAGGGAGTTATTTTCGTTTCTATACTATTAAGTTCATTTTAAAGGATTTATGGCATCTATTAGACGAATCTAGAGAGCTGTTTCTATACTATTAAGTTCATTTTAAAGTGCTGATGCTTATACAAAATATACTGATGTTGAATATGTTTCTATACTATTAAGTTCATTTTAAAGTCGTTTGGAGTTAATAAATAATGCTGTATTTCATGGGTTTCTATACTATTAAGTTCATTTTAAAGTCCATTTCATTTACTTCTTTTATGTCATATATCATAATGTTTCTATACTATTAAGTTCATTTTAAAGAGATCAGAAAGATACATTAATGGTTAAATGGACTATGTTTCTATACTATTAAGTTCATTTTAAAGTCAAGCAATAGAAAGTGTAACAACCCCAAATTTATTTCGTTTCTATACTATTAAGTTCATTTTAAAGGGCATAAAAATTAAAAAAGTGAGATATTACAGTTTAGTTTCTATACTATTAAGTTCATTTTAAAGAATAATAATTGATGCAGGTTATAGTGAATTTACAGTGTTTCTATACTATTAAGTTCATTTTAAAGAATCCATTTACTACCAGGAGTTAAAGGTATTGTATCGTTTCTATACTATTAAGTTCATTTTAAAGAAGCACGAACATTAGAAACAAATCAAATAATTAGAAGTAGTTTCTATACTATTAAGTTCATTTTAAAGACTCTATGGGTGTATAACCGTTAGATATATATCAAAGTTTCTATACTATTAAGTTCATTTTAAAGTGGATTAATACAGCATGATTGGAGTCGTGAATGGTGTTTCTATACTATTAAGTTCATTTTAAAGCAATTAGTTTCTCAACATATCCCATCGATTCTTCCAGTTTCTATACTATTAAGTTCATTTTAAAGAAAAGGTCATATCAGGTTTGTAATTTCCGTCCACGTCAGTTTCTATACTATTAAGTTCATTTTAAAGGCGGCGTTTTTTGCCGTGTTTTTGTTATTTTTATGTGTTATATTGGGTATATTTTATGTTTTGTAGTCCACCTGTAATAATGTTTTTTGTCTATAGCACGTGGACTATTTTTGAAAAATAATTTTAAAAATAGTATTGATTAATAAATTGTATTTTTTTACACTATTGAGTACATTTTAAAGTTTTGAGAATTTACATTCTACATCAAGTTTCTATACTATTAAGTACATTTTAAAGAAATTTCGTTTTATACATTATATTTTTTTGTTATTAATATTATTAATATTTTACAAATATTTATTACATATTTTTAATATAGTATTACTTGTATATTAAGTGTTTTTTTATTTTTGAGAATTTACTTTTATATGTACATTCTATATCAATAAAAAGATACCTTTATATACTATCAAGAATATAATCTAAATCAACCCAAAAATGAAAGGAGGTTTATATGAGGCTTATATTAAAATTTAATCCACAGACAAATATAGATTATAATGAAATTAATAAGCATGATATTCAAGGATTTATTTATTCTTTACTCAAAGATACACTCTTTGATTCATATCATGATCTTGTTGGCTTTAAATATTTTACTTATTCCAATATTTTCCCTGTGACTGATTTCAATGTGAACGAAGTGAAAACATTGATTGTTTCTTCACCTAGTTCAGCATTTATAAAAATGATTTATAACAGTCTAAAACAGTTGGATTCATTTCGTTTAAATAAATATTATATGAATATTGTAAGTGTTAAATTTTTTAAACTTTCATGTGGTAACAAATTAATTTCTGGGACACCTATTGTCTTATATGAGAATAATTATTTAAATAAGTATATATCTTTTAAAAGAGATAGTGCTGATTTTGATTTTTTCTTTAAAAGGCTGAAAGATAATTCAATTAAAAAATATAATGCTTATACAGGTAATGATTATAATTTTAAATCAGATATTTTTGATTCATTTGAATTTAATCGTGAGGTTTCAGTTCAGATGAAAATAAGAGAGAATTCATTTATTATTATTGGTACTTTATGGAATGAGTTAGAAAAAAATATTTCAAGAGATGAGAAAGATTTTTATAATTTCTTATTTGATTGTGGTTTAGGTGAAAAAAATTCAATTGGATATGGATTCATTAATAATAGGAGGTGATAAATTGCTTAATTCAATGTATGAGATTGGAAAACTATGGATTGATAAAGAAAATATTGAAACAATGAATATTCTTTTAGATTCTAATAAATTAAATAGAACAAAGACAGTTATATTTATTGATTTTGTAAAAGATAATGATTCTTTAACTTATTTAAAGGCTACTAATGAAGATTTTAAAAGTGATGAAAGTTTTAGACTTTTATATAAAAAAGGTTCTTCTCGAGGTACTAATCTTTCTCCATCAACATTAATTACTGAACCTGAAAAAACATTTAATACAAAATTTTTAAAATGGTTTGATAATTATAAAGATGATGATAAGATTATTGCTGATATTAATAGTATTTTAGAAGATAATAAAGATGTGATTCTTAGTGATATTACAAGTATTTATGAATCTTTAGAATCTGATAATAAAATAAATGTATTATTAACTATTAGAATTAGTGATAATAATAATTTAAAGTATCTTAATGATTTTGAGATATTTAAAAATATTTTATTTAATAAAGTTAGTGAAAAATATTATAAATTAGGTAGTAAAAAAAGTAAAGGAAAAGGTATCTGTTACTTATGTAATGATGAAAAAGAGTTGTATGGTTTAGTACCTAGTTCTATTGGATTAACTTTTAGTACTGCTGATAAACCAGGTAATATTCCTGAATTTAATTTATTAAACCAATGGAAACAATGTGGTATTTGTCCTGATTGTGCTTTATATTTAGAAGCAGGTAAGAAATTTGTAGAAAAATATTTAACTTTCCAAGAATATGGATTACGTTACTATGTTATTCCAAAATTCTTTTATAATCCAAAAGAAACATTCGATAAATTATATGATCATCTTATACAAAATGAAGATGAAAATAAATATGAAAAACAAATGCTTTCTAGAGAAGAATTTTTCCAGGATATTGTTAAAGAGCTTAATGATATATTAGAATTCAAATTTTTATATTTTGAAGCAACTAATAATTCTTTTAATATCTTAGGTTATGTAGAAAGTATTTTACCATCTTGGTTATCTACAATATATACTGCTCAAGATGAGATTATAGATATTGATTTATTTTCTGAAGATACTATGCAAGATTTCTTTGGAAATAAATATGAGGGAAATTTAATACAATTAGTTTCACAACTAAATAAAGGTAATTTAAATGAATTTAATTGGTATTTTGGATTACTACGTGACTACTTCCCTTTCAGAACAAATAATAAATATTATTTAGATATTATAACATCAATTCTTAAACAAGAGAAAATTGAATTTGGATTTTTATTGTCAAAATTATTAGATGTTATTAGAAGATATTGGAGAAATGAAAAAGAGTATTTTGTAAAAATTAATACATTAAAAGCATTAGCTTTGATATTACTCTTTAGTAAATTAGGATTATTTAATGGAGATAATATAATGGATGAAAATATTAAAGATTTAAGTGATTTTGATATCATGGACATTTTAGACAGTCCAGATAAGAAAGCATGTTATCTTTTAGGAATATTAACCAAGAAATTAACTGCTATTCAATTTAATAATATTGGAAGTACACCATTTACAACAAAATTATGGGGATTATCTTTAGATTTTGAGAAAATACAAAAACTTTATCCTATGGTAATTAATAAACTACGAGAATATAAAGTTGCATATAGTGATTTAGAAAAGCAAATATCACTAAATTTAATAAAATCTGAAAATAATTGGAAATTAAATAGAAATGAAACAAGTTATTATTTTGTATTAGGATATACACTAGGAACTTTAGATAATAAGAAAACAGGTGAAAAGAATGAATAGATCAGAGCTATTATTTTTATATGATATAAATGATGCAAATCCTAATGGAGATCCATTAGATGAAAATAAACCAAGAATCGATGAAGAAACAGAAATTAACTTAGTAACAGATGTCCGTCTAAAACGAACAATAAGAGACTATTTAGCAAATTTCAAAAATCAAGGAATCTTTGTACAAGAGAAAAAAGAAAATGATGGAACTATTCAAGATGCTAAAAGTAGAGCATTAGATTATTTACCAAAAGATATAAAAGATTACAAAGAATTCAATGATGCTAAAAATGATTTAAAAGATAATATCTTAGGTACATGTATTGATGTTAGATTATTTGGAGCTACAATACCATTAGAATTAAAAATAGGTAAAAAAGTTAATTCTTCATTAGTATTTACTGGACCGGTTCAATTTAGAATGGGTAGATCATTACATAAAGTGGAAATGAAACATATAAAAGGTACAGGAGCATTTGCTTCTGGAAAAGGTAAAGAACAAAAAACTTTCAGAGAAGAATATATGTTACCTTATTCATTAATTGGTTTTTATGGTATTATTAATGAAAATGCAGCAAAAACTACAGCAATGAAAGAGGAAGATATTCAATTATTGTTGGATGGTATGTGGAATGGTACAAAAAATCTTATCACACGTTCTAAATTTGGTCAAATACCAAGATTACTTTTACAGATAGAATATTCTGAAGATAATTTCTTTATTGGTGATTTAAACAATAAATTAGCACTTAATAATGAATTTGATGATGATAAAAAAATTAGAAAAATAACCGAAGTTCAACTAGATAGTTCTGTATTAATTAAGAACATCAATGAAAATAAAGATAAAATCAGTAAAGTTTACTATAAACTCGATGAAAACTTAAATACTAATGATCAATCTGGTAATTCTATAATAGAACAGATAAGTAATTTAGGAATAACAACTGAAGAAATTCAATTCTGAGGTCTTAACTAATGAAAAAGGAAATAATTGCATTTGATGTCTGGGCTGATTATGCATATTTTAGAAGAGGATACACTACCACTTCTACAATATCCTATCCTTTTCCAAGTAGAACTACAATAGCAGGGTTTATAGCAGGAATATTAGGTTATAAACGAGATAGTTATTATGATCTCTTTCAAGAAAATAATAGTAAAATAGGAGTAAATATAATTAATCCATTGAAAAAGACTAGGTTAAATTTAAATTATATTAATACAAAAGAAGGATTTATATTATCTGATATTAAAAAAGGACCTAGGACTCAAGTTCCAGCTGAATTTCTTAAGGATGTAAAGTATAGACTTTATGTATCTTTAGATAATGATGAGATAATGGATAATTTATATGAACTTTTAAAAGATCATAAATCAATATATACACCTTATTTAGGTATTTCTGAATGTATTGCTAACTTTTCTTTAGTAAACGATGGTTTATTTAAATTAGAAAAAGAAAATGGTAATAATATTGAGTTAGATTCTGTTATACTTAAAAGTAATTCTAAAATTGTTATTGAACGTGGAAAAAAATATGGAATTGTAAAATCTCCAGGTTATATGAACTCAAATAGAGAAGTAACTAAATTCCTTGAATATTTCTATGAAGAAAAAGGAAATAGTATAAAAGTTGAAAGTGCAGAATATTATAAGATAGGTGAGGATAATGTCATACTTTACTAATGAAAATGTATTATATTCTCATCCAAATAAAAGATTAGAAACACACCTATTAAATGTAGCTAAATTATCTAAACAAACTATAGAAAGTATGTGCATAGAGGATAAAAACCTTTATGCTAACCTTTCTTTTTTAATAGGTTTAACTCATGACTTTGCAAAATCAACAAGTTATTTTCAAGATCACTTGTTAAATGAAACTAAAACCACAAAAGCATATCACGGATTTCTTTCTGCAATATTTGGATATTATGTAATAAATCAATATATTGAAAATAATAAAATAACTACAAAAATAAACTATTCTTTATTAGCATATTTGGCTATACGAAGACACCATGGAAATTTATTAGGTTTAAATGAAGAGTTTAAATTATATTCAAAAAATTTAAAGACATTAAAACCACAAATAAATGATATAAAAACAAGAAACATTACTCATTTTAAAGAATTTTATCAAAATTACTCTATTTCCATCGATGATTTTTTGAAAACATATAATAAGATAACTAAAAAATTAAATAATGATCTATTGAAAATGACTACAAAAGCAGATTTAAATAATTACTCTACACTACTGTTATTATATTCTGTTTTAATAGATAGTGATAAGTTAGATGCATCAGAAACTAATCCATTTAAAAGACCTGATATAAACTCTGATATCGTAGATAAATACAAAAAAGAAGAATTTACAACAGATGATCCCATTAATCAAATAAGAAACATAGCATACAACGAATTAACAAAAAAAGTAGAAGATATAAATTTAAGAAAGAAAATCTATTCAATAAATTTACCAACAGGATCTGGAAAAACATTAGATGCTTTATCATTTGCACTAAAACTAAGAGATAAAATTAACAGAGAACTAAAATTCAAACCAAGAATAATTTACTCACTACCTTTCTTAAGTATTATAGACCAAAACGAGGTAGTATTCAAAGAAGTTTTAAAAAAATCAAGTTATGAAGGTACAGATATACTATTAAAACATAATTCTTTATCTGATATATATTATAAAACTTCTAAGAATGAAGAATTAACTACAGATAAATCAGAAATGCTAATAGAAGGATGGTACTCTGAGATAGTAATAACAACATTTATACAATTTTTTTATACACTTATAACAAATAAAAATAGATCACTTAGAAAATATCATAACATGACTAATTCAATTATCATATTAGATGAAATACAAGCAATACCCTATAAATATTGGAGCATTGTTAATACATTACTAAAAGAATTTGCAGAAAAAAATAATACATGGGTAATACTCATGACAGCAACACAACCCTTAATATTCAAAGAACCAGAAGAGATAACACCATTAATCAAAGATAAAAATATCTATTTTGATAAATTTGATAGAATCCAATATAATTTTTATAACGAAGACATAACACTAGATGACTTTAAAGAAAAAATAATAACAGAAATAGAAGAAAATCCAGAAAAAGACATAATGATTGTATTAAATACAATAAATTCATCAAAAGAAATATATGATTATATAAAAGAATATGCTGAAGAGATTAACTTAAATAACGAATTATACTATTTATCTACCAACATAATACCAAAACATCGACTTGAAAAGATAAAACAAATTCGAAAGTCTTCAAAATCAAAAATAATAGTCACAACACAATTAATAGAAGCAGGTGTAGATATAGATGTGGATATAATATATAGGGACTTTGCACCACTGGATAGTATAATACAAACAGCAGGTAGATGTAACAGAAATAACAAAAAAGAAAAAGGAATAGTAAATATTATAAATCTTACAAATGAAAAAGGAAAAAAATACTCTTCATTTATATACAGTTCAATGTTAATGGAAATAACAAAAGAACTAATAAAAGATAAAAACAACATATCTGAAAAAGAATTCAATAAAATAATGCCTGAAAAATATTACCAAGAAGTACAAAAACGAGGAACCAAAGATGAATCAGAAAAATTACTTAAAAAAATAGAAAAACTTGAAATAACAGATATCCAACGAGATTTTAAATTAATAACTGAAAATATAAAAAAAATAGACATATTTGTACAAATTGATGAGAATGCTATTGCTGTATGGAATAAATATATTGAAATAAAAGAAAATAAAGAATACACACCTAAAAAAAGAAATACTGAATTTAAGAAAATTAAATCAAATTTCTATCAATACGTTGTTTCAATAGATGAAAAACAAATAGGAACATCCGAAATACTTGATGAAAATATATTATATTTAGATCAAGAAGATATACAAAGAAAATACGACAAAGAAACAGGATTTATACCTCAAAAAGATGAAGAAGCTTTTATAATATAAATATAAAGATCAAAAATGAAATCAACAAAAGAAGTAAAAGTAACAGGTGTAATGGTACAATACTACGTTACATGCACAAGAGAACTATGGTTTTATATACAACAAGTAAATATGAATTATGACAATGAAGACATAACACTAGGAAAATTACTCCATGAAAAAAGTTACAAAAGAGAAAAAAAAGAAGTACGAATAGACAATATTGTCATTGATTTTATCAGAGAAAAAGATGAACTAACAATTTTTGAAGTAAAAAAATCAAGTAAACTACCAATCGGAGCTACTTACCAATTATATTACTATCTTTGGACATTAAAACAAGCAGGAATAATATCAAAAGGGATGTTAGTTTATCCAAAAGAAAGAAAAAAAGAAGAGATAATATTAACTAAAGATAAAGAAGAAGAAATTAACCAGATAATAAAAAATATAAATGAAATAGCCAATAAAGAAAAACCACCAAAAGCAAAACAAAGTCCATTTTGTAAAAACTGTTCATTCTATGAACTATGCATGATATAAGAAGGTGTTAATATTAAGGAAAAACTATACTTAAACTCAAATGGAATACTAGAAAGAAAAGACAATACGCTACGATTCATAAACAAAGAAGTTAATAAAACAATACCCATACATGCCATAAATGAAATAAACTGTTATGGAAAAGTATCTTTGAAATCAGGAGCATCATCATTACTATTGAAAGAAGGAATAATAGTAAATTACTTCAATAAATATGGATACTATGAAGGATCATTATATCCAAAAATACAATTAAATTCAGGAATGGTAGTAGTACAACAATCATTAGCATACGCAAATAACAACCAACGATGTATAATAGCAAAAGAAATGGTAGAAGGAATAAGACATAACATACTAAAAACACTAAAATACTATAGAAAAAAAGGAAAAGACTTAAATACACAAATAGAAAAAATAGAACAAGAACCAATACTAGACAAAAACATAAATCAAATACTAAGTAGTGAAGGAAGAATATGGCAAAATTATTATCCAGCATTCAATCAAATCACAAAAAACTTCCCAATAGAAAAAAGAGAATACAGACCACCAGCAAATGAAATGAATGCATTAATATCCTTTGGAAATGCATTATTATACACAACAACACTATCTGAAATATACCATACATATTTACATCCATCAATAAGCTTCTTACATGAACCAAGAGAAAGAAGATTTTCATTAGCATGTGACTTAGCAGATATATTTAAACCACTAATAGTAAGTAGGACAATATTTAAATTAGTCAATAACAATATGATAAACAAGAAAAACTTCACAAAAGATGTGGGAGTATACTTAAACGATGAAGGCAGAGCAAAATACATACAAGAATATCAAAAAAAACTAAAAACAACCATAAAACATCCACAACTAAATAAAAAAGTATCATACCAATACCTCATACGATTAGAAGGATACAAATTAATAAAACATATCATTGGTGATAAAGAATATGAAAGCTTTAAAACATGGTGGTAAAAATACATATAATAATAGTATACGATATAAAATCAAAACAACTAACAAAAGTATACAAATACCTCAAAACATACCTTAGATGGATACAAAATTCAGTATTTGAAGGAGATGTAACAAAAGCAGAATACAAGATAATAACAGAAGAAGTAAAAGAATTAATAGAACCCGATATAGATTCTGTAATAATATTCCAAGTACCTGAAAAATACTTAAAAAGAGAAATAATAGGAATAGAAAAAAATCCAATAGAACTAATATTTTAACTACACAAAAAAATTCATATTTTTTTCGAAAAAATGAAAAAATAGTCCGCGTGCTATAGACAAAAAACATTATTACAGGTGGACTACAAAACATAAAATATAAACAAATATAACATATAAAAATAACAAAAACACGGCAAAAAACGCCACCTTTAAAATGAACTTAATAGTATAGAAACCAAGTGACCTGGTAATATATGTTTCATAGTTGTCTACTTTAAAATGAACTTAATAGTATAGAAACTAAACTAACAATTAAGCATATAACCAATTACTCCAGCAGCTTTAAAATGAACTTAATAGTATAGAAACTAAAATAAAATAATAGAATTTAATATAATTCTATTAACTTTAAAATGAACTTAATAGTATAGAAACGCATTGTTTTTGCTTTTGTTACATTTACAAGGAATTCTTTAAAATGAACTTAATAGTATAGAAACTTAATATCACCTGCATACCTCTTAATCATATAATCAACTTTAAAATGAACTTAATAGTATAGAAACTAATCAACACCAGTACAATACGGAGTATCACCACAACTTTAAAATGAACTTAATAGTATAGAAACCTAGTTTTGCTTTGCATTCCAGATACCCTGCTATTTTCTTTAAAATGAACTTAATAGTATAGAAACATTGTTTGGTACCTTTTATAGCCTTAAGAATGTTTTTACTTTAAAATGAACTTAATAGTATAGAAACAATGAACTTTTTTGTTCAAATGAAGCCCAGTTAAGTGGCTTTAAAATGAACTTAATAGTATAGAAACTACTCAGATTCTATGAATTCATCACAAGTCTTTGTCTTTAAAATGAACTTAATAGTATAGAAACGTACCATCTAATAGTAAATTAACTTCAATATCTTTAGCTTTAAAATGAACTTAATAGTATAGAAACATTCACGAATATAATCATCAAGTTCAGTCATATATACTTTAAAATGAACTTAATAGTATAGAAACGGCATTCATGTTGGAGATCAACTGGAATGGACTGTAGAACTTTAAAATGAACTTAATAGTATAGAAACATAATCATTTTTTGAGTAAAAAGCGGGGGCGGGGTCGACCCCTTTAAAATGAACTTAATAGTATAGAAACATTTTGAGTAATACTCGATTAAAAGTTTATTTTGCCTTTAAAATGAACTTAATAGTATAGAAACGTGGAGGAAAAGGAACACTAACTGCACTATTAACAACTTTAAAATGAACTTAATAGTATAGAAACAAAAGGGAGGTGACTAAAAAAAATGGACAGAAAATACTTTAAAATGAACTTAATAGTATAGAAACATATTAAAAACACTATCTTCAGGATACACAATATGTTCTTTAAAATGAACTTAATAGTATAGAAACTAATTTATGTTATATTCGTAACATAGTGTTATAGTCTTTAAAATGAACTTAATAGTATAGAAACTAACAAGTTATAAAGTATATAAGTCTATATATAATACTTTAAAATGAACTTAATAGTATAGAAACACAAATGAGTCTTTGTTAAGTGTTATTGTTGATAATCTTTAAAATGAACTTAATAGTATAGAAACTTTCGTAATGTTAAATATTCTGTTTCAGTTTCAGTCATTTCCTTTAAAATGAACTTAATAGTATAGAAACCCTAAGTAAATGTGAGGATTATTTTAAATTAGATTTACTTTAAAATGAACTTAATAGTATAGAAACCTTAGTTCTGTTAATTCATCGGTT
This sequence comes from uncultured Methanobacteriaceae archaeon, assembly GCA_964399835.1. Taxonomy (GTDB): domain Archaea; phylum Methanobacteriota; class Methanobacteria; order Methanobacteriales; family Methanobacteriaceae; genus Methanosphaera. Next base: position 5,698 of record CAYNSJ010000028.1, on the reverse strand, counting down.
GAAGCGTTAACTTCCTTTAAAATGAACTTAATAGTATAGAAACTGGTATAGGAATTCGCCTATAAAAAAATGATTATTGAGCTTTAAAATGAACTTAATAGTATAGAAACAAGAACGAGACACCACACAAGAAATATTATGCGAAACAACTTTAAAATGAACTTAATAGTATAGAAACGTATGAATGGTCAAGACGTTGTATGTAGATCAACAGAAGGACTTTAAAATGAACTTAATAGTATAGAAACATACAAAAAACGAGGATTATTTAGACGACTTATTATCTTTAAAATGAACTTAATAGTATAGAAACGGCTTCAACAGAGGCGATGTAATTGGTGGCTATCTCCTTTAAAATGAACTTAATAGTATAGAAACCGCGTATAAGTATATCACTTGCACTAGCCATTTTCTACTTTAAAATGAACTTAATAGTATAGAAACTATGGAATATTCATTTTTTTCCTATTGTTTCCAATACTTTAAAATGAACTTAATAGTATAGAAACGCCTTTAAATCACGTGGATTAGCTTTGATATAAGTTCTTTAAAATGAACTTAATAGTATAGAAACTTTAATGTTGATATAAATGATAGGCGTAATTACACCCTTTAAAATGAACTTAATAGTATAGAAACTCAATATCATCATCATCAGATACATCTGATACATCATCTTTAAAATGAACTTAATAGTATAGAAACTGGTATCGTTTTATCATTTCATTTGAAGGCATATGACTTTAAAATGAACTTAATAGTATAGAAACGAGTGTCCAGAATGTGAAAATAATACTTTTAAAAAACTTTAAAATGAACTTAATAGTATAGAAACAGAATTTCATCTATAACATAAAACGTAACATCATTACTTTAAAATGAACTTAATAGTATAGAAACTCATTTCTGCTGTTGTTCCATCCTCACAGATCACACTTTAAAATGAACTTAATAGTATAGAAACAACTCCTCCTTTTATTAAAATAACATATTATTATATCTTTAAAATGAACTTAATAGTATAGAAACAATATAGAATCATCCATATTAATTAAATGATTTAAACTTTAAAATGAACTTAATAGTATAGAAACTTATCATATAAATGTATATCAAAGTAAATAACCCCCTCCTTTAAAATGAACTTAATAGTATAGAAACTCTTTTTGTTACACATCTTTCCTTGTGTGGTTTATACCTTTAAAATGAACTTAATAGTATAGAAACGGTCTATAAGTTCAATGACTTCATCATAAATTAAATCTTCTTTAAAATGAACTTAATAGTATAGAAACACGAGTTGGGGAAAATGATAAATAAAAATAATATTGACTTTAAAATGAACTTAATAGTATAGAAACGCAAGTTCACTTGGTAAGATAAATAAAGCCACTAAGGGCTTTAAAATGAACTTAATAGTATAGAAACCAGCTGTATTATTTCTGTATTTGTTCAATATTGTAATCTTTAAAATGAACTTAATAGTATAGAAACAAGATAGGAAACGTAACTGTAGGTGAAGCTACAAAACTTTAAAATGAACTTAATAGTATAGAAACACAATAACAGAAAACGTAACATTAGAAGACTACGACTTTAAAATGAACTTAATAGTATAGAAACGCAGTAGACAGACTTCTTGAAAATAGCAATGAGCAACTTTAAAATGAACTTAATAGTATAGAAACGTTCAACACCATATGCATTTGCTATCTCATTACTATCTTTAAAATGAACTTAATAGTATAGAAACATGGTTATTTTGTTATTATATCATTGTTAGTAATGACTTTAAAATGAACTTAATAGTATAGAAACTAATCTAACATATCAATGGTTTGTATTATTTTAAAACTTTAAAATGAACTTAATAGTATAGAAACGTTTCATTTTCTAACTGTAAATGATCAACCTGTAAACTTTAAAATGAACTTAATAGTATAGAAACGAACATCCTCAATCAATGAATTCATTCTTCAACATCCTTTAAAATGAACTTAATAGTATAGAAACAAAGCTGTAGCATCATCACTTGATAAGATTAATAAACTTTAAAATGAACTTAATAGTATAGAAACAATATTTTACATTAAAAGAATTATAATTAATTCCTACTTTAAAATGAACTTAATAGTATAGAAACCTGGTAGTGCTGCTGAAACAAGCAAACTTAGTGGTCTTTAAAATGAACTTAATAGTATAGAAACACCATTGTAGGAGAGAGAGTTACTCCCCATTTACTCTTTAAAATGAACTTAATAGTATAGAAACAATATAAATGTTTTTATGACTGCTATAGGTAATACCTGCTTTAAAATGAACTTAATAGTATAGAAACTGATATTGTACATTTTACAGTAGAGGATTTGAAAGACTTTAAAATGAACTTAATAGTATAGAAACTATGTTGCTTTTACTTCTTCAGCTGTTGTAGCTGTTTCCTTTAAAATGAACTTAATAGTATAGAAACGACGACTGCTATAATATGGTTGAAATAGAACAAGTTATCTTTAAAATGAACTTAATAGTATAGAAACATTTAACAGTGGATACATTTGATATTTCAATAGTTCCTTTAAAATGAACTTAATAGTATAGAAACATTCCAATCACACCTACTCTGATACAAGTAGCAAATCTTTAAAATGAACTTAATAGTATAGAAACAAGGTAACCTTTAAATACTTATGACAACTATACTAATCTTTAAAATGAACTTAATAGTATAGAAACTGTCGTATTATTATGTTTGTGGGGTCGGTTCGGCTTCTTTAAAATGAACTTAATAGTATAGAAACAAGTCAAATCAGTAAATCCTTTGTCGCTACTAGTATACCACTTTAAAATGAACTTAATAGTATAGAAACAAGGTTACTTGCTATAATATCTTATAGTAAAAAAGACTTTAAAATGAACTTAATAGTATAGAAACATCTATTTTCTAATGGATCAAATAAAGAGTTATCAAGTCTTTAAAATGAACTTAATAGTATAGAAACTATTCCTTGTTACATATAATTGTATATGGTTTGATTCTTTAAAATGAACTTAATAGTATAGAAACCATAAGAAATAATCTTTATAATTGTTGCGTATATTACTTTAAAATGAACTTAATAGTATAGAAACGAAAATAACAATATAACATTATTAGAAGCTAAAGCGCTTTAAAATGAACTTAATAGTATAGAAACGATGTAAATTGGAATGCTTATTATTCTTATGTACGAACTTTAAAATGAACTTAATAGTATAGAAACATTGGTGGAGATGGTAAATTCATTGTTGTCAGGAATCTTTAAAATGAACTTAATAGTATAGAAACAGAAATTTTTCATGCACAATTCATTCTTATGTCTTGCTTTAAAATGAACTTAATAGTATAGAAACGATGGTAGATATTTTCAGATGCATCTTGTATTGTTATCTTTAAAATGAACTTAATAGTATAGAAACATGTATAATGCTATACTAGTTGCTACTTTAGTTACTCTTTAAAATGAACTTAATAGTATAGAAACTCAACAGAAGTATCTCTACGTTCAAGGGTAACAGTTGATCTTTAAAATGAACTTAATAGTATAGAAACTGTATATCGAAGTAAATAGAAAAAATGGTAAAACTATCTTTAAAATGAACTTAATAGTATAGAAACTTTGATACAATTTCCGTATCTTGTATGGCTTCTTTTCTTTAAAATGAACTTAATAGTATAGAAACCTACTTCATCATATGGATCTGTATAATTAGTTTCATCTTTAAAATGAACTTAATAGTATAGAAACTTGGAGACGTGTATATATCTTTTGTTATAAAGTGTTCTTTAAAATGAACTTAATAGTATAGAAACAAATATCTGTTTCCATCTGTTTTTTAATTTGTTTAACTTTAAAATGAACTTAATAGTATAGAAACGGATACTGCACTGAATATACACTTGTAGTAACGTATACTTTAAAATGAACTTAATAGTATAGAAACATAGTTAAATGTTTATGAATATCCATACCAAGATCCACTTTAAAATGAACTTAATAGTATAGAAACTCTTTTAATTCATAGATTATCATGTTATTTATATATACTTTAAAATGAACTTAATAGTATAGAAACGTAGTCTTAAATAGTACTCTTTTAAACTATTCTAAGCTTTAAAATGAACTTAATAGTATAAAAACCAAGAGAGGTAATAAGTATTATATTGAGAAGACTATCTTTAAAATGAACTTAATAGTATAGAAACTCCATCAGTATGTTTATATAAATATTCTACTAATGTCTTTAAAATGAACTTAATAGTATAGAAACCGCTTATTCCGATTACCTAACTTAACACCACCACTACCTTTAAAATGAACTTAATAGTATAGAAACATGTTGAGATGGGAACAAGTATAACCCCAACTGCACTTTAAAATGAACTTAATAGTATAGAAACTCTAACTTGTCGGTGTCTTGAAAGACTGTATAGTCAACTTTAAAATGAACTTAATAGTATAGAAACAATCAAGATATGATCCAACATGTACTGTTTTCTTATCTTTAAAATGAACTTAATAGTATAGAAACTTCCTCGTATATTCTCTTTTTGTTCCATCTCGTCTGCTTTAAAATGAACTTAATAGTATAGAAACCTTCAAGAAGCAAAGTGATGAAACATATTATGTATTGCTTTAAAATGAACTTAATAGTATAGAAACATCAAAACACTAAGAAAGCAAGAGACATAGCTAATACTTTAAAATGAACTTAATAGTATAGAAACTACATATTATTTAAATTATTGAGATCCATATTTTCCCCTTTAAAATGAACTTAATAGTATAGAAACGGAAAAGAAGAAAATATAGATAAAGAAGTTAAAAAAGCTTTAAAATGAACTTAATAGTATAGAAACGATGCCGTTGCGTCTAGATATAGATTCTCAAAGTTAACTTTAAAATGAACTTAATAGTATAAAAACTTACCACATTTTTAAAAAGTCGTTAATATATAGTAGCTTTAAAATGAACTTAATAGTATAGAAACAATAGTATCTTCAAACAACCAATAAAAAGAGATTTACTTTAAAATGAACTTAATAGTATAGAAACATACATGAATGTTATTATATTTCATAGGGTTAACATGCTTTAAAATGAACTTAATAGTATAGAAACTCATTTAATTTGATAACAGTATTTTCAGATTCAATTCTTTAAAATGAACTTAATAGTATAGAAACTAACTATGTGATCCATATGCTAATGAATCTACGATTGCTTTAAAATGAACTTAATAGTATAGAAACGATTTTAAGCGTGATTGTAATTTTATTATAATAATTCTTTAAAATGAACTTAATAGTATAGAAACTATAATTCTTTATACAGTTTTCCTGGTCAAAAAGTACTTTAAAATGAACTTAATAGTATAGAAACATTCAACTATGTTTTCTGGTAATATCTGTTTGATATCTTTAAAATGAACTTAATAGTATAGAAACTACATTATTGATTCAGTACTTACTGCTATATATCATCTTTAAAATGAACTTAATAGTATAGAAACAGCTATGAAGATTATGTACTAACTATGACAACGGGATACTTTAAAATGAACTTAATAGTATAGAAACAAGAGAACATCTATAAAGTATTAGAAGATTTAGACAACTTTAAAATGAACTTAATAGTATAGAAACAATATCTAATAAGTA
>CAYNSJ010000027.1:0-29429 GCA_964399835.1 uncultured Methanobacteriaceae archaeon | reverse complement strand
AATGGAAATGAAAATCATTAATCATTTTCATAAAATAATTTTTTCACATTCCCAAAAAGGTTAAAAAAGATAATTTAAAGTATATAAAATAAAATAATGCGACTAGACAAAACGAATTCATTTTAAAATAAATATAATGTGAAAAAATTCACTTTTCTATCATTTGTCCTATAATTAAGTTATTTAATTCTTTCTTATTTTTTTGTAAGAATTTAACTACTTCCTTTTCATCAGTGGATTTATGTAATTTTTCAATTTTAACTTTTCCATATCCTTTAATAGAAATTAAGTTATTTATTCCTAAATTTTCAAATAGAAAATCAAATATTTCTATTCCACTTGCATAGGCTAATTCAGGGAACAACAAATTACCCTCTTTGTCATAAAAATTAACTATGTCATTCTTTTTTCCATTAGTTAAAATATCATTGAATTCTTCTGTTGAATTTAAATCGTTTAAAAGATTTTTAATATCCAATTCTTTAATTGTATCTTCTGAAATGTTTCTTCTTGCTAATATATTAATTTCTTCTTCATTATCCTTTAAGAACTCTGAAATAGCATTTTCATTAGTATTTTCTAAATATTCATTAAATTTTTTTTCATCATACCCCGTTAATGATTTAAGTTCATCTGAACTAATATTTTCTATTAAAAAAGATAACATCATACTGGGTTCTAACACATTTAAAAGAGGAATTAAATCATTACCTTGATCATCTATGAGTCGGATTGTAGATTCATTAACATTTTCTTCCATTACTTCATTTATAATATCATTTATCATATCTTCATCTTGATTATCTAAGAAGTTTAACTCATCTAATTTATCATCTGAAAAATATTCAAATTCTCCGATTACATCATTTTTATATTCATAAAATAAATCTCGTTTTAAGAACATTAATCTTTCAGGAGATGCATCAGGAAATGCCTCTTCTAATTCATCAATATCTTCTTGAAAATTATTTATTATTGCCTTTGTATCCTCTTCATTGATAAACATAGATACCCCTATTTCACCTAGTTTATCATAAATATCTGAAATAATAAGTAGATAATTCATAATATCTGTTTCTGTATAAAATTTATATTCTCCATAATATTCTCTTATACCTATTGGATCATCTAATACTATACGATAGTTATCTAAATCAGATAAAGGTTTTAATTTTAATGCGTTATCAAAGGATTCATGTGCTTTTTTAATCAATTTTTTTTCAATTACTGTTTTATCATTTTTAAATAAAGATTCTGCAATTATTGGATAATTTAATAATGAAATCTGTGTTTTTCCATCTTTTTTATAAATATCTATAACTTTAAAAGCTTCTGCAATTTGAGTTCTAGATAATGTAGATTCTATATTAAATGGATATTCTTCTTCAGATATTTTAGCAATATCTGGTGAAAATACTAAAAATCTATAATTCTTATTTATACCTTCTGTTGAAGAGGTGACATATGCAAAGTTTGGTTGATATAATACCTGTCCAACTTCATATTTATTAGCTATTTCAGGAGTTATATTTTTATCACATGAATACATTTTATACTCTTTATATAATTTTTTGTATATGTTTAGATTATATTCCATTAATTCTTCATTATTCACTTTATCAATTATATCTTCATTTTCAATCCAATTTGACATAAAAATATTATATCGTGCCCTATATTCATTGTAAAAATCTATATCGCCTATATCCAGATTATCTAAATCCATCTTCATATTAACTACCCCAATATTAACCTTATTAATATTATTTTATATCTTTTAATACTAATTATTTTATAAGATATTAATTATAAATAAGTGATAGTATTCTTTATTTTATAAAAATGGAACCTAAACAGATGTTTTAATATAATTTAAAAATAGATAATAATTAATATATTGAATTTAATAAAAATAAGTTCTTGTTTTCTAAACAAGCATTCCAAAAAATAAAAAAGATAATTTAAATTTATATTGTTTTTTCTTTAAGTTTTCCAGGAATCATTTTTGCAATAGCTTCTTCATTACTTTTTAAGAAGTCTACAAGTATTTGTTCATCCCCTTCTTCTAAAGCAATTTCTAAACCTCTTCTGTCATAACCAGGTAATGCACTTAAATCCCAATCTCCAACTATATCTTGGATAAATAAGAATGATTCTGTTATATCAAGCATGTTGAGTATTGGTAATAATTGACTTCCTTTATCATCAGTTACACTTATTATACCATGATATTCTTGATCTATTCCTCTAAATGCTTCATTTAATTTTAATGCTTTTTCTTTATCGGAAAGTCCAACCATATCTTCTTTAAATGAAGGACCTAATTTTTGGGATACTTGTATACCCTCTTTTACAATATTTGCAAGATCATATACACATTCATCTATTTCTTTTTGTATTTCTTCTTTTGAAGCATTAGCATTAACTTTTAGAATCTCATCAACATTCTCATCATATACATTGATTAGTTCAGACATATCATTTCTATGGATAAAATCAAATGTATCTTCAAGTCCATATGCTTGCTTTACCATTTCAAGTATATCTAAAAAAGCCAACATTGATCGTCTTGAATAAAATCTCCATCTGTAGTTAAACTCTCTAATACCTATTGGTTCATCAAATAATGTTCCCCAACGACCGTATAACTCAGGTATTGGTTCTTTATTCAGTGATTTTTCAAAGGATCTACGTGCTTTTTTAATTAAATCTGCTTCTATTTTACTAACATGATTTTTAAATAATATTTCAGATGCAGGAGGATAATTAATTAAGCTTATTTGTATTTTACCCTTTCGTCCATAAATATCTATAATTTTAAATGATTCTACCAAGTTAGATCTACAGAGATTAATTGATTTCATCTCATCAATAGCTTCAGGCGTATCAGATAAATCTTTTATATAATTTGAAAATACTAGAAATCTATATTTTTTATGCATTCCTTTAATATTTGAAGTGAAAAATAATTCTGTAGGATGGTATAATAACTGCCCTACTTCATAACGATTAAATACTTCTTCATCTAAATCTGCATCATGAACATATGCATCATATTCCCATTCGGTATCTTGTGCTGTTTCTTCTATAAATGCTATTTCTTTACGACTAAGAGAATGAAAATCTTCATCTTCACTTACAAATTCTAAGTCTTTTTTCTTTTGAACAAAGGATCTTTCATCATTTTGAGTTACCATTTTTATATTCCCTTTTTAGTATTACTTATATACTAATATGTTTTTATTAATTTTATTGTTTTCCATTATTATATTTCCTTTCGATATTTTTCTCTTTCCTCTTTATCTACATTTTTAACATGCACATCGATCTCATTTTGTACATTTGATATAAAATTAATAGATTCAAATATATCCATAATATATTTTCTTAAAGCTGTTTTATAAAGTTCAGATAAATCTTCTTTTGCAGATTCTTCATATGAATTATCTATTTCATTATTTATTTTTCTAATAGTATTTATTATCATATCAACATTATGTTTTATAATAAAGTTTTGAGCTTCTTCTACTCCAAATTCGTCAGAGATTGAAGAAAGAATTTTTAAAATATAACAAATATCAATTTCTGAATAGTAATCGTATCCCTGATCCGTTTTCATTATTCCAATTGGTTTTTTAAATAAAAAATCATGTTCATCATCTAAATCTAAGGATACTTTTCTTTTTAAAGCTAAATCAAATGATTTACGTGATTTTATTACTAATTCTTTTTCAAGATCTAATTCACATTTGTTATAATCAGATTTCGCAGTTATTGGATAATTTAATAAAGTTATTTGTGTCTTATTTTCTTTTTTATAAATGTCAATTACTTTAAACATTTCCCCAACATCAGATTTTGATAACTCAAAATCACTTATCCAATTTATATCTTCACCCGTAATACTATGCATATAAGGTGAATATACAAGAAATCTATGTGATTTTTTAATACCTTTTATTTGAGAAGCATAATACAGACAATCAGGATGATATAATAATTCACCTATATGATACATCTTTTCTAGTTTAGGATACAAATTAATATCTCTTGAATAAACATGGATATTACTTTTAAACTTATCATATCTTATATTATCTCTATTATGATTTGAATTATTATCCATATTTGTTATAAAATAATTTAATCGGTTTGTAAAAGGATTTGGTGAATCATCAAGTGGATTATAAATTTCAGAAGATAATATTTTATCTTCTTTAAATAATGATTTTATCTTTTCTTGTTTAGTCTCATTACTGTTTTTTTTATTCATTTAAAAGTCTCATATACATTTTTTTTCTATTATACTTTTTGAATATTCTCTAGAAAAAACTTACGATATTTTTTAGTAATTAATACTTTTAATTTATTAAAGTTATTTTGTATAAAAATAGATTTTGTAAATATGATTTATTTATAAAACTAAAAATTACATTTTTATAGGTTATATTTATATTTAGTAATATATTTTTAAAAAAAGAAAAAAGATAAAGATAATATACTTTTAACAAAGTTTATATACTTCATTCATAAATTTTATTTGTCCAATACGTTTCATTGTATTTGCAAGTCTTTCTCTTTGTGGTTTTATACCAAACTTATTATATACTTTTAATACAGCATCAATTAAATTAAATAGTTCTTCTTCAGAGTGAACATTGAGTGTTAATCCTTCTACTACTTCACGTCCTGCTTTTCCACCTATAAATACTGTAAATCCTTCTTCTTTAATAATTTTTGCTTCTTGAGGACATGCTTTTATACATTTTCCACAACCAATACATTGATTGTAATTTGTATGTGAAAGTCCTCCTTGTATATCAAGAGCTTCTACTTTACAAACATCTGCACATCTTCCACATCCGTTACATTTTTCTTCATCAGTTTCTGGTATTTTAAATCCATTTATACCAAAATCTTGTATTTGTGGTCTTACACATTTGTTTGGACATCCACTAATAGCTATTTTAAATTTATATGGTGCGGGTGTTTCTTTGAATCTTTCTTCTATTTTTGTGCATAGTTCTGTTGTATTAATAAGTCCTAATGAACAATTTTCATTTCCAGGACATGCTAATACTGATCTTACAAGTGGTCCTTCTGTACCATTTTCAAGACCTGCTTCTCGAATATCTTTAATTGCAGATTCTACATCTTTTGGTTTAATAGAATGAAGCTCATATTCTCCACGGTTAGTTAATTTTATTCTTGCATTATATTTTTTAGCTATTTCATTGACTGATTCTGCTTCTTCTATTGTATAAAATCCAGATGGTTTTGCTCTACATCTTATAAAGTAATCACCATCTATTCTTAGACCTGCTCCTCCATAGTCACTGTTCCAATAATAAGATAAATATTCCTCATTTTCAAGTCGTTTTTCAACATTTTTATTGAATCTTTTCATTTTTAGGTTTCTGAGATATTTTATTGGTTTTTCATTGACTCCTTCTTGTAAGTCAATTATTTCTTTTATCTCTTCTCCTTTTTCTGATCTTATAACAATTGTAGAGTATCCATCAGGGCTTCCTACAGACCCCATTGATATATCTGCCATTTGACTATCAAAGTCTCTGCACATTTTACATCCTGAAGCTAATGGTATGTCTTTTACAGGTAATTCTATTGTATCAGTTTCAGTTGTTATTATAAATTTACCTTTAGATACATCAAATTTTTGTACTGTTTCTATATCAATATTGTTTTCGTCTAGTATTTTTTGTAATGTGTCAAATTCAAATTTTTCAGTACAGAATAATCCTATGAGATATTCTATTTTTGGTAGTTTTGTTTTTTTACCTTCCCATCCTATTTCTTCATCATGTTTTGCATTGTATGGGAAATATTGTAACTTTCTAAGACCTGCTATTTGACAAGGTAATCCTACTACTGCTACTTTTTTGAGACCCATTTTTCCAGCTTCTGTAAGTGCATCCATTGTAGATATTGTGTATTTGGATTTTATTGTTTGTGATAAATCATCTGGTGCTTGTACTATCATTGATACTGGTTTCCATTTTTCATCACCTACAACTATTGCTCCATCTATTTTTCCTGTGTTAATTAGATGTGTTAAGAATGTTGTTACTACTCCTCCATCTTGACCTTCAGTAGTTCCTTTTCCATAGTAGAATTTTTCATAGAGTTTTTCTCTTATTGCTATTTGGTATTTTCCTGATGCTACCCTAGGGCATACTTCTAAACACATTCCATTTCCACATCTTAAACATTCTTCTTTTAGTTGTGGTTTATCTTTGAATTCTATTATATTGTTTGGACATGCTATTACACAGGTTCCACATTTTGCACACATGTTGCTATCTACAATTTTATTTAATTCCCATTTATATTCTTCTTTGTTTTCTGTTGAATTCATTTTAATCATCTGATCTTATTAGTTCTAATATTACCCATTAATCATTTTTTTAAGTGTATATATTCATTATTTCCTTTAGTTTATTTGACTATTTTTATTTAAGATTTTTTAAAAGATAATAATTATTTTTATTATTAAATCAATCTTATTTGATTCTTTTTATTCAAAAAATCTTTTCTATATACTAGTTTAAATTTCATACTATATAATATTTTGTAACTAAGATAGGGTAAATAGGAACAAAAAATAAATTATTCAAAAAAAAATAAATTATTTAATAAAGTATTCTTTAACTAAATCAATTGAATTATTCAGTTCTTTTTCATCAAAAGGTTTTGATTTAAGATCATTAATAATATCCAGTATCTTATTATTTAATAAATCAGACAATTCTTGTTTATGATCTTTTAAAAATTTAACAACATCTTTTTCATCTTTACTAAATAATTTTTTTATTCTAACATCACCATATCCTTTTATACCTGCTTTAAATTTATTTTTTCCAATAAAGAAGTATAAAAAGCTATATAATTCATTTCCATCATAATTTTTAATCCATGGGAATAATTCATTTTCATTATCATCATAAAAAGTTATTCCACAATTATTAGGTAAATTATTAAGACTATATTTTTCTTTATTTTCAATTTTCATATGTGCACATGCATCAGCAACTAAAAATAAAAATTCATATAATTGATACGTATCAAATGAATATTCTTTTGTATATCTCTTAATAAAATCAATATGACTTGTAAGTTCATAAGCCCAATTTCTTAAATCAACAACCTGAATTATATCCATTATATAATCATGATCTTCTTCATATTCCATAACTCCCATTAAATAAGCAAGACATAAGATAGTATCTTTATTAAATAATGATAAATCATCCTCTTCATAATCATTTACACCAGTTACATCATTAAAATAAAATTCATTTAAACACTCATTATTAAATAATTCAGAAGATGTATTTTTCTTATAAGCTTTTTTAAATAAATTACGACTTTTTTTAATTAAACTTCCTTCAAATTTTAATTTATGATCTTTAACTAGAGTTTCCATACCTAAATCATACATTAATAATGTTACTTGTGTTTTGTTACCTTTAGAATAGATATCAATTATCTTATAGGATCCACAAGGAATAGTTGATTTTATTATCTTCCCATCAGTTTTATTTAAATCATACATTACAGGAGTATCCACTATTAAATTAGAAAACACTAAAATTCTACAATCTTTATTAAAACCTGCTTTAACTTTATCCCAAAGATATACTGAATTTGGATGATATAAAAAATCACCTACATTATATATACCTAATTCATTTTGACTTAAATTAATATCTTTATAAGCTACAGAACAGTTTCCCATTTGTTTTTCTACATATGAATTTATATAGACTTCTTCTTCAGTATTAACAGGATTATTTGAATTATAATTCGGTTCATGATTAACAAAAGATTTAGCTACATTTGAAAGAAAAATATTAGCCTCATAATTATCTAACACAAAGGATAGTCGTCTTTTTGGTATTGTTTTTTTGTTTTTAGTCTTGGTTACGTTATCCTTATTTTTACTAGAGTTATTTAGTTTAATATATTTTTCATCAATTATACTACCCCCAACTGAACTAGCTAATACAATATTTAAAGCATTATCATATTTAGTATCACCATTATAACAGTTATAAGACTCTTCAACAATGAAAGTTAATTTATTAATACAATCAATAAAGAATTCATTAAATTCATCATCTGAAGTATTGATATTCTTATTATTAAATTCATTAAGATATCCATAATATTTAGTGATTACTGCAGAAACATCAATAACATCCATAATTTTTATAACATTATTTAACCCTCTCTTTTCACAAAGTCTAGATAAAATATGTAAATAAGCCATCATTGCATCTCTAGAATATAATTTATATTTATCAACTGTTTCTAGTAGACCTACTGCTTTAAAATCCAATAAATGAGGTAATATATTAGAATTTGGATAGAAATTCAAATTAAAAGATTCTTCAAATAATTCATGTGCTTTACTAATTAATTGATTTTCAAAATCAGTTATATGATTTTTAAAAAAAGCTTCACGATATATATGATAGACCATTAGTGTTATTTGAGTTTTATCATCTTTTTTTGTAATATCAATAACTTTAAATGCTTCAGTTAAATTAGATCTGAATACATTATCTTTGCTATTATTATCAATTTTTGTCATCATAGGTGAAAAAACAAGAAATCTACAGGATTTTTCTAATTTAGATTTATCGGATAAAAAGAAAATACTACTTGGTTCATATAGAAAATCTCCAACATCATATAATGAAATTATATCAGGATCTAAATCAATATCACAGTAATATGGTTTGTAATATTTTTCAATAGCAGATACTTCATAAGATAAAGAAATTTTTTGATTCTCAGTTAAAGAGTCATAATCTTCTTCATTATTAAAAATAGCATAATCTTTTAACTTATCTAAAAATCCATTTTTGGACCATTCTTTTTTTACTGAAACCTTTTTATTTTTATTAATAACTAAAACACTCCCTAAGTTATTTTATCCTAAATATATATTTTGTTTTTATACATTAAATCAGAATAAGTATTTGTTACTATTATTTATTATGTTAATAATCTTAATTATGTTTATTCATACTATATAAGTAGAAGATATGAATTCAACTATATAAAAAATATTATTAATTAGATAAAGTTATATATTATTATATTTAAATCTATAAATATAATACTAGAAGGGAAGTTATAATAAATGAAATTTTATGCAATAAACGGAAGTCCAAGAACCAACTGGAACACACACAAATTATTAGAACATACACTAAAAGGTATCACAGATACAATAGACAAACCTGCAGAAACAGAAATCATAAACTTATACAACCTAAACTACAAAGGATGCATAAGCTGCTTTAACTGCCGACTAAAAAATGGAAAATTCTATGGAAAATGTGCAATGAAAGACGACCTAACACCAATACTAGAAAAACTATCACAAGCAGACGGAATAATAATGGGAAGCCCCATATACTTAAGTGATACAACTAGTTCATTTAGAGCATTCATTGAACGATTAATATTCCCTTACTTACCATATACAACACCATTCAAATCACTTGCACCTAAAAAAATGCCAACAGCATTAATATTTACTATGGGCCTTGAAGAAAAATCAATAACAGAATGGGGATATGATAAAATATTTGATATATTATCTTCGTTTATAGAAATGATATTTACAAAACCAGAAATACTAACTGTAAATAACACGTATCAATTTGATGACTATGATAAATATGTATCAGATGCTTTCTCTGAAGAAGATAAAAGAAAATATAGAGATGAACACTTCTCAATTGATTGTGAAGATGCTTATAACATGGGAGTAAAAATAGCAAATACTACTAAAAACAATAAGTAAATAATACAAATTTAACTTAATAAAATATTTATCTCAATAAGATTATATGAAAAGGAATGTTTTAACTATGAAATTTTATGCAATAAATGGAAGTCCGAGAACCAACTGGAACACATACAAATTATTAGAACATACATTAAAAGGTATCACAGATACAATAGAAGAACCTGTAGAAACAGAAATCATAAACTTATACAACCTAAACTACAAAGGATGTATAAGCTGCTTTAACTGTAAACTAAAGGATGGAAAATCATATGGTAAATGTGCAATGAAAGATGATCTAACACCAATACTAGAAAAACTATCACAAGCAGACGGAATAATAATGGGAAGCCCAATATACTTCGGTGATGTAACAGGAGAATTTAAAATATTCACAGAACGTTTGTTCTTCCCTTACTTTACATATACCACACCGTATGGATCACTTGCACCTAAAAAAATGCCAACAGCATTTATATTTAATATGAATGTTGATGAAAAAACAATGAATGAAATGAATTATACTCAAACATTTAATTTATTATCTTTCTTCACAGAAACTGTATTTACTAAACCTGAAATATTAACTGTAAACAACACATATCAATTTGATGATTATGAAAAATATGTAGCAGAATGCTTTTCTGAAGAAGATAAAAGAAAATATAGGGATGAACACTTCTCAATTGACTGTGAAGATGCTTATAACATTGGAGTCAAAATAGCAAATACTGCTAAAAATAATAAATAGATAAATATTAACTTAATAATTATAATAAAAGGTGATTATGTGCCAGTAGTTCAAATTTATGGTAATGATGGAATTGATAAAGATACAAAAGCAAAAATGGTAAAGGAAGTTACAAAAATTGTTGCTGATAGTTATGGTCTTCCAGAACAAGCAATAACTATATTAATACAACCATTACCTGCAGATGATGTAGGTGTTGCAGGAGAATTATTATCAAATAGAACAAAATAAATAACCAATTAACCTAAATAAAACATTTTATCCTAATAACCTATTGGAAAATAAAAATAAATAATAGAAAATGATTCAATTACTAGTACTACAAAAAAAATTAATTAAAAGATGAAACTATTATTTATTACATATTTTCCTTCTTAAATCACCATAAAAATATAGACTTATTTTTTTATTATAAACAAATTTTTTAGAAATTAATCTAAACATATACAATACCCTTATCATTTTAATAATTAATAATAAATACAAAGAAATAAACTATTTCAAAAGAAAATAAAAAGAAAAATCTTTCTAAATAGTGTATAAAATGCTTATAATTTATGTAGAATCATAGCAAATAAAATAAAAAAAATTAGAGTTTTAATCTTTTATCTATAATTTTAACTAACCTTTTTGATAGTGCAGTTATTGTTAATATAGGGGGTCTACCTGGTGCTTCAGGAATTATACTAGCATCAGAAATATACAATCCATTAATTTCTGTTTCAAAATTAGTATCTACAACTTCACCTAATGCAGCTGTTCCTCCAGGATGTGCTCCTCTTAATTGAGTTGCAACTATAGAATCCGGTTTTACACCAAGTTTAATTAATATATTAACTGCTTTATCATAACCTTCTTTAATTATATCAATATCACGTGTAGTAAGTTCTTTTTTAATTGAATTATCTTTTCTTATTTTTCCTGTAGAATCATCAGCAAACTTAAGCATTAAACTCATTACATCACTTGGTTTTACATCTGCATATCTTTTATTGTCCATAAGTGAAACAAGTTGGGTAGAATAGTGAGGAGTTAAAAAATAAGGACCATACTCTAATTTTGTTCCCATTAACAGTTCTTTATTTAGATTAGAATCTTTTAAATATCCACCAATAGTTGTAAACATGTCAAAGAATATTTTCTCTCCAACATTCTTTTGAATTCCTGAATTTCTTAATATAATAGGAGTATTTAAAGCTCCTGCAGACAATACTACTATTTTAGCTTCAAAAGATTTCTTTAAACCATTTTCGATTCCTTCAACTTTTTTAACTATTCCATCTTCATGAATTATTTTTGTAACTTCAAAATTAGATATAACTTCTGCTCCATTATCAATAGCCTCATTTATAAAATAGGTAGCATCCCATCTTGCATTATTTTTACAACCAGTAACACATAATCCACAATTAATACATTTAGAAAAATCAATGAATTTAGGCATTGGTTCCATTTCATATCCTAATTCTTTGGATGCTTTAAATATTTTTTCTGTTGCATTACCCCAAAGATTAGATGGATATATACTAACATTTAAATCAAGTCCAGCTTCTAATAAATCATTTAAAATATTTATATTATATTTCTCAAATTGAGCTGTTATAGAATTAGAATAACAACCATCACATGAATAACATGCATTACCTAAAGAAACTAATGTTGTTCCACCTATTTCTTCTACATAACTTAATTCTACAGGTTTAGTAAGAAAGTTATATTTTTCTTTATCTTCTTTTGATAAATCTAAATCTAAATTTACATATTTTGTTTTAATATAATTAACATAGTCTCCATTGTTTTGTTTATTTCCTTTTTCTAAAACAAGTACATTATAACCTTTTTTAGAAAGATCTTTAGATACTGTTGCACCTCCAGCCCCAGAACCTATTACAATAACATCATATTTCATCAAATATTTCACCTTAACAATTGTTATATTTATATTTGTTAAAAGTAGAAAATATAATTTTAGAAAAAATCAGATTAATAAGGATACTTACCATTTATTTCTTTTTCATGCACAAGCCATAACTTTAACATCTTATCTTCTAACTCATATTTCTTATTATTATAACAGAGTATACCCTTATTATTTAAATGATCCAAATATTTTATCAAAGTAGCATCAGAAAAAGATACTCTGTTACTCAACTGAGTCCAAGTTAATGAAGTATAATTCACCAATAACAATACAATCTCCTTCTCATTTGAATGTAAATTTCCCCAAATATTAATCCACATTATTAAAATTTGATTTAATTTACCCATAAATTCTTTTTTAATCAAATCACTATCATATTTGATACCAACTGATAAAACATTACAAAAACTATTGATATATGCAGGAATTCCCCTTGTACATTTATAAAATCTATCAAAACCATCTTCTGTAAATTCAATTTCAGGTAATTTCTCTTTGAAATATGATCTTGTCTCTTCTTTAGTAAAAGGATCAATATTAAGTTGTATTACTCTACCACCAAAAGCTCCTGAACTTCCATTAATCATCTTTACAATTTCAGAAGTTTCGGAAGTTGATCCTGTAAAAATATAACTAACATTATCTTGATTTTGTGTAAAGCTCCTCAATAACCAAAAAAATGACTTTGGATTTTCCAAAGATTTTAATAACTGGAATTCATCAATAACAATTATAAATCCATTAATTTCATCAGATGAATCCACTATTTTTTGTGGAAATTCCATTACAAACCTACTTAATTTTTGATAATTATCTTCGGTTTGAGGGATGGAAATATTTAATATTGTTGCTGCTTCTTTAAAATCATAGTCTTTTAAAAAAATATTATTAGCTACATCATTTATCTGTTTATTAATTCTTTGAAATGTATCTAATCTATTTAATACAGCCTGATTCATTATATTTAATAATTGTTTTAATACTTCTTCTTCAGTTAGCTTACCCTTATTAGTTGCATATATTTGGGATATATCTAAATAAGCAGTCAAAAAATAATCTGGCTGTTCAGATAATATTTTCTTTAGTAAAAAGGTTTTTCCAATTCCTCTATGTCCTGTAATTAGTATTTGTTCAGAAATATCATTATTTAATCCATTTAAATAATTATTAATTCTATTAATATCTTTTATTCTATTATAAAAATATTTATTTATATCTTTTGGAATATTTAATGGTAAAATAGGCATTTTATTTTTTCCTTCGTATATTATTAAAGTGATGATTATAAATTATATAAATCTTAATTTAAATAAAATTAGTATAATTTCTAGTTCGATTATATAAAGTAATTCAGATAAAGAAAGTAATTTAAAATAATTTATCATGATTAATAATAAATAATTATAAATACAAACACCACCAAAAATAACAGAAAGAAGAAAAGATAAGAAACACCCCTAAACTCCACAAAAAAATATAAACTTAACATAGGAGGTAATTAAAATAACCGACAATATAAATCTTAAACGTATAGCAAACCCCGCACCTTTAGGATTAATTGCCTTTGGATTAACAACAGTTCTTCTGAACGTTAGTAATACAGGAATAATCCCTTTAACTAGTATGATATTAGCTATGGGAATTGCATATGGTGGTCTTGCACAAATTATAGCAGGAATAATGGAATATAAAAATGGAAATACATTTGGAACTGTTGCTTTTACTTCTTATGGATGTTTCTGGTTATCATTAATAATAATATTAATACTACCAAACATAGCCCATATTCAAAAAGCAGACCCTACATCTATGGGAATATACTTTCTCATGTGGGGAATATTTACAATAATGATGTTTATAGGAACATTAAAAGCTACTAGAGGTAGTAAATTAATATTCTTAACATTAGCAATATTGTTCTTCTTATTAACACTTGCCGAACTTACAGGAATACATATGATCACAATAATTGCAGGTTATGAAGGTATTTTAACTGGATTAATTGCAACATATGTAGGACTTGCAGAAGTTATTAACGAAGAACATGACAAAACTATGTTACCTATATAAATTTTTAATAAATACTCTTATCTTTTCTTATTTTTTTAAAAAAATATTATTATAACCATTAAACATTATCCTAACAGTTACATAAAAAAAATAGTGTAAACGTAAACAGTAATCAGGTTTACGTAAACAGTAAACACTTTTTAAAATTTAAGAAAAGAGTAATTACCTCTCTTCTAATACTTCTAACAATTCAGGTTTTATATCTCTTAAAAATACTTCGGTTTTAACATTAGCCTTTTTTGCAAAATCAACAGCAGTACTATACTTTATACATTCTCTACCAAATTTTTGATTCTTCCATAATTCTAACCTACATTGCAATATATATTCAAACTCTTCAAGTGCATTTTTATACTCTTGCGTTTCGATAGGATCATAATTTTCTATTTTTTCATTTACAATAGACTTAGAATTATAAAGATCAATTAATATTTTATCTTCATGAGATATACAATCTTCATGAAATTTTCTGATATCTTCATGATATTTTATTTCTTTATCAATCTTTGATACAAGAATTGAAGTATTTTTTCCTAAACATTTATCAATAACAAAACTTTCAACTATGTCACCTACAGTATAAGGGAGGATATCTATTATTTTCTTTATAGGTGGTACTACTCTACCACTAACTATAACTTTCTTAACCATACAATGTACTCCTTTGTACATTGAAAAATAGAGCATAATATTTTATAATAATAAGCACAAAAATAGGAATAGGCTTATATTATATTAGCCTAGAGAATAGATTAAACTATGAGTATTTGTAAAGTTCATTAAAATCGTCAAATTTAGTTTTAACTTTACTTTTACTTTTTCTATTCTTTTTCAATGTATACTTTTATTTCATCATTTTCTATCACACTACGAAAAATTAAATAATCTTGATCATGCAATTCCAGTAATGTACGTATATATACGGGTATAGTTGCACGTAGTGGACTATCTACTTTTGTTCCATTTTTACTTAGTTTTACTTTGGATTCACGGATAATTGAAATTATTATCACCTCTTATCCTGTCTATTATATGACAGTACATAATTGCAAAAAAAACTTAATTATTTATATAATAATTATGTTACATAGTATATAAATGTTTGTATAAAAACCTTGCATAACATATCAAATAAACAGTTATTTACAATTATATAATTGATACATCATTAAAATAAATTATAAAGTGTAAACTGTTTACGTAACTTGTTTACTGTTTACGTTTACACTTTTAAAAAAAGAAAATAAATTATTCCATTTACTCTAAATAATATTTCATGAATAAAAAAAAAAAAATTTTATAATTTAATGTAAATTTTCATTTTATTTGTTATTAACATGTTTTACTTTAATATTTTAAAGTACTTTAGTTTAGTAAAGTAAATAAAATACTTTAATTATTTGAAGTACTTTAGTTTACTAAAGTAAATTTTGAAATAAATAATATGTATTAATTTTATTAGATATATTATGATTATTTTATTACTTATACTTATTTTTTTATGATTTACCTTGTTTTTTCAGTATTTTTTCACCAAACCCTACGTAGAATAGTATTTTAAGTATATTTGGTGTATATGTTATATATGATTTTTAGATCTATTTATAGGATATTTTTGACTCGGTTTCCAGACGTGCATTTCAAGTGTAAAATTAATTCGTTATACCATTGTATAACGAAATAAAAGTAATAAAAAGTAATAAAAATATATAAAAAAATAGGAAAACTAAGGGTAATTAACAAAAAATTTTAACAAAATCCAAAAAGGAATAAACTCCTTTTCAAAGTAATACTAATAATGAATTTATGTAATACTAATAAAAAAATTAATACAAAATAAAACTAAAAGTATGAATATTAATAAAAGTAACAAATTGAATATACTACATATACATATAGCATTTTAAATTTAAAATTTAAAAGATGTTCATACTAAATACAAATAAAAGTAATACAAATAGTATTACAGAACAAAATATAATACAAGAAATAACTGAATAAGTTAAATAAAATTAAAAAGTATACAAGAAATAATTTATTATAAAAATATTTTAAAAATATTAAATTAATTTAAAAAAAAAGTACAAAATAAAAATATTTAAAAATATAATAATAAATTTAAATATTCTTATAAAATTTCAAAATTTAAAAAATATACTAAAATAATAATTATAAGTTATTAGTTATAATAAGTAATACATAATATAAAAAAATAGTAATAAAAGTATTAAAAACATCACAAACTTGAATATCAATAACAATAGATACCCCAAGTCAACTCAAAATGATAAAGTAATGAAAAGTAATACAAAACATATTAAATTATTTTAAAAAGTATTACAAATGTTAAAAAAATAAGAAAAAAAAGACTAAAACTAAAATAAATAAAAGAATAGCAAAATGAGTTAATTACATATATATGTAACTGTTAAAATATGAAAATTATCAAAATGAAGTAAAATACAAAGTTAAAAAAAACAATAATGTAAATACATAATAACATTTATATAGTAATTAATACAAATTATTAGTAGAAAAACTAATTAAACAAATATAAAGTAATTTTAATAAAAATTACTTGATTTTATAGAAATGTGATAAAATGAATAAAAACAAGAATAGTATTGCAACTGTATACACTTATACAGTACACAATTCAGAGGTTTTAACATATGTACAAACAGTAAACAAAATAGAGGAAAATTCAGATAACCAAGAATTCATAGGAATTTATGATCGTGATGAAAATGACTTCATAAATTATAATGAATATGGAAATGGATGGCTCCATAACTTAGATGAAAATAAATTAACAAAATGGAATGAAATAATTGAACCATTCCATGAAAAAAAAGTAAATAACACAGTAAAACAAATACAAGAATTAAATATTGGTGAAGAAATAATAAATGAAGACATAACATTTAAATTGATTAATATAGAATTAAAAGATGTAAGTGATTTGAAATATCGTTCATCTAACTAATTAATTCAAAATAAAAATTGATCTTTAAAAATTTTTATTTTTTAAATAAATCCAATTATATAAAATATTAACTCAATAAATACTACTCCTCATTGCATTTAATAAAAAACAATAATATATCCACATTTAAATAATATATTCATAGACAATTAAAGTAATACCTCTCATTACTTTTATGAATATATTATTTTATACTCATATCTAATTTTAATTATAAATATTTCAGTAAAAATGTTATTATTTTGAACTAGTCTTTTATATTTCCCTATATTTTTAAGATAGGACCTTTCATTGTTTAACAATATTCTATTTAAAATAAACATTTAAATAATTATTGACATTATATTCATTTATTATCTTAATTTTAATAATATTGTTTAAATAAAAATAGCATAATATAAATTTACAAACTATATTTTCTATATTTTTATTGATCATTGTGTAATTTATAGTTTAAGTCAACAATAATTTACAATAAACATGTTTAATATTATATATATCATGTTTAATTCTGTAATAAATATTGCATTGCTAAATATAATTTACAACAGATAATTTATTAATAGCAAACCAATTAGTTTTATTAAGTTAAATTATTAATAAACTCATTAAAAGTTATATATTTAATATTCATTTCAGCACATACATGATGAAAATCTTGCTCTTTTAAATTAAACTGAGAATCATTTATCACAAGTACTGCATTGTCAATGTAAGCTACTGCAAGTAAGTATGGTTTAGACCAGTACATATAATTTTCTCCTTCTTTTTGAAAACAGTTATATTTTTCTAGTTTTGTAAGCGTTTTCCAATATTTTTTATTTATTGAGATAAAAAAATTATATTCATTATTTATATTTGTCCAATACTCATATATATCATCATCAATAGTTTTTAATTCATGATATACTTCTTCTACTGAATATATATTTCTATTTCTTATCATTTTTTGTATTTTGTTCCATAAAAATTCATGAATAGGTTTATTATAGTTGTTTAGTTCAATTATACTATTTATATCCAAAATGTAGTTCATATTTTCACCTGAATAAATAATGTTCTAAATTTATTATATGTTTTAATTTTAGTCCCATATCTTTTGAGAACTCTGAATAACTTATTATATTTTCTTCATATGCTGTTAATATTAATTTAGAGTATAATTTTCCATTATATTTTACTTGATTTAATACAGGTGATCCTCCTGAGTTTGTTTTACTTTTTATTTGATACCATTCTATCTTTTTTTGATTTATAAATTCATTATTTGTTTTATTTAATGTTAATAATTTTTGTAATATCAATTCTTTACTTACTCCATATTCATTTGATAAATTATTTAGTTCATATTCTTCCCAGTATAATGAATGGTTTTTTAATGATTTATCTTGATTTAAATTGTTAGTTGGTACTAAAAAATCTATTGCTATTTTATTACAAAAAGATTCTATATTATTTTCATTGTTAAAATCACATATTGTATTTTGTTTAAAGAATAAATGTATTAATTCATGAATTAATGAGAATATTCTATCATTAACTGAATTTGATGCATTTAGAATTATTATAGGATAAATATAGTAATATAAGGATAAGGCCCTCATTTCATTAGAATTAATTTTTTTAGCTTCAAAGATTAATATACCTAAATTACTTATATTATCTTTCCACTGATTTAGATAGTTATAATGTTTATAATCTTTTCTTTCAGATGAGTTATATATCCATGTTTTTTGTTCATCAATGGTAACGTTTAATAATGTTCTTAAGTTATTTATTATATCTTTTGTAGTGTTTTTTGTTTTTATATTTTGTGTAAAATTTGTAACTGGATACTTCATTTCATTTAATAGTTCTAAATAGATTTTTCTTTTATTTTTCGCATCACGTATAGCTAATGTTAGTTGAGGTGAAATGTAGTCTTTGTTAATATCATCTTTACGATAATCAATTATGTTTATTTTATCTTGTTTTGGAGGGTTATTACGAAAGAAAAATGCAGTTGGTCTTTTATATTGATGGCTTAATATTCTTAATTGATTCCAAGTTGGTAACATTGATCCTTGTTCCCATTTTTTATAGTTTTTTTTAATATGTTTAGGAAGATTATTTTCTGTATATCCTGCATCTAGTCTAGCCCATTTTAACATTTGTGGATTGATTTTTACTCGGTCTACTATTTTTATCACTTCAAATTGTTTTTAATTCTTTTATAAAAATAGTTATATTTATACTTATATATAAAAATTATGATCATTGTTTAATATTTTTTATTATTATTTAATAGTTTATTATAATTTATAGTTGAATATATAAACATTGAACCAATTTTATTTATAGTTCAATTATTATAAAAATAACTACATATATATTATTATATTTTATAAAAAAAATGAAAAGGAGGGTAATAATGGACAATAAAAAGATTTTACCAGTTGTTGCAATTATAATAATAGCAATACTTGGAGGAATTTTTGGTCAAGGTCACATTGGTCATGATACAAATCAAACTAGTCAAATAAGTAGCAATTCAACAGCAAGTACATCTGTAGTAGAATCAGGACAGTATTGCGATAAAGATAACGTTTCAGCCTATATTAAAAAATTCCATAAACTTCCATCCAATTATATAACTAAAAAAGTAGCAAAACAATTGGGTTGGCAAGGCGGTCCATTGAAAAAATATGCACCAGGTAACAGTATTGGTGGAGATACATTTACAAATAGACAAGCAATACTTCCAACAGGACATAAATATGTTGAATGTGATATAGATGCTAATGGTACCTCACGTGGTGCTAAACGTATAGTTTATTCTACAGACCAATATAAAACATATTACACTGATGACCATTACAATACATTTACTGAACTTACATAGGAAGTGTGTAATTTGAAAAAAATTAATTTAAATGGTAATAAAATGAAGGATAATCCACATAATTACATTAAAAAAGAGTTAAAATTTCCTGATTATTATGGTAATAATTTAGATGCATTATATGATTGTTTAACTGACATTGGTACAGACACAGAGATTATATTATATAATTCTGAATTTGTTGAAAAAAATATCATAGAAACATTTATAGATGCTAGTAAAGTGGATGAGTTTTTATCTTTTAAAATCAAAAAGTAAAACTCAATTCTTTTCTCTATTTTTTATTTTGTATTTTTTAAGCTGTTGTTAATTTTAAACCTACAATACCAACTATTATAATAACTAAAAAGAAGATTCTTATAAGTGATGCTGATTCATTTAAGAATAACATACCTATTATTACAACAGTTACAGCTCCTATTGCAGTCCATACTGCATAAGCTGTTCCTAATGGTATATCATTAAGTGTATATGAAAGTAATAATATACTTAATGCCATGAAAACAATTGTTAATATAGAAGGTACTAATTTTGTAAAACTCTCTGAAAAATCAAGTGCTATTACCCATAATGTTTCACAAAATCCTGCAATTACTAGTAATATCCATGGATTCAAATTTATTTTCCCCCCTTACTTAATTTTATTTAGTATAATCTGTTTAATAGAAGTATATATCTAAAATTTAGAATATAATTTCTATAACTTTCGTTATTATTTAATAAGCTATTAATTTATCTGTTTTTAATGATTTAAATATTTATTTTTAACTTTTTTATATAGTTATACTTTTTTTTAAAATATTTTTTATACTAACAAGTGTTAGTTTTATATATGACCTTAATCATAATATATACTAACAAGTGTTAGTTAGTTTAATTATTCATGAAAAAAAAATCCTTGGTGAAAAAATGGAAGACGTAGTAATTTATTATACAAAAACAGGAAATACAAAATTAGTAGCAGATACCATTAGCAAAGAAAAATCAGCAAAAATGATAGAAATTAAAGATTTAAAAGACAGAAACGGCATTACAGGTTTTTTAAAAAGTATAAAAGACTCAATAAAAGAAAACCAGACAGAAATAAAACCAGAATTTATTGATTTAGAAAAATACAACATGATTTATATAGGCAGTCCTGTATGGGCATCAAAACCAGTACCGGCTATAAATGAAATAATAGAAGCATGTAATTTTGGAAATAAAGATGTTGTAACATTTGTAACTATGAAAGATGAAGGAATGAATGCTCTTAAACTCATGAACGACTTGATTACATCAAGAGGAGGCCATATACTTAAATCATTTGCTATAGCATCCGGAAATCCTGAAGATATGAAAGAGTTAACAATAAAATCATTAAATAAAAATTAAAATGATCAAAAATGGTAAAACAAAATAAAACAAAAGAGAAGATATTTAATGTATCCTTAGATTTATTTTCACAAAAAGGATATGACAATGTTAGTATAAGAGAAATAGCAAAAAACGTAGGGATTAAAGAAAGTTCCATATACAACCATTACAAAAACAAAGAAGCCATATTAAATGCTATTTTAGAATATTTCAAAAAAGAATTAAATGTTGAATTTCCAAATGAAGAAACACTGAAAATAATGGAAAACGATCCAATATTATTTTATCATACTGGTTCAGAAATATTTAAATCTCAATTAAAGAAACCTAAACTAATGAAAATTTTAAGAATAATATTAATAGAAACATACCATAATGATAAAATTCGTAACTTCTTTATGAATAACATAATAATCGAACCAATAACTATTTGGACATATATATTTAATTTAATGATAGAAAAAGAGATTATACAAACTAATATAACAGCAAAACAATTAGCAAAAGAATATTATTCATACGGTGTCTATTTAATACTAGAAATATTAATAAAACATCCAAAACTAACTGATGAGATATTAAATAATGCGATTGATAATTTATTTAATGAAATGGAAGATCATATCAACTTTATAATTAATAGAGTAATAGTAGGACCTGATGAAAATGGAAATAACTACATATAATTTGAATATTAATAATGATTATTATAATATTATAAATAAATTAACTGATGTCATTTTAAATAAAGCCCAAGAATACTTCGATAAAACATTAATTAATGAATATATCAATAATGAACCTGAAAAACTACTTGAAATATTATTATTAGGTACCTATTGGGATTGTTACATTTCAAATGCCCTTTCTCTTGAAAATAATGCTAAAAAAGTTTTAATTAAAATAAACTCAATGCGTGAAAATTATCCTAATATAAAAGAAGATATTGATTATTTAAAAGGTTATATAAGCACCATGTTTTTATATCAAAAAGAAATAAAAAGTGCTGACTTATCATTAGATAGTCTTGATAAATTAATAGAGTGGTTAACTTCTTGTGGAGAATATAATGAAGAAATATACCATATATCAAAAATAAGAACATTTCTTAAAGATAAAACTCAAGACGAAATTAAAAATATTATTAGTGATATTTTATGTTTTACAGATTTTTTTAATAAAGAATCCAAATTAGTTTTAGATAAATATACAAGTAATCTAAACATATACCTAAAAAATAAAATAAATGACCATATCAATAAAGAGGATATTATATTTTGTAGTCAAGTAAGCAAATTATATTATATTAACATGGTAGGTGCTGAAATTATGAACCGTACTTACAAAGAAGAATATATTAAAAGACCTAGAAAAATTGTTCTTATTCCACGTTGTATGTGTCTAAAACAAAACGAAAATTGTAAAGCCAAAAAAGATAATTTAGGTTATATATGTAACAATTGTTCTAAAAATTGTAATGCTAACTTATTAACCAAAAAAGGTAAATCTGAAGGTTTTGAAGTTTATATTATACCTCATGAATCAGTTATATTCAACAATATAACAAAAAAAGACCAAGAAGAAATTGGTATTATTGGTATAAGCTGTATAATAAACTTAATTAGTGGTGGTTGGAAATCAGATCGTCTAGGTATACCTGCCCAATGTGTTTTAATAAATCAAGTAGGCTGTTCTCATTGGTTAGATAAACCTCAAACTACAAATATTGATATCACTAAGCTTGAAGATATATTAAAGACTTAAAATATATAAATATAATCTATTCAAAATAGTAATATACTACTGCAGATAAAATTTTTTAAGAAATTAGATGATATACTTAATCAATAAGTATAAATATAGAAATTAAATAGAATATAAACTAACTAAATATTAAAAGAAGAGATAAAAATGGGAATAAAAAGAAAAATAAAAATAGCTAAAACTGCAGTTTCTGTGAGTATTTTTGCATACGGACTTTATAAAGAGCATGAAAAAAGAAAAACATATAAAAAATATCCTCGTATTGGATATAATTTTAATCGATGATATTAACTAAACATAACCTCTCTTTTTTTACATTGTTCTAGTACATATATAAATTATTGTTTCTGAATCAGTTGCACAATTAATTCTGCTTATTTCTTTTAATTTTGTTTTTGTAAATGTTAACTGCTTTTGATAAATATATTTTTTTAAATCATTACCAAATACTCTTAAATCATCAGGATCTCCATAAAAAATTCTTCTTAAATTTGAGGTATTTATTGCTTCATCAGTAAAAGAACTTTTTAAATTTTCATCATAATTTATTTTTAATATTAATTGTCCTTTAATTTTTAATATTCGTTTATACTCATCTATTATTGATTGGTAATTTTCTATTTTATTTAGATAATCTATAGATATTATTGTATCAATTGAATTATCTGCTATTTCATTCAGATTATTAGATGTTTGATAATGTATTTTATATTCTTTTAAAGCTTCTTTAAGTGGTTTATCTGGATTATTTGTTAGTAATATTGTTTGATTTTTGTCTAAAAAATTTATTATCTCCATAATAATTCTTGAATCAGGTGTTGAATTACAAACTGGACAATAATAATTTCTTTTTATTAACTGTTCATGTCCATAATTAGGAGTACTTGTTATAATAATATCTTTTATCTCTTCATATTTTGGTATTTTCACATTTATAAATTCATAATCTGTTTCAAATCCACAAAGAGGACATTGTTGTGTATCTACTTTTTCTGATTTATTTTCTAGTTGTTTTTTCTGTGCTTCTATTATCTCAACTTTTGTTAGTTTCATATTTTATTCCTCTTTTGTACATTCATATAATAAATCAGGTAATATCCTATGAGTCTTTCTAACTTTATTAGATAACTGTTTTAAATAATCTTTATTTTTTATTATTAATCCAGATTCTATTATCTTTTCTTCAATATCTTTTCCATAGTATCTTAAATGTTTTTCATCTTTGTAATATTTCTTTTGAAGATCTAATGTGTTAATTATATCAGGTTGATCTATTGTTTTTTCTAAATATTCATTAATAGGTAACATTATCAAAGCAGTACCACCTGGTTTTAAGACTCTATATATTTCATTTAATGCTTTTTGATCATCTAACACATGTTCTAATACATGAATTGAAATTATATAATCAAATTTATCATCACCAAATGTTAACTCTTCTAATTCCATCACATAATCTGCACCATATGTTGTTTCATAAGGATCTACACCATAGACTACTATGTTTGTACGTTGATTTAATTTATCAAATACTGCTTTTGGTGGAGATTGTAAAAGTACTTCATTTCTATGTTCTACAATATCAGTAGTATTTTTTAAATAGTAAATTAAACCTCTATGTCTTTCTAATGATCCACATTTAGGACATCTTGCATTAGATCTACCATCATTTGATAAGAATTGATAATCTGTTTGAAAGTTACATATGTTACATTTTATTTTATAATCTAATTTTGTTACATTCTCATTTATCTGGTTTTTTAATGCTCTTCGTTCATCTTTTAAGCTTCTTATATCCAGTTCAGTTCTTTCTTCTTTCTTATCTAATTCTTTTTCTTTTTCATCTATTTTTTTAATATTTTTAAATATATATTGTTCTAATTGTCTTAAACCTACTTGATCTACCATTAATATTTCATTTTTTAGTTTTAAATCTTTTATTTCATCTTCAATAGACTTATTTATAGTTTTTTGTGATTTATATGATTTTTCTGTAACTGTATTTACTTTTTCTTTCTCTTCTTTTACATGATTTGATGAACTGGATTGGTTATTTTCTAATTTTTGTATAATTTGTTTTTGCTTTTTTATCTCTTGCTGT
The DNA here is from genome assembly GCA_964399835.1 of uncultured Methanobacteriaceae archaeon. Taxonomy (GTDB): domain Archaea; phylum Methanobacteriota; class Methanobacteria; order Methanobacteriales; family Methanobacteriaceae; genus Methanosphaera. The sequence continues at coordinate 3,776 of CAYNSJ010000027.1, read as the reverse complement.
TGATGTTTTATCTCTTTTTTTAGTTCATATACTGTTTGTTTATCAATTATGTTATCTTTTGACATGAGATTTTCCCTTTTATTTTTTTTGATTATATAAAAGTTTTGTTAATTTTTTTATTTATTTTTTTTTAGAAATAGTATTTTTAATATAAATAAAAAAAAAGGGGGAGAGATAAAGTTTATTTATGTTGACGCAGCTTGACCTTGTTGACTTGAACTTGATTGACTACTTCCTGCTTGATCTGCTTGTTGACTTGAACTTGATTGACTGCTACTTGATTGACTGCTACTTGGCTGACTTGAACTTGATTGACTACTATTTTGACTTGATTGTCCAGTATTACTTGCTCCATTTGGATTTTGTTGATCTGATTGACTATTCTGTTGATTAGCTTGTCCATTATTCGTAGATTGATTATCTGATGAATTATTTAATGTTGTATTATTTGTAGTATTATTATTAGTTAATACTCCATTACTCATTACTAATAATCCAACTAATAGTACTGCAACTATTACAAGTATTCCCATTACTGTTGCATTTTTCATTGAACATCACCTTCTGTTATTATTTTGATAAATTTATTTTAGAAGTAGTAAGTTTTTAATTAATATTTTATTATAAAAAAAAAGGGAGATTATTCTTTAAAATTATAGATTAATCATTAAGCAAATCTTGTGATTCATGTAATGATGATTTATTCATATCTTTTGATAACTGATATAACTCTTCCACCTCTTCTTCTTTAGAGTGATATACTTTATCATTTTGTGGATTATAGTACGGATAATTTTCTCTTACACACACTTTTATTCCTTTGTATGTAGTTTCTACGTATTCTCCTGCTTCTTCATTGGTATATACTTCATGAACATCTCCATTTTCGTCATTAGTTGTATTAGATACTTGTGAATCCGGACTTATTTTCTTAATAATATCCGTCAACGATTTAGGTACCATCTTTATCATATCCCTATTTTTTTTCAACCATCATAAAACTTCTACAGTGTATTACATTTTTATCATTTTATTAAAATTCTTATATTTTATGATGAAAATTTTTTATATACCTACTATTATTTTGTTTTTCAATCTATATAAATATTCTAGGTATTAATCTTCAAGATAATTTATGATACTTGAAGAAACATCTTCATTATTTTCAACTTTTTCTGTTTCATCTTTAATTTCAGTATTTAAATACTGTTTTATAGTTTCATTATTTTCCATATTAAATGATTTTAGAGTCTTATCTTTTGTTAAAATTAAAGTAATAGTCTCTGTTCTTAAATAATAAGCTATAACAATATATATTAAATTTAGTAACCCAAGAGTAATCCAGCCAGTCATAACTAATAATAATACATGCAACCATACTTCACCATAATACCTCTTTTTTAATGTGATTGTATTTTTTACTTGTTTTACTACTTTATAACCACTATTTATATAATAATCATAAGTTTTCTGATATTCTTTATTTGTTTTAATTATGATATCTTTCTTAATTGACAAACTTATTCTCCTCTAGATTATTCTTCTTTTCTTTTTGAGATTAAATCTTTTATGCTTCTTATGTTTTTTAATATTTTTATTAATTTTTTTTATGTCTTTTTTAGTATTTTTTGTATAACTTACATCATTTTTCTGAATTAATGTAGCCTTTTTATTATATTTATATTTTTCCAACAGTTTCTCAGGATTATCTGTATCTATTTTTAATTTTATACCTAATTTTTCTGAAATTAAAATAGTATCATTTAATATTTCCAACATAACAACTTCATTTTCATTTATAAACTTAGTAAGTGTTGTACTACTTGGAGTTTGTGCACCAGTTAAATGAATATATGTTGGATTTGTTTTCATTAAATACTCTAAATCTTTTGTTGTCTGTATATCTTCTAAAATTCCCCTTATTATTATTCGTGCCAATAATTGTCTAGGATACGCTTTTGTCCCCTTGTTACTATTATATTTTCCATTTAATTGTTTAAAATTAAATGTATTTATTAATGTAATGATATAATAATTAATATGACTATCTGGTATTATATCATTAATATTAGTTGGTAACGTTTTCATCTAATTCCCTTTTTTAATAAATTTATTATTCTAGTATTTAGATATATATTATATATAATTATATTAATTAAAGATAATAATATTTTATAATATAAGATAAAATTATATTTTATTTTTATAGAGGTTATAACGTGATAAAAACATATCAATATACTATACGCGACGAAAATAATGATGAATTTACCCTAGATTGTAAAATTGAATATGATACCGATAATACATATAATACAAACTATTATTTTTATGATGGAACAACATGGCATAAAGATTTCATTGATCTAGAAAAAACTAGTCCAAAAGATAATAATTTAAAAGATGAATTTGAAGAGTATATAACCCGTTTACATGACTATATGGTACATGGAACAATTTGGGAAGACCTTCGTAATATGGAAGACAATAGCGAAATTACAAAAACACAGTTTAATTTAGTAATCAATTCTAAATTGTTATCAGAATAATTAATAAATTTTTTAATGGTGTTGATTAATTGACTTCGAAAATTATAATGGAATGTACCATCTTAGATGGTAAATATAATGAGGATGACTACGATGTTTTACTCAAAATTATATTTACTCCGCCTAAGACATACATTGCTTACGCATGGGATGGTTTAGAATGGAGGAATAAAAATCTTGGAGTTAACAGAGTATATGATAACGAAAATTCTCAAAATGAATATGATGATTTCTTAAATCGTCTCGAATCATTAGAAAATTCTAGTTTGTTATATGAACAAGCATTAGATCTTAAAGAAGATCAAAGTTTTTATTTTGAAAAAGAGCGTATTTATATTTATATTGAATCTAGAAAAGAAATTATTGAATAAAACCTTCTTCTCCCATTTATTTACTTATTTTAAAAAAAAGAAAAAATTAGGATTAAAATAATCCTTATAATTAAGGTGTAAGTCGTCTTCTATCTCTTGGGAAGAGTACTGTATCTCTAATATTATTTACACCAGTTATAGCCATAGTTAATCTTTCAGATCCTAGTCCCCATCCAGAGTGAGGAGCCATTCCATATTCAAATGCTTTTAAATAACTACCAAATGCATCAGGGTTTAAATCTTTTGATTCTAACTGTTGATATAAAAGATCATATAAATGTATACGTTGTGAACCACTGGAAAGTTCTAAATCTTTATGCATTAAATCAAAGGCAGTACTTATTTCAGGATCTTTACTATCAGGCATTACATAAAATGGTTTAATAGCAGTTGGCCATTCAGTAATAAAGTAATAATTATCCATTATTTCACCCATTGCTTTTTCTGCAGCACGTGATAAATCTTCTCCATAATGCATTTCAACACCTTTACTTTCAACAAGATTTATTACTTCATCATATGGTACAACAGGGAAAGGTTCATCAGGAATTTCTAATTCTTTACCAATATCATTAAATTCAGATTGACAAGTTTCATTTAAGTCATTTAATATATGCATTATTAAATCTTCTAATGTATCCATTACATCTTGTTGACTTTTAAATGACATTTCAGCATCTATGGATGTTGCTTCATTTAAGTGTCTTAAAGTATCATGTTCTTCTGCTCTGAATATTGGTCCAATTTCAAATACATTATCTAATCCTGTTGCCATCATCATCTGTTTATATAACTGAGGACTTTGTCCTAAAAATGCTTCTTTTTCAAAGTAAGTTATAGGGAACAATTCTGTTCC
>CAYNSJ010000026.1:0-30655 GCA_964399835.1 uncultured Methanobacteriaceae archaeon | reverse complement strand
AAATTATAATTATTATTTATATATTTATATATTATCTAATAAAAAATTTTTTAATAAAATTAATACTAATTTAAATATATCTTAAGCTATATTATTCTATATAGGAATTTCTAGGAATTTAATTAAATTTTATAAGGGAGAATAATTTAATAAATGTTATTTTAATCAATAAAAATTATAGCTTTTTATTAAAATGAGGAAATAATATGAGTAAACAATGTAAATTTTGTAGTAAAACATTATCTGATGATCATAAGGGTGATATATGCAAAAATTGTCAATATAAAGTCCATGCTACTAAAAGTATTTATAAATTACAAGATATTATCAATTTTGATGATGAAATAAGTATTAAAACATTAATGAGTTTGGGAATAGGTAAATTCACTGCTTCAGATCATATATGGAGTTTAGAAGAACAAGATCTTATAGAAGAAATATATAAAGAAACTTATAAATGGGTCGATATTGAAAAAATAGAAGATTTTATGAAAAAATATAGTGTTGATCATGGAACCTCCTTTAATAAAAAACAAAAGGGAAAAACAGATGTAAAATGTAAAATTTGTTCAAACATCTTAAAACCAATAGAAGTAAAAAAATCAGAATATTGTAAAGAATGTAATAAAAAGATAAAGTTATCTCAAAAATTACTAGATTTGAAAAAATATGTAGATTATGACGAAGAATTTACGATACCACAACTGATTGAAAAAATGGGAAAAGAAGAATTTATAATCACAGGAATGATTTGGTCTTTACAAGAAAATAATTTAGTTACTACTGAAGATGACACTAATTACATGTTACAATCAGAAGATACGGTTAATGAATTTTTAGAAAAATATACTGTAAATAAGGAAAATGATACAGTAGTTAAAAATACTGAAAAAGAAGATATTGCTATTATTTCTGAAAATAAAGATTTAAATAGTCAGGATAACTTCGAAAAAGAACTAGATAAAGAGAATGTAAAAGTTCCTATTGAAGAAATAGAATCACCTGATGAAAAAGACTTAGAATCTGAAGATACTATAGAATCACTTTTAAATGCTGAAAATAAAAAATTACGTGTTGAAGCTAAAACAATAGAAGATGACATAACTAAAACTATTACTGAAACAGTTCCCGTAAATAATGAAAAAGATGATTTGGAAATTTCTAAAACAACTGAAAAATCAGAAGATAATACTTGTTTATTATGTGGAAAATCAATTAAAGAACAAATAAAGGGTATTTCTCAAAAATATTGTCGTAGATGTCAGAAAAAAATTAAAAATTCCAATGATCTTAAATTATTTATGAAATATGTTAATTCAGGTGAAGAATTTACTATTCCTGAAATAGTAGAAAAATCAGGAATAAATAAATTAAAAATATTAAGTATTGTTTATAATCTACAAGAAGAAGATCTTTTAGAATCTGAAGACTCTGAAACATATATATTAGAATCTGAAGAAGTTATAACTAAATATTTAGATCAATTTAAAAAAATTGATAAAGAAAATAATGAAGAAAAATCATCTGATGAAAAAGTGAAAGATGATGATGAGTTTATTGAAGGTAATGATAAATGGATGGTATTTTATAAAGGTTCTGAGAAATTAATTGGAGAATTTGATAATTATGAAGAAGCTTTTAATGCTAAAAATACTACATTTTCAGAAAATAAAATATTAATATCAAAAATTAAAGAATCATCAAAATACAAAGGAATATATTTCATCAACATTACAAAAACATGGTCATTTAAAAATATTGAAACAGATAAAGATAAAGAAAAATTAAATAGTCTTAATATTGGATATATTGGTAATTATCCATCTGCTAAAGAAGCTAATGAAGCTTTTAATTTATATAAAAAATCAAAAGGTATTATAGAAGAAGAACCTAAACAAGTTAATAACAAAGAAAAAACAATATCTAATATTACAGAAAATAATACTTTAGCTAATGAAGAAAATATTGAAAAAACAGAAGAAGATAATAAAGAATTAGAAGTTAAAACACGTAATAATAAATGGATAATATTCTATGAAAAAACTAAAGAAATCATAGGCGAATATGATACTTCAAATGAAGCATTTAAAGCAAAAAATAATCTATTTACTATTCAAGTAATAAAAATTGCAAGTTTCATAGAATCAACAAAAAATAAATGTGTAATATACATCCCTATGTTTAATTCTTGGTTTTATAAACATAAACTTGATAAATATAAGTCAATATTAGAAGGTACTTTTAAAACTGAACAAGAAGCTATAACAAACTTAACAGAAAAAAATAAATCAGATAAAAATACAACTATAGAAACAACTGATAATATTACTAATATAAAAGAAGAAGAAACCAATAAGAATGAATCAAATATTAATGATGGAACAGTTAATTTTGAACTAAAAGAATCTGAAATCGAAGAAAAAGAACCTAATAATGATACAATTATCTCAGAAACTGAAGAAACAAAAACAACAAGTAAAATCACAGATCTTAAAATAAATGAAAATAAATTAAAAGTAATTGATGAAGAAAAAGATATAATACCTATTGAACTAGAAGAAAATAAATCAATAAATACAGAAAAAGTTGAATCTGAAAATTTAAGCAGTGATGAAAATCTAAATGATACTTTAACTATCTTAGATGATAAAGATTTAATTGAAGATAAAGATTTAATTGAAGAATCTGAAGAAAACAAGAATATAAATAATACAATTATTATAGAACCTACTGATGAATTAAATGAAACAAAAAAAATTGAATCAGAAGACTTAAATACAATAGAAGATACTCTTAAAACAACAACATATTCAAAATCTTTAGAAGACAATATCCTTGAAGAAGAAATAAACCAAGATCATACAGATTTAAGTGAAAATACCAATGAAACATTCATAACTGAAGAAAAAGAACCCGTAAGTTATAGTTACTTATCTAAACAATTCTACATATCAAAAAAACAAGATTACTGTAGTATATTAATGAAAGGAGAAATAACCTTTAAAGAATATGCTAAATTATTAAAATTACTCAAAGAAATAAAAGAATTAACAACCAGAGTATCAATTTACATGCTTAGTGATTATATTGATGTAGTAATAGAATTAGAAGTAAACAATTTGGATTTAAACAAATTAATTCAACTTATAAAAGAATATGGTTGGAAACAATGAAATTATTCAATTAATCCAACATATTTTAAAATTTCTTCTTTTTGGTTATTTTCTAATAAAGATGATGACTTATCATAACATTCATCAAGAATATCTTTGATATTATCATCAGTATCCCAAGAATCTTGAAGCATATCATATCCATATTCTTTAGCAAGCTTATTGAGTACAAAAACACATAAATATATATCATCTATATATCCATAAGGACCATAAACATCTTCTGGAATAACATCCCTTGGAACAACATAATAAGCAATAGCAGCACTAATATTAAGTTTCATTTCTCTAGATAAATCTTCTTCCATTAATAAATTAGATAATAATTTATATAATGATGGACCATAATCAATAAAAGATGCATATTCACCATTGTAAGAATCTAAATTATCCTTTAAAGCATCATAAAACTCTTTGAATTCTTCAGTCATTTTAAAAAAACCTCTTATTCTTATCTATTAAATTGATATTATAATAATATTTCTATTTTTTTTTTTAACCGATACGAAAACTAATTATGAAATTCAATAATTTATTATCATGTTATAACAATCTTTTTTTTATATTTTTATTTAATATAAATCGTTTTATTTTAAAAACTCTTATGTACTATTTGTTATCTAATATATTATTATAATAATAAATTCCGTAATTAGATGGTTATTTTTATGTTAGAACCGAAAATGTTAGATAATAAAGTTGATAGAAAAGTATGTTCTGAGCTTGAGGATCATATTTTTGAGGGTTGTTCTTTATATATTGTGACTGCTTTTTTTAGTATGTATGCTTATTATGAATTACGTCATGTTTTTGATAAGGTTAATGATGTTAAATTTATTTTTACTAGTCCTCGCTTTTTAAAAGAAGATAGTATTGGTACTCAGCGTGAATATGAGATCAATGCTGTAGATAATAATGATTTTTTTGGTACAGATTATGAGTTACGTCTTAAAAATGAGATGAATCAAAGTTTTGTTGGTCATGAATGTGCTAAGTGGATTGAAAATAATGCGGAGGTAAGATCCTTTAAGAAGAGCAATACTGCTCAGCCTCGTATGATTTATGTTAATTCTTATGATGATGAGAATATTTGTATAAATGGTACAGTTGATTTTACAACTGATGGATTAGGTATTATTAATTCTAATCGTAAGGATGCTAATACATGTTTATATGGTACAATGTTTACTACTCCTTATAAAACTATTTTTGATAATATATGGAATGATACAAGTAATTTGAATGATATTAAGGATGATCTTTTAGATAGACTTAGTGAGATTTATGTTGAGAATCCTGCATCTTTTATTTACTATGTAAGTTTATTCAATATTTTCTCTGATGTTCAAGATGAATTGGATGAAAGTTATATTATTAAGACTGGTACTGGTTTTTATGATACAAAGATTTGGAATCAATTATATAAGTTTCAGGAAGATGCTGTTATTGGAGCAATTGATAAGATTGAAAAACATAATGGTTGTATACTTGCTGATAGTGTTGGTTTAGGTAAAACATATACAGCATTAGCAGTTATTAAGTATTATGAACTTAGAAATGATAGAGTACTTGTCTTAACTCCTAAACGTTTACGTGAGAATTGGACAATTTTTACACAAAATAGTAAATTAAATCCATTTTTAGAAGATAGATTTAGATATGATGTATTAAATTATACTGATTTAAATAGATCAAGAGGATTTAGTGGAGATATTAACTTAGAAAATATAAATTGGGATAATTATGATCTTATAGTAATTGATGAATCACATAATTTCCGTAATAATCCTGCATTTAAAGATAGAAAAACACGTTATCAATATCTTATGGAAAATGTTATAAAATCAGGTACAAAAACAAAAGTTTTAATGCTTTCAGCAACACCTGTAAATAACAAACTTACTGATATCAAAAATCAAATCAATATTATTACAGAAGATAATGATGCAGCACTACGAAATTATAATATTGAAAGTATTAATCAAACATTAAGAAAATCTCAGGGTATCTTCAATAAATGGTCTCAATTAAGTGAAGAAGAACGTACTGATGAGGCATTTATTGATGAAATGGATATGGATTACTTTAAGTTACTTGATCTTTTAACGATTGCAAGATCTAGAAAACATATTGAAAAATATTACGATATAACTGAAATTGGAGAATTTCCTGAAAGATTAAATCCTAAAAATATATACTCAGATATTGATATTAAAGAAGAATTCCCTTCATTGAGTGAGATAAATTATGAAATAACTCATTTGAAATTAGCATTATTTAATTCATTTGATTATATATATCCAAATAAAGTCGATGAATATTCTGAAAAATATGATACGTTAGTACAAAATGGAAGAATTTTTAAGCAAAAAGACCGAGACAAAAATATTGTAAATCTTATAAGAATCAATCTATTAAAACGATTAGAAAGTAGTATCCATTCATTTAAACTTACACTTGAAAGATTATTAAACAGAATCAATATCGTATTAAGTAAAATGAAAAAAAATAGAAATTACAATCCAGATCTTAGTATATTAGATATTGATCCTGAAGATGAAGACTTTGATGATGAATTAATAATAGGAAAGAAAAATAAAATATTATTCCAAGATATTGATCTCATAAGATGGAAACAAGACTTAGAATATGATAAAGAAAAAATAGAACAAATACTTTACGATACTAAAAAAATTACAGCTAGTCGTGATAAGAAATTATTAGATCTTAAAAACTTAATAAAAGAAAAATTAGAAAGTCCAATAAATCAGGATAATAATAAAATTTTAATATTCACAGCGTTTGCAGATACAGCAGATTATTTGTATAAAAATCTTTATGAACCATTAAAAGATTATGGATTAAATACAGCATTAATTACAGGATCAGGAAATAACAAAACAACAGTAAAATCAATACATACAACAGATATGAATGAGATACTAAGTCATTTTTCACCAAAAAGTAAACAATACACTCTTAAAAATCCTGAAGATGAAATAGATATACTCATAGCAACCGATTGTATATCTGAAGGACAAAACTTACAAGACTGTGACTATCTAATAAATTATGATATACATTGGAATCCTGTAAGAATAATACAAAGATTTGGAAGAATAGACAGAATAGGATCAGAAAATAAACAAATACAACTAGTAAACTTTTGGCCAAACATAGAACTAGATGAATACATAAATCTTAAAGGAAGAGTACAAAACAAGATGATACTAGTAGATATATCAGCTACAGGAGAAGAAAATATAATAAAAGACAAAAAAACACAACATGAAATGAATGATTTATTGTATCGACGAAAACAACTAGAACAACTACAAAAAGAAGTACTAAATCCTGAAGATATGGACAATACAATATCCATAACTGATGTAACACTAAACGACTTTAAAATAGAACTAATGGAATACATGAAACAACACAAACAAAAACTAAAACAAGCACCACAAGGAATATACTCAATAATACCCTACTCAGAAGAATTAGAAAAAGGGGTAATATTTTTACTTAAAACAACTAATCGTGAAGATAAATACTCAAACCCATTATCACCTTATTATTTAACATATGTTACAGATAATGGAGAAGTAAAATTAAACTATTCACAATCAAAAAAAATAATGGACTACTACAAAAAATCATCAAGCAAAACAACACAAATACAAGAAAAAGAAGTATCTGAATTTAACAAAGAAACAAAAGATGGAAAAAACATGGAAAAATATACCATGTTATTACACAAAGCAATAGATGACATTACAGGAAAACAAGAAGAAGTAGGAGTAAAAAGCCTCTTTCAAAAAGGAGGAACAAATCCACTACAAAAAGATAAAAACTCAATAGAACAATATGAAATAATAACATTTCTCATCATCAAATAAAAAAAGTGATTTAAAATGATAGAAAATCTATTAAAACTACCTGATCAATGTCAAGTAAACAATAAAATACCAAAAAAAGATTTCTATGAAATGGGAAAACTAAAATATAAAGACATACAAATATTCACAAAAAATATAGAACAAATAACATGGCAATACACAATAAAACCAGAAACAACAAATATTGCACTATATAAAGATCAAGAAAAAATATATGAAGAAATAGAAATAATAAATATACAACTACGTAAAGATACAAAAATCTCTGAAATCTCAAATATCATATTTCAAACAATACCTTACCCGCAAATACAAATATATGAATACTCAAAGTATCTGAAAATAATTGTTGCACCAATACGAGAAAATAAAACAGATAGCTCCAAAGTAACATTAATGGATGCAATAGATACACCTTGGATAAACACAGAAAAACTTGATTTAAAAGATAAAAGATATTTAGAAAAAATAAAAATAGATAACTTAACTCATGAAAATCTATATAAATTATATGATAATATTTGGGAAAATACTGTAAAATATACAACATTAAAAGAAACAGAACTTGATAATATTTTTCTTTATGATATTGTCGAAATTGAAAAAATAAGAAACAAAATACGAGAAATTAATTTAGAAATTAGCATTTTAGAAAATAAAATATATGAAGAAACACAATTTAACAAAAATGTTGAACTAAACATAGAAAGACAAGATTGTATACAAGAAAAAAATAATTTGATTCAGAAATTAAAAGGTGATTAAATGATTGAAACAAAATTAGATGGAAAAAGTAAAGATATAATCGAAAGTAATATTGAAAAATTAAAACAAATTTTTCCAGAAATAGTTACAGAGGATAAGATAGACTTTGAAAAATTACAAACTATTTTAGGTGAAGAAATAGAAGAGCCAACTGAGCGATATGAATTTACATGGCAAGGAAAACAAGAAGCAATAAAAGAATCACAGATACAAAGTACTGGAACACTAAGACCTTCTATTTTAAAAAAAAGTACTAAAAAATCAGCATTTAGTAGTAAAAATCTAGAAGATAGTAAAAATTGGTATAATACTAAAAATTTATATATAGAAGGCGATAATTTAGAAGTATTAAAACTGCTACAAAAATCATACTATGAAAAAGTAAAAATGATATATATCGATCCACCATATAACACTGGAAACGATTTTGTTTATAAAGATGATTTTAAGGATAATCTTAAAAATTATTTAGAATTAACTGGACAAATTAGTGAAGATAATAATAATAAAAAATTTTCAACAAATCCTGAAACAGAAGGAAGATACCATAGTAACTGGTTAAATATGATGTATCCTAGATTAGTATTGGCACGTAATCTCTTAAAAGAAGATGGAGTTATATTTATTTCAATTGATGATAATGAAGTTGCTAATTTAAAAAAAATATGTGATGATATTTTTGGAGAAAATAATTTTATTACTGAATTTATTTGGCAAAAAACTTATTCTCCTAAAAATAATAATAAGTATGTTTCAACAGATCATGAGGAAATTATTTGTTATGCAAAAAATTTAACGTCAATAATTCAGTTTAATCGACTTGAACGGGATGATGAAACAAATAAGTTATATAAATATGATGATAACGATGGCAGAGGTAAATATAGAAAAAGCGATTTAACTAGGAATCCAGGTAATAACTATGATATATGCTACAATGGAAAAGTATATAAATGTCCTGAATCTTGTGGATGGAGGTATAATGAAATAAAAATGTATCAATTAATAGAAGATGGAAGAATATATTTACCAAGTGATGAAAATAAAAGACCAGCATTTAAAAGATATTTAACTGATGTTGCAGGTGTAATAACTAAAACTATTTTATTACATAGCGAGGTGGGACATACAGATAGTTCTAAAAGAGAATTAAATAAATTAATAGGTAATAATATCTTTGATTATCCTAAACCTATTGAATTAATAAAAAGATTTTTGATAATTGCTTCTAATAAAAATGATATCATATTAGATTTTTTCTCAGGATCAGCTACTACTGCTCATTCAGTAATGCAATTAAACTCTGAAGATAACGGAAACCGTAAATTTATAATGGTACAACTTCCTGAAAAATGCAATGAGAAATCTGAAGCTTATAAAGCAGGTTATAGTAATATTTGTGAAATTGGAAAAGAAAGAATTAGGCGTGCTGGTGATAAAATTGTTGAAGAATCAGGTAATAACAATTTGGATATTGGTTTTAAGGTATTTAAGTTAGATTCTTCTAATAAATTAGAGTGGGATCCTGATTATGATAATTTGGAAAGTTCTTTAGATAAAATGTTATATAATATTAAAGGGTGTAGAACTGAACTTGATCTTGTTTATGAGGTAATGCTTAAATATGGATTGGATCTTTCATTGCCTATTGAGAATATTGAAGATGTTACTAGTATTTACAATGTAGGTTTTGGTGCTTTAATTTTATGCTTTAAGGATAAAGTAACTGTAGCTGATGGAAAAGATATTATAAATATAATTAAAGATAACAATCCTGCAACTTGTCGTGTGGTATTTAAAGATAATTCATTTGGAACTGATGCAGATAAAGCTAATTTAAAAGAGTTACTCTCTTCTCATAATGTTGATGAATTTATTACTATCTAGGTGTGTATAATGAAGTTTAAATTTAATCCTAAAATTCCTTATCAAAATGAATGTATTAATTCTGTTGTTAATTTATTTGAAGGTCAAAATAAAACACGTCTTGAATTTGGTTTGCCTAGTCTTAATTTAGCAACACTTCCTCTAAATAATAATGAGGATGAATATAAAGGTGGAATAGGTAATCGTTTAGAAATTAATGATGAAGATATTTTTAATAATCTTCATAATATTCAGAATTTAAATTTTCTTCAAAATACAAATGTTTTAGAAGATGATCTTTTAAATTTTGTTATTGAAATGGAAACGGGTACTGGAAAAACTTATATTTATTTAAAAACTATCTTTGAATTAAATAAAAATTATGGATTTACTAAGTTTATTATTGTTGTTCCTAGTATTGCAATTAAAGAAGGTGTTATTAAAACATTGGATATGACAAAGTCTCACTTTAAGTCTTTATATGAAAATATTTCATATGATTACTTTTTATATGATAGTTCTAATTTAAGTGATATCCATTCTTTTACTTCAAATAGTACAATTCAAATAATGATTATTAATATTGATTCATTTAATAAAAATTCTAATAAAAAAGATGGTAATATCAATATTATTCATAGACCGAATGATGCTTTAGAAGGTCATAAACCTATTGATTTAATAAGAAGTACTAATCCAATAGTTATTATTGATGAACCTCAAAGTAGTTATAATACAGAAAAAGCTGTTGATGCAGTTCATAGTTTAAATCCTTTATTTACTTTGCAGTATTCTGCTACTCCTAAAAAGTTATATAATCCTATATATAAATTAGATGCTGTTGATGCATATGAACAACATCTTGTAAAAAGTATTGAAGTAGCATCCATTAGATCTCAAGATTATCATAATGATACATTTATTCGATTAATTGAATTAAATAGAAGAAATAGTATATCTGCAAAAGTAGAGTTAGATATTGATGTTGATGGTTATATTAAAAGAGATATAAAAACAATTAAACATGGTGATGATTTATCTAGTTCTAAATTAACTAATCGTGAGGAATATAGTAATTTTATTGTTGATGAGATTAATTGTACTGAAGATAATGAATTTATTCACTTTACTAATGGTGTTGAATTAAAAATTAATGATGTTGTTGGTGATTTACCTGATAATGAAATTAAAAGACAACAAATACAACAAACTATTATAGAACATTTGGATAAAGAATTGAAATTAAATCCGGATAATATTAAGGTATTAAGCCTATTTTTTATTGATAAAGTATCAAATTATAGATCATCAAAAGAAGGTGAAAAGGGTAAATATGCTATAATGTTTGAGGAAGAATATAATAGATTAATTAAAAGTGATAAATATAAAGAACTTCGATATCATGATGTGCCTGTTGAAGAAGTCCATGAAGGATATTTTTCTCAAGATAAAAAAGGTAACTATAAAGATACAACAGGAAAAAGTAATGCAGATAATGATACATATAATCTTATAATGAAAAATAAAGAAGAACTATCAGATATTACTAAAAATAATCTTAGATTTATATTCTCACATTCAGCATTAAAAGAAGGATGGGATAATCCAAATGTATTTCAGATATGTACATTAAATCAAACAAAATCCACAAGCAAAAAAAGACAAGAAATAGGTAGAGGGTTACGTTTATGTGTAAATAAAAATGGTGAAAGAATACATGATGAATCTATCAATATATTAACAGTAATTGCTAATGAAAGTTATAAAGAATTTGCCGAAAATTTACAGCAAGAAATAGAAGAAGATTCTAAGATACCATTTGGTGTAATAAAACTAAAAACATTTGAAAATATAATAGATAAAAAAGGAAAACTATTAGGTAATAGATCACAAAAAATATATAACCATTTTAAACAAGAACGATACATCAATAAAGATGGAAAAGTACAACCTAAACTTAAAGATGCAATTCAAAATAATACATTATCTGTTCCAGAAGACTATAAAGATTTGACACCAGAAATTATATCTAAAGTAAAAGAAGTAACTAAAAAAATCAATATTAGAAATGCTAAAAAACGAAAGAATGTAGAAGTAAATCCAATAGTTTATCCAAAAGAATTTGAAAAACTATGGGAAAAAATAAAATATAAAACAAGCTATCGAATAAATTTTGATACATTTCAATTAATAAGAAACTGTTCAAAAAGAATAAGTAAAGAGATACATGTTAGTAAACCAAAAATATTATACACAAAAGCAGGATTAGTAATAGATGCTAAAGGTGTTAAAGGGGAAGAAAAAATAGAAGAAATACGAAATTCAAAAACCGATCAAATAGCACTACCTGATATAATAAGTTATCTACAAAATGAAACATACTTAACAAGAAAAACAATTGTAAAAATATTAATTGAAAGCCATTCACTAGAACAATTCAAGAAAAATCCACAACAATACTCTGAACAAGTCTTAAAAATAATAAGAGATGAATTAAACAAAGAAATGATAGAAGAAATTGAATATGAAAAAGTTGATGATTTTTATCCAATAGAACAATTTAAAGAAACAATAGAAACAGGATATGAAGATGACAATATAATTGAAGGAGATTACTCTGTATATAAACAAGTACTATGTGACTCTAATGTAGAAAAACAATTTGCTCAAAATATAAACAAAGAGACAAAACAAGATGAATCAGCAATTAAAGTATATACAAAATTACCTTCATGGTACAAAATTAAAACACCAATAGGATATTACAATCCAGACTGGGCAATACTTGAAGAAAGGAATGATCAAAAAACAATATATGCAATTGTAGAAACAAAAGGAACAACAGATTCACAACAATTAAGAACAAAAGAACAAGAAAAAATAGCATGTGGAAAAGCACACTTCAAAGCATTAAGTCAAGACTTAAAAACAGACATTAAATATGTAGTAGCAGATAATTATAGAACTTATAAAGAAGAAATAAGTGATGATTGATGCTTAAATAGGAGAAAGTTATGATCATATATGGACAATAATAAATATTCATTTGAGGATGAACTAAATAAACCTTCAGAGATATCTTTGTGGAACTTTTTAGAAGAAGAAAAAGTAATTATTGCAATATTATTTTTATGTTTGTTATCACTTCCATTTCTTTCTTTTTTAGATATTTGGAATATTGGTAATAGTATAGCTGTTATGAGTTCAATAATAGCATTATTGGGTGTAATTTATAGTAATTATAATAATAAAAAGAATAATGAGTTCCAAAACTATAAATCAGATAAAAGATTAGAAATTAATTTAAATGAAAATAAAAATAATTTAGATAAACAGTTAAGATTTGAAAGGAAAGAAACAGTTTATCTTCAGGTATATTGAACTTTTTATGATAATATAACTATTTTTAGTAAAAAAGGATATAATATTAAAGGAAAAATTGAGGCAATAAAAAATATTCATAAATCATTAGTTGAAATTAAAAAGGATAGTAATAATCTATTTTTCTACTTAGATAAAGATATTAGAATAAAAATTAATGGATATATAGCAATTGCTAATCATATTGGAGAACATTATTCTTTTGAAAAGGTTTCATATACTGAAGAACCTTACAGTAATTTATTTGTTTTTGGTAAAAATATCTATGATGATAGTAAAAAGTACTTAAATGTTGAAGATGATTTTGTTATAGAAAAAATTAGTTTAAATGTTACTTTAGAAAAGGTATAAAATGATAATATGATATATGAAGACAATCCTATAAAAACTAAAAAAGAGGATAAATTAAATTATAGTGATTTTGCAGATAAAATAGCTGATATAATTATAAAATATAAATTTAATGAATTTTATACTAAATCTTTAACAATTGGTTTGTTAGGTGAATGGGGTTCTGGTAAATCATCAATTTTAAATCTTTTTGAACAATCTTTAAATAATAAGCTTAAATTAAATGATAAACAATATATAATATTTAATTTTGATCCTTGGAATTTTTCTAATAAAGAAAGTATTTATTTATATTTTTTTGGTCAATTAAGTTCCATATTAAAAAAAGAAAAAAGAACAGATAAATTAATAAAATTTTTGAATAAATATTCTGATGAAATAATATCAGCTACTGAGATAATGATTGATAATATAAATGGTACTTCTATTGGATTAATTTCAAAAATTGGTTTAAAACTTTTAAAAAAATCAATTAATGATAATAATAGAGAAATATCTACATTATATGATTTGAAAGAAAAAATAAATGAAGAAATAATGAAATTCTTAAAAGATGATCAAAAAATTATTATTGAAATAGATAATATTGATAGGCTTACAGATAAACAAGTACAAGAAATATTTCAACTAGTTAATTCTTTAGCTGATTTTAGAGGAATTGTTTATATTTTATCATTTGATAAAGAAGTGGTTACTAAAGCATTAGTTGAGAGTCAAAAATATTCATCAGAAGAATATATAAATAAAATTATTCAAATTCCAATTGTTATTCCAACTATTGATTCAAAAAGTTTAGAATTATTATTTAATAGTTATTTAGATAATTTATGTAAAGTTTATGATATTTCATTAGGTAATAATTCGTATGAATTAAAAGAATGGTCTATTTTTAAATATTATTTGAAAAATATTCGTGATTTAAAAAGATATTTTAATATATTGAATTTTTATTTGCCTCCTATAAAGAATGAGGTCAAAATTAGAGATTTTATGTACATACTTTTAATTCAATTATTTGAACCACATGTTTATAAACAAATTATAAAAAATAAAAATATACTTATTGAAGACTTTAGAAGTGATAGACGAAATTTTGATGAAAATTATTTATCTATATTAAATCCCTCAAAAGAATTATCTAATGATATCAACTTAAGTAATAATTATTATAATATAAATAATCTATCAAAAAGATCTGATGAACAAGATGGAGTATTGAAAGATATATTGTCTACAATTTTTCCAAGAACTACTCGTGCTTATAATGATAAAGGTCCTAGAATCAATTCAATAGAACAATATCGTGTTGAGAAATGTATATGCACTGATGAATATTTTAATAATTATTTTAAATTTGATACTTCTTTAATGACTATTGCTCAACAGGATATAAATGATCTTTTAGATTCTACAAAAGATAAACAACTTTTTCAGACTGAAGTATTAAATTTATATTACAATAATAAAAGTACAAAAATTTTAAAGAGATTTAAAGATTACATAATGTTAATACCTATTGAAAATTTTAAAAATATTATTAAGGTACTTATAGAACAACGTGAATTATTAGAACAAAAACAAGGAAATGAATATGTATTTATCATAGGTATAATTCATCAATTATTGGCTATCATTGAAAATAAAAATGAAAGATTTTATTTATTAAAAGATGTTATAGAAAATGTTGTAGAAATTAAACTTATTAATATTGTAGAATTATTAACTGAAGAAGATAAAATTGAAAAACGATTTAGGTTCAAAGATGATTCTGACTTAGGTAAAAATTCATTATTTTCATTAAATCACTTAGATATTTTAGAAAATATTGTTTCTACTAAAATATTTTTTTGGTCTAAACCAAATTATTTACTGAATTATCCTAGATTAATAGACAATTTATTTTCTATGAAAGACTGGTTAGGAAATTATTATTTTAGTATTTTTATAAATGATTTATTAAATAATGATAAAAATATTTTAAAATTTATTCAACTTTTTTATGATGAAAATAAAAAGGAGTATGATATTGAAAATTTAAATTATTTAATTAATATAACTAATTTCGTAAATATACTTAAAAGAATTAAACTTAAAAATTTTAATAATAATGAAAAAGATCAAATATGTAAATGTATTAATGATATTGATGAATATTTTTAAAAAAAAGGGTTCAAGTCTATGTTAATATTATTAATGATAAAAGAAAAATTAATAAAAATTTAAAAGTTATATTATATAATCAGAGATGTAGTGCTTACAATTATATTTAGTATTTTGAGTATATTATCAGTATATTATGTATTTATTCATTTTTATTTTTTTTAATATTTGATGATTATTTAAAGATAAATGAAAAATATGATTCAAATTATTTAACTAAAATTAATGAAAGAATAAATAACTAATATTTTTTTTATTAGAAAAAGGAAGGTAGTAATTTAATGTTAACTAATTTAAATTATTCTAATGTTGAAAATGTTGAAAAGGATTCATATTTTTTAGATGACACACCTATAAGGAGTGAAAAAGAAGATCTTTTAAATCGTTCAAATTTTGTAAAAAATATGGTTAATGGAATAATAAAATATAATTATAAGGAATCATTAACTATTGGTTTAATAGGAAAATGGGGACATGGTAAATCTTCTTTATTAAATTTATTTGTTAAAGAAATTGAAAAAGTTAATAAGGAACAAAAATCTGAAACAATAATTATAAGATTTAATCCATGGCTCTTTTCACAAGAAAATGATCTTTATTCATCATTTTTTAATTTATTAATGCAAGAGTTGAATAATAACAAAAAATCATCACTAAAAAAGAATTTATATAAATATAAAAATTTATTAAAATCTTCAATGAATGTATTTTTAGGAACTGTTGAAAATCTTACAAAAATTCATTTAACCAGTATTTCAGATATTTTATTTCCAAATAAATCTTTAAATAAGTTAAAAGAGGATATAAATAATGAATTAGAGTCATCTAATAGTAAAATAATTGTTTTGATTGATGATATTGATAGATTAGTAGATTCTCAAATAATAGAAATTTTTCAATTAGTTCATGTTGTTGCTGATTTTTATAATATTGTATATATTTTATCATTTGATAAAGAAGTTGTTGTTAATGCTTTAAATTATGCACAAAAGGATAAAATCCAACGGTCTGGTGAGGATTATCTAAATAAAATAATTCAAGTACCAATAGAAATACCTAGTATTGATAAACAGGATATTAAAACTCTTTTTTATAAGTATTTAAAAGAACTTAATTTTAATAATTTAAATAGTAATAATATTAATTATAAATTTTTTAATCTTTATTTTAAGAGTATTCGTGATTTAAAAAGATATTTTAATTTATTAAAATTTTATCTCCCACCTATTGAAAATGAAGTTGATCCTTATGATTTTATGAAAATAACTTTAATTCAACTTTTTGAATCTAAATTATATTATAATATTAGAAATAATAAAGAATATTTAACAGGAGATTCATTTTTTACTAAATCAGAAGGCGATAAAGATAATTCAGATACTTATAATCAAATATTAAATGATATAAATATTCCTAAAAGTGAAATAATACCTTTTATGGTTAATTTGTTTCCTAGAACAAGATCAATTTATTATGGTACAGGTAATGTTTCATTTAGTATGGATATTTATGATAGTAAAAAATCTATTTGTTCATATAAATATTTTGATAATTATTTTAGATATGGACTTTTTAAAACAGATGTACCTCAAGAAACAATAGATGAAATAATTTCAATTAGTTCTGATGAAAATAACTTAAATGATAAATTAATGGAATTAAAAGATAATGATAATTTCGTTAAGTTAATCGATAAATTAAAAGATAATATACCCAAAATCACAGAGGAACAAATTAAAAATATATTACAAGTATTACTTAAAAATGCAAATGTCTATGAAAGTAAATTAAATCTAAACGAAATTATTTATAAATTACTTGAAAATATAAAAAATGAATCTGTAAGATTCAATATATTACATAAGATAATAAAGGAAACAAAGAAATTTAATTATACTATTATGGTAGTTATTAATCATGAATACTTAAAGAAAAAAAAGGAATTAACTGGATTTTTTACTAATAATCATTTAGATATTCTAGAAAATGATGTTTCCAATGTAATTTTAAATTATTGGATTAAAGATGAAAATTTCATGAATTATGAAAAAATTAGGGATATACTAGTTTTATGGTTCCATTTTACAAAAAATAAAAATAATGAGTATATTATACAATTTATGGATCATATTTTAGAAGATGATAATTTGTTAGTAAAATTTATTTTATTATTCTATGAGAGAAATCATGTAGAATCTAGTAATAACTTTAGATATTTAAATGATTTTATAGAAGATAAATATTATATTAAAGAAAGAATAAACAAAATGGATTTAGATTCAATGAATTTTGATAATAATGAACAGAGAATAATAGATATATATTTAAAAGAAGGATAATTCAAGGTTATATGCGTAAATATTTATTACTAACAATTTGTCTTTTATAGTAAATACTTTTAATTTAATTTTATATAAATTATAAACATGAATTTATTTAAAAAAAGTGAACGTTATTTAGAATTGATATTTGT
Source organism: uncultured Methanobacteriaceae archaeon (assembly GCA_964399835.1). Taxonomy (GTDB): domain Archaea; phylum Methanobacteriota; class Methanobacteria; order Methanobacteriales; family Methanobacteriaceae; genus Methanosphaera. The sequence goes on along the minus strand of CAYNSJ010000026.1, from coordinate 12,587 downwards.
TGTAATTATTCTTATCATTTGTTATTTATCTACTATTGAAGTGTTGATTCCTAATAAGGATTTTATATCAAATTTATGCATAATGTCTGTAAGTATATTTATTTTAACATTTACACTTACTCAGTTTTTAATCAATAGAATTTCAGATACTATATCTACAAAAGTTATTAGTGAATATAAAAATAATTGGGAGTTATCTACTTTTTATTTTTATGAGATAGTATTAATAATTTTTTATAATATTCTAATATTTGCTGAATGTAATAATAGGTTTTGTCAGATGATTTCATTAATGTTATTTGTGGGTTCATTGTATCTGCTTATTAAATTAACATTATTATATTTTACTTATTCAAATCCAATTGAGTATATTGATGTTATTAAAAATATAATAATTCGTAGTAGTAACATGAGTGATAATGGTACTGTTAATAAATATATTAGTGTATTAGGTGATATAGCAATTAAATATATTGCAAAAAAAGAAGAATTTGTTACAGAAAATGTCATTGATGTATTATTTGAACTTTTGGATCAAGTATCTAATGAAGATATAGGTGAAAAAATATGGACTTATTATAATTATAAAAACTTAATGGATGGAGTAAATAGTTTAAATAATTTTTTAGATAGTGATATTTACAGAAAAAGAAATATTTGTATTAAATTAGATTTAGATGATATTTCTAATGATAATTTAAGTAATAATAATAGACTTAAATTACCTTCAGTTTATCAAGATAAAGATGAAGTAACAAAAATTATTGAAGATAACTCATGGATTTCTAAGTATTACTTTTCTGAATTTAATATTGATGAAAATGGGGGGTTATCCAGTTTTATGATCCGAATATTAGATCAATTATACAGAATTAATGATTTTTATATAAAAGAAAGTAACAATAATAGATTACAAAATGAAATAAGTGAAAATTTATATAAGAAATATGATCAAGAAACAATTAACTTCAATTTAAATCAATTAGAAAAAATATGTAAAGAATATATATTTAATTATGAATATGTATTCCCTGTTATCATTATAAATACTTTAAATAATAAAATTAAAGAAAACATAGATAATCAAGAGGATATAAAATTTAAAGAAGAAATTGTTGCTTATTGGAAATATAAACATGAAAAATTTGATAATCTAGAAAATACAATTATTGAAACCGAAGAAGATGAGTCTGAAGAAATTCAAGACATATTGGATTATATTTCAAATCCGCGTAACGTTAAATTAATGATGGAAAATCAATTTAAAGAACTATCTGAAAATCTAAAGAGAATTTTAGATGTATTATATGAATTAGAAAAATATTCAACTAAAAATACCGATAATATTATAATTAATAAAGTTAAAGAAGTAATAACTAATTTTGAAATGGAAATTAATGATTATTCTAATGCTAAATATAAAAACATAAATAAATTTAGTAGTTTACAAGTCATTACAAATCAATTAGGAATGTCTGATTTAAAGAAAAATAGTGGTCTTAATAAAAAAGAATAAAAGTATTTAGGGGTCTAGAAATTTAAGTTTGATTTGACTTCTTATTTTACTTGTTTTTATTATTTTTATAATTAGTTATTTTTGTTTTGAAAGAATACGCTTATATTTTATTGGTTTTTAATTCAAAAGGTTATATTATCGAAATATATAAATATAACCTTTAATATATATTTAATTTGTGAATAAAATGTATTTAGGTTTAAATTTCGATAAGTCCAACTCATATAGTAGTTTGTTAAAAGAAATATTTGATATTATCGATTCTAGAGAAATTAAGGAAATAATAGCTTTAAATACTATTAAACCACTAGATAAATTTAATTTTATTTTAAAAGTGCTATTTATTAATCAATTTTTTGATTTAAAAGTTTCTTATATCATTGATGAGATAAATAACAAACCTGAAGTTAAATCTTTTTTTAATGTTAAAACAGTATTAACAACTAATCAAGTTACAGAGCTTATTAGACGATTCCTCTATTGAATATTGAAAAAACAATAAACAGAATCTTAAAATATCTTAACCATAATAATAGAGTTAAATTCAATATTTATTTGATTGATATAGCTCTCTTAGATGTTGATTATAATCATGATAGTCATAACATTTCTAAGAAAAGTCTTAAAAACAAAGATCCCACAGGGGTACATGGAACCAGTATTGGTTTTTACATAGGCTTCAAAGGTACATTTCTACTAGATTACCATACTATGATGCCTATATTATTCATAATGCACTTAGGATCTCCACACGATAGTCAAATATTCCACAAGTACTAAAAGAAATGAAAAATACCACTTACTACACCAAAATGATAAAATAATTGCTGATAGCGGATACTGCAGTTACAAAAACTATGAAATAAACCTAAAACAATACCATATCCTACCACTAATCCTCACCAAATCTAATTTTAATATAAACAAACTAGCAAATGCATTAACTTGCCCACTAGAATATTTTGGTAAAAACAAGAAAGATAAAAGAAAATAAAAACAAATTCCTAAAATTAACAAAAGAGTTTCGTAAAAATATCCAAAAAAGAAAAAGAATAAAATATATAAAAAGTCATATCGAAGACTTTTTCAAATTCCTAAAACAAGGACTAAACCTAAAACATTTCCACAAATATACATACAATTCAGTCAAAAAAACAACACTAATAACTATATTATTAGCATTACTCATAATAAAACAAGGATACAAGACAAAATCAGCACTACAAACACTCACAGAAGGATGAATAATCTAGACCCCTAAACTTCTTAATTTTATAATTTATGGAATAATATACTAAATTATATACACTTTTTCTCATGATATCTAAAAATGACTTATAAAAAATTAATAAGAAAAAATTAATAATTGTTTATGAGGTAGCATCTCCACTTTATTGGTAATAAAATTCATTATTCGATTGTTTTTTTAATGTATTCTAAAACTATTTGATCATATTGGATCTTTACTTACTGGTTTTCTTTTTTTTGAATAAATGGTGTAAAGATAACATCGTTTCTTGATCATTTGAATAATTTTTACTTATATACGTTTTTTATTACCTATTGTTATTTGATGTGATCTTATTATCTTTTTTTTCTTTATATTGATTTTTTGTATTCTCTGTAAGCTTCGAATTTTAAAAGATCTTTTTCAGTTATTTTAGTAGGATTCTCTTTTAATAATTCAAATCCATCTTCAGTTAAATTGGCAAGTCCTCTTTCTTTTTTTTCTATTAAGCCTGCTAATTCAAGATCTTTTATAGCCCAGTTTACTCTACTATCTAATCTTTTGTTACCTTTCTCTGTTTTTTCATTTATTATTTTGTCTGTCAGATTTAATTTTTTTTCTATATGTTTTTTTATATCTTTATTTTGTTGTTTTCCTTCAGATAACAGTTTTAATATTATCAGATACATATCATTTTTTGTAGGCATTAACATTTATTATTCTCCATATGTTTTGTTATAATTTTATATTAAGAGTCAAACAAGAATATATATTTCATAATAAGAATTCATTGATTAAATAGGGTTCTTGTTGAATTTCATTTAATTATTATGATTATATTTATTTTTTTACTATAAATATTTTTTACTTATCTAATAGCTATATTTTCTTAAAATAGATCTGTTGATTAAATTTGATAAATTCTGTTGGATATAATAATATAATTTGATATTCAATTTTTTGTTTGTTATTTTATTTATACTTTCTAATTTTGTATATATTTCATGTATATACATATTTTCATAAATTGTATTTTATAATATATATCTTATTTAATCAATAATTCATTAAATTATATTGAAGTATTATATCAGATATTCATTTTATTTAAAAGAACTATCACTTTTAATAATATCTTAAATTTTTAATATAAAAACTTAAATTTAATAGGACCAATAAAAGAGAGAAACATCCATTTTTATGATTTCTTGAAAAGAGTATTGGAAATGAGTATTTTTATTATATTAAAATATTATTAAAAATAAGTAATACCTTTATCATGATCTATATAATGCCTATTGTTTAGTTATGGTCTTATAGGTTATATTTATTGATTGGATACTAGTATAATATATATTTAGAAATTAAGTATTAATTAAAGGTTAATCTAAATATATTTAATGATTTGGCTAATATTAAGTAAACTAGTTTATTTTACGTGCATATTTATATAATATATAAAAGATAATATAATACAGTTAAATAAATTAATAAGATGTATTATCATGAAAGAAGAAAATCCAATAGATATAAATGAAGAAATAAAAAGTATAAAATCAAGTGTTAGTTTCACTAATATTCTGTTAATAATAATAATCACAATATTACTGTTTATGGCAATGATTTTAGTAACATCAACAATTAATCCTTTTAATCCTTATATAGGATAATTGTTGTAAAAAGTTAATAAATCATCAGAGTTTGATTTATTAAAAAAATAATCTCCTTTTTTTATAAGTTAAGTATTGTAATCAAAAATTAGTCTCTTTTTATAATTAAATTGCTTATATTTCAACAATTTTAGTTATATCTTAAAATATTGGTATAGCAAAGAAATTAAAATGGAGACTTCATTTGTTAAAGATAAATAGTTTAGATTATAATAAATGGATCTATCGCTTTTTCATTTACTTTTTTTATATATTATTTATGAATCATTAATATTATTAATCTTTTTTTCTAGATTTAAATGTTATTATTTTAATAATCTTTATATCTCAATGCTTCTTTGACTAAATAAATTTTTATATATTAATTTTGATAAATTTAATAATAGAAATATATCAATTAGAATAATGCAAGGAGTCTTTTGTAATAATGGATATTGGAAAAAATAAAGGTTTAATAATAATTGCATTGGGTATAATTTTAACTATATTTAATGTAGTAATCGGAATTTTAGTTACACTTATAGGTGTATACTTTTTATATAACCAGTCTAATAAGGAAATTGAAGATAAGAAAAATGAATTAACTATCATTGATAATCAAATGAATCAGAAATTAGAAGAAAAACAAAATGAAATAAATAACATAGATGCAAAACTACAAGAAATGGAATATCAAAAAGAACAAGAAATTGATCAAAAATTACAAGCAAAGAATAGTGAATTAAATAATATTGACAATAAACTACAAGAGATGGAATATCAAAAGGAAAATGAGATAAATGAGAAATTAAAAGATAAACAAGATCAGTTGCAAAGAATTGATCAAGAATTAAATATGAAAAAGGATATGTTAGTTTCTGTTGAAGATGAACTTATAGCTGAAGAATCAGGATTATTCCAGCCTCAATATGATTTTATTAATTCTCAAATGTATAAAGATAAACTAAAACAGATTAGACAAGAACAAAAAATTCGTATTAAAAATAAAACTGCTGCAGTATGTGATATAGAATGGACAGTTGATGGTAGTAAACAAAAAGGAAATGCAATGACTAATGCTAACATAAAACAAATTCTTACTTCATTTAACTTAGAATGTGAAATTACTATAAATAAAGTTACATATGCTAATAGAGAAAAATCAATTGAAAAGATAAGAAAATCATATGACAAACTAAATAAATTGAATGAAAAAAATAAAGTAAGAATAACACGTGAATACTTAAATCTTAAATTACAAGAATTAGAATTAGCATTTGAATATGATCTTAAAAAACAAGAAGAAAAAGAGATATTACGAGAAGAAAGAGAACAAGAAAAAGAAGAAAGAAAAATACAAAAACAGTTAGATAAACAAGAAAAAGAGATTAATAATAAAAAACAATCATTAGAAAATGAAAAAAGAGCAGCTGAAAAAGAGTTAACAGAAAGTAAATCAGATCAAGAAAAAGAACAATTAAAACAAAAAATTCAAGATTTAACTCGTGAATTAAGAAAGAAAACAGAAGAACAAGAACAAATAACTGAAAAAAGAACAAGAACTGGTGCAGGATTCGTTTATATAATATCAAACATAGGATCCTTTGGAGAAGATGTTTATAAAATTGGTGTAACACGAAGAGATAAACCAGAAGATAGAGTAAATGAATTATCAAATGCATCCGTTCCATTTAAATATGATTCACATGCATATATTTTTAGTAAAGATGCATTTAAATTAGAAAAAGATGCATTTAAATTAGAAAAAGAACTACATGATAAATTTGACAAAAACAGAGTAAACAAAATTAATATAAGAAAAGAATTTTTCAAATTAACTCCTGAAGAAGTTAAAGAAGTTGTTGAAAATAATAAAGATTCAGTATACAATTTCAACATGATACCTGAAGCACAAGAATATCATGATACAAAGAAAATAGAAAAACAACAAAGTTAATTATTGAAATTCTTTAATAAAATAAGTGATTGTAATGGATGATCAAGAGAGAAAAGATACAGAAGAAAAAGCAAAAATATATGTAAAAGAAAAAAATAAAAGCAAAGGAAAAGCATTTGATAGTTTACTCATTAGTTGTTTTATATTAATAATAATATGTGTTATCATTGGAATTTTGATAACTCCATAATTATTTTAATTGAATTTATACTTTAATAAAATAAAATAATCATTAGTGGTTTATATGGATTTAAAGAAAATGTTAATAAATGGTGCATTATCAGAAATAGAAGCAAACAACAAAGAATTTGCAATACAACATGGAATAAGAAACACGGATATAAAAGACTTTAAAAAATATCTAAAAAATGAATATCATAAAAATTTCAATAAAGAACCCATCACGTTCCAAGAAGTAGAAAACTACAAAGCTTACTGGGTATACATTCATAAAACACAACAACAAAATCAAAACATAGGTCAACAACTCAAAAATGCAATGAAACAAGAATCAGAACAATTCCCCGATTTATGTGGACAATACTCTCAACAAATTATAAATGCACATCGTTCTGATTATAATCTCATGTCTACTAAAGGAGTTATCTCTACTATAAATATTGATAATGAAACTGAATCCTCAATAAAAAAAGCAGGGATGTATGGTGGTTTAATGGGTGAATATGGTGCATATTGGGGTGCTATGAAAGATCCTGATTTTAAAAATAGGCACGTAGTTTGTAAAACAGCTGAAAAAGGATTAAGATTTGTGGATGCTTCTACAAATCCTATGGATCTTAGAATTCCATATCATGAAGTTACTCAAGTTAGTTATCGATGGAAAAATATTATTGTAGTATGGGCAAAGGGTAAAGTTAATATTCGTTTTTCAGATCCTATCTGGACAATAGTTTGTCTTGCTGTGTTGATGACTAATTGTAATTTTGAAATGGTTAGTAATGAAGGTTGGTGAAAAATGCTTTATTGATGATAATCTCCATTAATTAAACATATTTCAAGACAGACTCCTAAAAATTAATATTTAAAGAAAGAAATAGAAAAAAAGAACTAAAAGAATTAAGAAAAGAGGAAATAAAATAAAAACAAAATTAACGGAAATAAATTGACTAATCAACTAAATAGACCATTGGAGAAATTATAATGACTAAGAAAAAAGAAATTAAATTTAATGAACGCATTGATAAAGAAATATATGATGCTTTCATGAAAAAACATTTATTACTACCTCGTGATAACAATTTTGATTCAAAAACTCATTTTTCAAAGAAAAATTATGAACAAAAAGAAAAAGATTTAATAAGTATATTTCTCTCAAGCATTTATAACTTAGATTCATTTAATTTAAAATGTTACAAAATAGAATTAATAGAAGAAACAAAAGAATATGAAATTATTGCAAAAGGGGTTATTACTTCAGATCATGATTATTCAATTTTTTTTAAATGATCCGAAAAGATTTTATTAAACATTTATATTTTTAATAAAATAATATAACAATTAGTGTTTTATATGGATTTAGAGAAAATATTTTTAATGGTGCATTTAACAAAAAAATAAAGGAAGAATGAATCAATGGATCTTTTTAAAAATTTTATGAAAAAATTGTCATTTGAGATGATTACAAAAGCTTTAAAGATAATTATAATTGCTACGTTTCTTGTTTCATTTATAATTCCTTGTTTGTATTCTAGTGCAAGATTAAATTTTAATATCATACGTTTACTTGCTATTACTGTCACGATATTTGTATTAACATTTTCTATATCTCAATTTCTTATAAACAGAATATCAGATACTATATCCTCAGATGTTATTTCAGAGTATAAGAATAATCCTACTTTGTTAGTTTTTTATTTTTATGAGGTAGCATTAATCTTAATTTATAGTATGCTTTCTATGTTAAAAGATGTATCAACAATAGTGGGCTGGTTGTGTATTTCATTATTTATATTATCGTTATGTCCACTTATTGATTTAACTAGGCTTTATTTCACATATTCTAATCCTAAAAAGTATGCAAGGATTAAATTTAATAAGATCATTGATAATGAAGTTGATGATAAGAAGTCTATTACTATCTTAGGTGATATTGGAAATAAGCATATTTTAAACGAACAAAATTATATTGTTAAGGATGTAGTTGAATATTTTTATCAGTTGTTAGTAAAATTTAATAATGATAATAATAGGGCTATGATTGATGTTATTTTAGTACAGTTATTTAGACTTTATAGTACATCTTTAAGAAATGACTCTGAAGAGATTTCAATTTGTATTACAGATACTTTATATAAATTATATGATGAAGAAACATTATTTTATGATAATGATAATGTAAAATTTAAATTTACTAAATCAGCATTTTTAGATTCATTTATCAATAATAGCAATCTGAATTTATCTAGATTTTTTATTAAAGCAACAGGATACAAAACTAAATCATTAGATGCATTAATTTCAATTATTATTACTCATATTAGTATAATATATAACATTGATAAAAGATCTAATGATAACTATGATATTTACTATGATAAAGATTTCCTCTGGAAGATGAATAAGATTATAATTGATGCTGGAAGATTTGATATCTTCGAAGAAATATTCAGATGGCTACCAATAGAAACCATAGAAACCAGATCAAAAAAAGAAAAAGTCAAATTTAAATTAAATTTAAAAGAAGTTAATAAAGAATATTATGTCATTGGAGGTTATCTATTATATCTTAAAGATGTGAAAAAGAATGATCAGGTAGATAAATATCTAAATAATATTTGGACACATAACTTAGATAAATCAGAAATCATAAAAACAAACATTACACCAAACATATTCCTCTTCAGGGAATTAGACATGATAGAAAACATAGATGATCATCCATTTTGGATAGACACTTACTCAATAAATAAAAGAGTATACTACCTGAAATATTATATCTCACAGTTTTTCATGCTATCATTTGTAACATCAACAGAATCAAAAATTACAGTAAGCACAAAAACATCCACATGTATCAACAATCTTCTAAATCAAAAAGATTATCTATTAAAAGCATTTAATGAAATACCAATAGATACATTCCTATATAACTATCTAAAAGAAGAAATCACATACCAAGGAAATTATCCAAATACAAAAGAAGAACTTAAACTATACATGAATACAATACTAAACAAGAAATTTGAAAGATTAGAGAAGCTAAGAGATGAATTTAAGAGAATAAGGTAAAATAAAGAAAATAATAATCAATATTTAATCATTAGGTTTATATGGAATTAAAAGTTTTGGCCATTCAGGATGTTTTTCTATAAATTCCATAATCATAATAATATTTCCTAATCCATTTTATCAGTTGCGACTATTGTGGGGACAGCATCTCCAAATTCTAATAATTCATCTTCAATAGATTTTGCATATTCTAGATCAACAGTAAGATAATAGCTTTTTACCATATTTTAGATAATCTTTCATATATTGTCTTAGTAGGAAGTTCTTTTTCAACTTTATAATAAATATCTATATTTTCCACTTTTTCTTTTTTTAGGAGAGTACTTTTATTGTTATTTCAATATTATGTTTTTAAATCTTTTACCTCTTTATATAATTTTTTTAGGTATTCTTCGGACATGTCTAGTATTGGTTCATACATAAATGAGTTTATGTGTATACTTTCTGGTGTCATTAAATTTACTTTATTAAATATGTGCATGTTATGTTTATATTTTTCTTCATTTATTGTGTTTTTAAAGTCTTTACCATATTTATCAATTAATTTTCTTGTTTGATTTTTATCATAACATATATTAATTTTGTTTAGTATGAATTCTTCTGTTTTTAATCGGATTGCTATAGATAATACTATTTTATTTTCTAAATTTAATGATATTTCATTATTATTTAATATTTTTTCTGCTTCTTTTTGTATGATTTCATAGATTGGCATAGTATTATTTAATGGTATTGTAATATTCATGTTGTCATATATATTTGTTATATTATCAAATCTAATTTCTTTTGTAGAAAGATCTGAATCTTCTTTGATATGTAATAATTTTGTCAAGGTATTATATTCTTTTTTATTTGGATCATCGGGATCTTTCGGATTTATTTTGAGTTCTATTACATTTCTAATAAATGGAATAGTTGCAATAAATAATTTATAATTGTATTTATCTAAGTTATGGTTTGTATTATCAAATTCATTTAACTCTTTTTTCCATTTATTAAATATATTATTTCCAATTGAATCTTTTTCTAAATTTATTACTGAATTTTCGTCTTTTACTGCTATATATGATTTAGTATAAATCCTTGATTTTACATTTCTATAAAAGTCATAATTATGGGTTAATATTATTAATCTAAAAGCATCTTTTTGAGATAAGTCATATAAATATTCAATTATAGCATATTTATTTTGGTAATCAAATGAATCAGCAATATCATCAATAATTAAAAGTTTTGTTTTTTTATCAGAACTATTGTTATATTCTTTTTCTATTATTTCTAGTTTAAAAATAATATTTAATAAGTAAATAGCTCTTTGTTCTCCTGAGCTAAGAAATTCCTTTAAATCTTTTTGTTCTTTTCGTTCATTATTTTCTTTGTATTTAAAATTAATAGAAGGTACTTGATTTTCTTTTAATACTAAATCATCAGTATTGGTAACTTCTAATTGAAATGGAAATGTAGTAAATCTATCATTAAATATATCAAGAACATTTTTCCAGTTTTGTTCTTCTTGTTTAGCTTTTACTATTATTTCATTTATTATATTTTGATTTTCATTATAAGTATCTAATAAATCATAATATTCTTGTTTATATTTAAATAATACAGATTTTAATATATCTATTTTTAATAAGGGAATATTGTTTAATTTTTCAATAAGATATTGATTATCTGAAAGTAATATCCTAAGATTTCTAACACTTCCATTTTTATCCATTGTTTTGTTTATATCTTTAAAATTATCTAATAATGTATGGTTAGTTTTAGATATTTTTTTTTCAAACTCAGAAGTAGAAGAAATAATCTCATCAGGGGTAAAAAATTGAAGTTGTGTTTTATCTTTTCTTGAATTGTTATCATTTATTACTATATAATGATTAGCTTTAAAGAAATTGTTTCTTTTTAAATTTTTAGATACTTCATTTATATTATATGGATTAAAATCTTCATTAAATATAGGGGAAGACTTTATTAAATTATTATAAGCTAATTCATATTGTTTTAATTTTTCTTGTGTTTCTTCCATTTGAAAAAATTCTTCAGTTTTATCATTGAATAATGTTGTAAATTGAATATTATCATAGTATTGGAATTCTTCATTAGATATATTATCCCTTAATTTATTTAATAAATCTAAAAAGTCATCTGTAGGATATTCTTTATTGAAAATATCTAAAAAAGTAGTTTCTATTTCATCTTGTTTTATTCCCGTATTTTTATCAATAAGATTAAATAATATATTTTTACTATTATAAATATCTTTAAGAGCTTCTTCATATTGTATTTTAAGATCATTATTAATTAATAACCTGCTGATATGATTGAAATTATATTCACTTTCCATAGAATTAATAACTAATACACGTTCTTTTATATCACTATTTTTTAATTTATTCAGTTTATCATCTTTTTCTCTAATCTTTATAGTATAATCTGGGTTATTATAAGTTATTTGATTATATGGTTCAATATTATTAGATATATCGCTAAATGTTTTAGCAAAAGATGTTTTCATAGTACCATTTGATGCATAAATTAAACAGACAGGGGTTTTATTTTCATGTTTTTTAAAACTAATCTCTTGAGTATTTAATTTTTTAATTCCATGACAATTATTAAGTTTAATAGTTATAGCTTTCATTTTTTTTATCCATTCTAATTATTTGAAATTATACTTTGAGTAAATATTCTTTAGTTTTTTTTTTATTTCTATTGTAAAATTAACTCTATATTAAATATACAATTTGATTAATGCTTATTCAATTAACATAATCATTTTACATTATTGAATATATTTACACTGCTATTTAAATTTAAATAAGTCTGTAATGATTGTATAATGATTAAAATAATTATTAAAATGATGATCAATTAAGTATAATATGAAAAATAAAATAAGAAGATAATATTTATGAATTTTGATTAATATTAATGCTCTGTAGAAAACCTATTTTTGATTGAGTTGAATGAATCTATAAAGATTAA
>CAYNSJ010000025.1:0-34225 GCA_964399835.1 uncultured Methanobacteriaceae archaeon | reverse complement strand
AAATGGAAATGAAAATCATTAATCATTTTCATAAAATAATTTTTTCACATTCCCTATTTTTTATAATATCCTATTTTATAAACTTATTTTAATAATATTCTAAATTATAACTTAACAATTAATTATTATAAATATATTCAACAGATATTTAGTTATAAAGAAATAATTTATAAAAATTATATTTGATATTAATAATTTCTAGGGAAGTGTATTAAGTACATGCGAAATTCAAAAGGGTCTCAACATAGAATATTAACAGTTTTTGCTATCATGATCATTGGATTAATTGTAATTATCGTTTTGACATCTGCTTTAAATAGTACAACATCTACAGTAGTTGAAAATACAACTAATAATACAACATCTACAGTAGCTAATAATACGACTAGTTCTGTATCAACAACATTAATTGGAAATAATAGTTTAGGAAATGTAACTAAAATAAGTACATATGGAAATGTATCTTCACCAGTAAAAATTGCTATTATACTGGGAGTTCATCCAGGAAGTAATGATACGTATAATACAATAATAAATACATTGGAAAATAAAAAAGATATGCATTATGCATATGATATATATATGATAAATACAACAAATAGTACTGGAAATAACTCAACTGAAAATAGTACAGAATATGACAATTTAAATAGTAGAAGTGGATCATTAGCTAATGAATATGCAGTACCAGATATGATAAATAATCAGTATAATTTAACTATGGATGTACATTCAGAAAATGGTTCTTCAAATGGATATGTATTTGTATCTAAAGATTATACAAAAACATCAAAATCGATAGCACGTAATATTTCAAGTAATGTTGAAACTGTTGGATATTACCAACCATCTTCTGCATCATATGTAAAGTATGTTTCAAATGCAATGATACAAAATAATGTACCTTCAATTGTATATGTAGCATCTGATGTTAATTCAACAGCTGTTTCAAATACTAACGATGTGTTAAATGTTATTGATAATTTTGATTTTGAACATCCTAATGGAACAACTAATAGTACAAATAATACAACGCAGTATAATGGTACTATAAATAATACTAATACATCTACAAATAATTCTACAATTAATAATTCATCAGGTAATGGTGAAATAGATTAATTTTCTATTTTTTTTCTTTTATATAAAAGTTATTTTCAAAAATATTTTTTAAAGATTCTTCCTTGTTTTTCTTAATTTTATAAGCTAATAATAATATAACAATTGTTATATATTTGAATATAAAAATAAATTATATACACTAAATAAAAATCTCAAAGATTAATAAATGTTATGAAAATAAAATTTTATTAAAGTTTTCTTGATATATACTTTCATAAGTTTTATATACTTATATGAATATATGTTCATATGTAAAAGTGAGTTATATGGATTCAAAGAAAATGTATGATAACAAAGAAGATATTTGTAAAGTCAAGGTTATACATAAAAATTCAATAAAATCGGCTGAAAATGATATGCTAAGTCAAGAAACATATTTAGAGCTAGCAGAAACTTTTAAAATATTCAGTGATCCAACAAGACTAAAAATAATGTCACTTCTTGTTACAGAGGAATTATGTGTATGTGATATCTCTGAAATTTTAGAGATGAGTCAATCAGCAGTATCACATCAATTAAGAACATTAAGGAGCAAAAATCTTGTGAAATTTAGAAAAGATGGAAAACAGGCTTATTACTCATTAGCTGATAAGCATGTTGTAAAAATATTAGGAATAGGTGTTGAACATGTCCTTGAATGAACATAATGGTTGTTATGAACCTGATTGTAACAATCCTAAATGTCACAACCCTGAACATTTTAATTATATATGTTTAAATCCTAAATGTGAAAATATTCATTGTCAAATAAAAACTCATTATGATAATAGTATTTTCACAAGGACAATAAGAGAACAAGCAGCAAATCCAAATATAAATCAAAATATATCTGAGCATCATGAGCATCATGAGCATCATGAGCACCATAATCATGAAAGTGGTTGTTGTGATGATGATGGTTGTGGTTGTTGTGATGACAATAAAAATGGACTTTGTGGTTGTGATGATTGTGAAAATAGAGAAGAATTATTAATGGAAGATGTACCTTTAATCCATAATAAATCAGTACAAATTATAATAAGTTCAGTAATCTTATTTACTTTAGGGTACTTATTAGAGCATTTAATACCTACAATTGGATACGTAGCACCATTTATATTTTTAATTGTTGTTATAATATCTGGATATGATGTTATAACTGGTGGAGTAAAAGCATTATTTCATAAAAACATAACTATGGGATTTCTTATAGGATTAGCTGTAGTTTGTTCCTTTATGATTGGTCATGCAGAAGAAGCTGCAGCAGTAACTCTGTTATTCTTTTTATCAGAGTTCTTAGAAGATTATGCTGAACAAAGAGCACAACATTCAATAAAATCTTTAGTAGAAATAGCACCAGATACAGCAGTAGTAAAAATGGGGAGCAATGAAGAAAATCGTGATATAAAAAATGTTAATATTGGAGATATAGTAATTGTTCGACCAGGTGATAAAATACCATTGGATGGTAAAGTTATAAAAGGAGTTTCTACAATAAATCAAGCACCAATTACTGGAGAAAGTGTGCCTGTAACTAAAAATATTGAGGATGAAGTATTTGCAGGTACAATAAACCAGGATGGATATTTGGAAGTAGAAGTAACTAAAGAATCAAAAGATACAGTAATTTCAAAAATAGTAAAATTAGTAGAAGACTCTAGATTAAATAGATCTAATACTGAAAAATTCATAGATAAATTTGCTAAGTATTATACACCTACAGTTATGGGTGCAGCAGTACTTGTAGCTATCATACCACCAATATTTTTTGGTCAACCTGTTATGACATGGGTATATAGAGCTCTTGTAATGATGGTTGTTTCATGTCCTTGTGCATTTGTAATATCTACTCCTGTGGCTATGGTGTCAGCAATAACATCAGCAACCAGAGAGGGTGTACTTATTAAAGGAAGAGATTATATTGAGGGAATGAAAGATGTTAAAGCAGTAGTATTTGATAAAACTGGAACATTAACTGAAGCAAAATTACAAGTATTAGATATCGATTTAGTAAATGACACAGAGTATACAGAAACTGATTTAATAAACATTGCAGCTTCTTTAGAACTACATTCTAGTCATCCAATAGGAAAAGCTATAACAGATTATGCTGATGATAATTCTATTAAATATGGTGAAATATCCAATTTTAAAAATGTGCCTGGTAAAGGAATTGTTGGATATATCAATGATAAACAATATTATGTTGCTAATGAATCTCTTATAGAAGGTAGTGAAGATGTATTATGTGAAGATTTTAAAGATTATGCAAAAGATGGTAAAACTGTAGTTGCGGTAGGTGATGAATATAATTTAATTGGTATAATTACAGTATTTGATAAAATACGTGATAATTCAGTTGAAGTAATTAAACAATTAAATGAAAAAGGTATTCATACCGTAATGCTTACTGGAGATAATAAGACAGCTGCACAAGTAGTATCTAAAAAATTAGGTATTGGTTATACGTATTCTAATCTTTTACCTGATGATAAACTTAACATATTAGATACTATCCGTAATAAATTTGGTAATGTGGCTATGGTTGGGGATGGTATAAACGATGCACCAGCATTATCTCGATCTGATATTGGTATTGCTATGGGGGCAGTTGGTTCAGATGTGGCAATAGAAACAGCAGATATTGCATTAATGCAAGATGATCTTACTAAAGTTCCTTATTTATTTGATTTAAGTCATAAAACTATGGAAATTATTAAAGAAAATGTTTATACATCCATCTCTATAAAAAGTATATTTGCTATACTCGCTGTTATAGGATTAATTTCTTTATGGGTTGCAGTAGGTATTGGTGATATGGGATTAACATTATTAGTAATTTTAAACTCTTTCAGAATAAGTTCAAAAACAATTTAAATAATTATATTCATTTTTATTATATAATATAAATTGTTTATTTTATTCTTATTTTTTTTAATTTATTTAAATAAAGTTTTTATTTATTAAAAACATTTTTACATTTTTTATAGCTTATCTCTTTCAATATTTTTTACTCAATTTTAAAATATTTTCGTAAAATCGAACAATTGTTCTATTAATTAGTAGACAGCGTTCTATAATTTTTATACCAAATCGTTACAATATTTACAAAACATTTAAATACTATACAGGACTTATAAATAATATGGAGGTGGAAAGTATGGCTGAGTTACCAATTGCTCCTGTCGGAAGATTATTAAAAAATGCAGGTGCTAGTCGAATAAGTGATGATGCTAAAGAAGAATTAGCAAATGTACTTGAAGAAATCGGTACAGACATCGCAGAAGATTCAGTAAAACTTGCAAAACATGCAGGTAGGAAAACTGTAAAAGCATCTGATATTGCATTAGCATGCAGAAACTTTTAATTATCTTTTGAATGGAATAATAATTAAATAATGAATATCCTTTTTAATTTTTTTTTTAGTATGTAATTATAACAACTATTTTTTAATAATAATTCTTTATTTCTTAACAGTTTATATAGTTATTTTTGTGACTTTTTCTATTTTTATGTAATATTATTTTGATAATTTATTCTCTTTCTAATTAAATGATTGTATTATTAAATATTTTTTATTCTTTAATAAAATTAGTTTTAAATATTAAGTAATAAAAATATAATTATATAATTTATTACAATTGAGTTTAAATAAATGACTTAGGAGGGGTAAATATTAACAAATTAAATAAAATATTATTAACTATTTTAGTTCTATTGATTGTAGTATCAGTAGTTTTTGCTTTTGGATATTTTTACAATGATACAAATAAGGTTAATCCAAATATTACAAAAGTTGGATCAGCACATATTAAAGCACCATCTGGATATCAGCTTGCAAATAATTCATCATCAGTATTTACAAATGGAAACACTTATCTTACAATAAAACAAGAAAATACTACTGATTCACCAGATGTAGTAGTATCAAATTTTATCTCTGAACATAACTCAACAAATACAACAGCAAGTAATATTACTTATGAAAAAACTACCATTAGGAAGGTAACATCACAATCTAGTAATAATGGTACTGAATTAGATTATTGGTTTGAAAAAGATAATAAATTGTTCCATGTATATACACAAACAGGAAACAATAAAACTGATGATACTGTAAAAGAATTATTTAATAAAACAGTAGTAAATACAAATTCATAAATTTACTATTATATTTTTTTTAATTTTTTTTAATTAATCTTGTTTTTTATATTAATTCTCTATAAAAAAGCATAAAGTATATATATCATTTTTAATATATTATTATTTACTGACTGTATTCTTAATTTTAAATGCCAAGATGACCGAGCGGCTAGGTGTGTGGCTGCAGACCATAATACTTGGGTTCAAATCCCAATCTTGGCTTATTTTATTCTAAACCAATTATTATTTCTAATTTTATTATAATCTATTTATATTGATATATACCATAGTATTAAACAACATATATTAAATCAATATTAATATTAACTGATATAGCATATTTTTATAGGAGTACCTGAAATTCTATGATTCAAATATATAATACAATGACACGTGAAAAAGAAGAGCTTAAAATAGAAAATAACAAAATAAAACTATTTGTATGTGGACCTACTGTGTATGATGCTTCACATATTGGACATGCAAGAACATATATCTCTTTTGATGTGATAGTAAGATATCTTAAACATGAAGGTTATAGTGTATTTTACTTACAAAATATCACTGATGTTGATGATAAAGTTATTAACAGAGCAAAAGAACGTGGTGTAGACCCAATAGAATTAGCACATAAATTTGAAAAAGATTTTAAAGAAGATATGGAAACATTAAATGTTACTAATGTAAATTTCTATGCACGTGCTACTGAACATATACCTGAAATTATTGATCAAATACAAAGATTAATAAATAAAGGATATGCATATGCTACTGAAACTGGAGTTTATTTTGAAGTATCTAAATTTGAAGGATATGGAAAATTATCAAATAGGAACTTAGATGATCTTAAAAATAACCGAATTGATCCTGATACTACAAAACATGATATAAAAGACTTTGCATTGTGGAAAATTCAAGATGAAGAACCTTATTGGGATTCACCGTGGGGTAAAGGAAGACCTGGTTGGCATATTGAAGATACAGCAATTACTGAAGCTTATTTTGGACCACAGTATAATATTCATGGTGGTGGATTAGATTTAATTTTCCCTCATCATGATGCAGAAATTGCTCAAATGGAAGCAGCATCTGGAAAAGAACCATTAGTTGATTATTGGATGCATACAGGTTTCTTAAATGTTAGTGGAGAAAAAATGAGTAAATCTCTAGGTAATTTTATTACAATAAAAGAATTACTTAAAAATTATGAACCTGAAGTTTACAGATATTTTGTTTTATCTACTCATTATAGAAGTCCTATAGATTTTAGTGATGAGATATTAAAACAATCACAAAATAGTTTAGAACGTATACAAAATGCAGGTAGTAAAGTTTTAGAGTTAAGAGATTCTAATGATTTACCTGAAGAAGATAAATCTGATATAAAAATAGATTTAAATTCATTTATAAGTGACTTTTATGAAGCTATGGATAATGATTTTAATACTCCTGTAGCTTTGTCTGCATTATTTGATTTTACACATAAATTAAATAAATCTATGAACAATAATGAAATATCTATAAGTACATTAAATAGTATTTTAGATACCTTAAATGAAATGGGTTCTATATTTGGTTTAAATTTTGTTCCAGAAAGTGAAAATACTAATGGTGACTTATCAGAAGAATTATTAAATATTATTACAGATATACGTAGTGATCTTAGAAGTAAGAAAGATTGGGATACTGCAGATAAGATTAGGGATAAACTATCTGAATTGAACATTAATTTAGAAGATAAATAATACTATTTTTTTTTATTTTTTTTTATTTTTTTATAACTTTTTTTAATATTTAATATACTAAATATAACAGTGTTAATAATGAATTCTTATAATCTTAAACATAATATAATTAAGTAAAATTAAATATTACTTATTAATGTGCTTATAAAATTGATTAATACATTCTTATTTATTTCAAATAAAATAATTAACGTAGTTAAATTATGTTTAATTTAAATTTAATAATACTAAAAACTATATAATGTAAACTATAAAACTTATTTTTATATATAAAAAAATAATAATTTATTATATATTTTAACATACCATTGATAGAAAAGAAAAAATAATAAAAAAATAATAAAAAAAGGATGGATGTTTAAAAAATGAAACCTATTAAAAAATATACTTTAGAAAGCACTAAAAAGAAAGATTTAGCTCATCGAGTATTGGATGATGTTAAAGCATCACCTGATATGGGATTATTAAGATGTGTACAATGTGGAATGTGTGCATCAACATGTCCTGCAGCAAGAAATTCGGATTATGATCCAAGAGTAATGATTAAACGTGTACTTGATAATGATGAAACAATTTTAGATGATGATGTAATATGGAACTGTTTCTACTGTTATAATTGTCATAGTATATGTCCAGTTGGAAATAGTGCTTGTGAAATAAATCAAATATTAAGACAAATGGCAATTGAAAAAGATAAAGGAAAAGAAAAAATTGAATCATTTATAAGTTTTGCAGATAGTTATATAGCTTATGGATTAGGAGTTATACCACAAGAAAATTGTAAAGAATTATCTGAAGATTATGGTAAAAATTGGGATAGTCTACAAGCAAATTTAGAAGATATAAGAGATGAATTAGGATTAGAAGATAGACATCTTTTACCAGAAGCAGAAGAAGAAATAGGAGAAACACTTGAAGCTATAGGATTTAAACAAAGGGTTAAAGAAATAAAAGAAGTCCGAAATAGAAAATAATGATTTGTGGAGAATAAAAAATGGAAGTAGCAAAAAACATACCTACAAAAGATATAACACTATTTAGAAGTTGCTTAGTAAGTTCAGAATATCCAGGAGTAGAAAGTTCAACAAAATATGTTTTTGATAAATTAGGTGTAGAATATGTAATAGATCGAAATCAATCCTGTTGTACAGGATTAGGTCATTACTATGATATATTTGATGAAATGTCAACAGTAGCATTAGCTGCAAGAAATTTTCATCATGCTATAGAAAATAATCATAAGCAATATGTTCCAATGTGTTCAACTTGTTATGCAATACTTAAAAATGCAGCAGTAATGTTAAATGAAAAAGATGATGTAAGAGAGAAAGTGAATAAAGCTTTTAGAGATCATGGATTAGATGAATTACAATATACTAAAGGTGATATTGATCCTGTAAATGATATAACTCATGTTGTAGAAATATTATATAAATTACAAGAAAAAATTCCAGAATACAAAAAAATAGATTTATCTGATCTTACTATAGCTACTCATCATGGATGTCATTATTGTAAAGTTCATTATAATGATACAATAGCAGGAGTGCGTGATCCTAGAGTAATAGATGAAGTATGTCATGCAATGGGTGCTGATACAATAGGGTGGTATGATCATAAGAAAATGACATGTGGATCTGGATTTAGACAGAGATATGCAAATAAAGAATTATCTTTAGCGGTTACAGAAGAAAAATTTGAGAGTTTATATGAACAAGATGTTGAATTACTTGTGCATATGTGTCCAAATTGTCATTTACAATTTGATAGATATCAACATATAATCGAAGAACAAGCAGGCCATAAATATAATATGGTCCATCTTAATGTTTCTCAACTTGTAGCTTTATATATGGGTGCAGATCCTTATAAAATATTGGGAATACAGACTCATTCTGTATCAGTTGAACCATTATTAGATAAATTAGGTATAGACTATGTTAAACGAGGATGATTCTATGAGGGATGATGGGAAACATAAAATAGGAGTATTTCTTTGTTGTTGTGGTGGAAATATATCGGATACAGTGGATATTAAATTAATGGAAGATAAATTAATTGAAAATGAAGATGTTCAAGTTGTAAAACATTATCAAAACCTCTGTTCTATGGAAGGAGGTAAAATAATAAAAGAACAAATTATAAGGGAAGATTTGGATCGTATAGTAATAGCTGCTTGTTCAAAAGTAACACATGGTGAAACATTCCAAAAATATATTGAACCATTAAACCCTTACTTGTTTGAAATGCCTAATATAAGAGAACAATGTTCTTGGGTAACTGATGATGATTATCAATCTACAAGAAAAGCATTATCTTTAGTAAATTCAGGTATAGAATCCGTAAAATATAGTGAACCATTAGATTTAACACTTGGAAAAGTAAGACGTAGTGTATTAGTAGTTGGAGCAGGAATTTCAGGTATAACTGTGGCATTATCTCTTGCTAAACAAGGTATTAAGACAACTCTTGTGGAAGAAAAACCAACAGTAGGTGGAGCAATGGTGCAGGTAGGTAAAGTATTTTCACCAGCAAAACTTACGGAAGATTGTGCAATGTGTTTATTAAATCCATTAGTTAACGAAGCAGTTCAAAATAAAAATATTGATATTTTGGTAAATACAACTGTAGAACGATCTGAAAAAAGATCTGGAAACTTTAATGTAATGCTTAAGAAAAAACCAGTATATGTAGATGTAAATAAATGTACTGCATGTGGTAATTGTGCAGATGTATGTCCAGTTGATGCTCCAGATATCTGGAATGAAGGATTAATAATGCGTAAAGCTATTTATAAACCATTTCCTCAAGCAGTACCTAATAAATATTCACTTGATGAAGAGTATTGTATTAAATGTGGTAAATGTGAAACAGTATGTAATACAGATGCAATAAATTTAAATGCAATAGATGATAGAATCTCTTTAAATGTAGGTGCTATAGTAATAGCAACAGGTCATAAACGATTTGATTTATCTAAACGACCTGAATATGGACATCATAGATATCCTGATGTTCTCTCTCAAATGCAACTAGCACGTATAATGGGAGTTAATGGTCCAACTAATGGTAAATTACTAACACCATCAACAGGTAAAGTACCACGAAGAGTGGTTATGATTCAATGTGTAGGGTCTCGTGATGATAAACCAGATGGCCATAAATATTGTTCTAAAATATGTTGTATGGTAGCCATTAAGAATGCAAACTTAATTAAAAGACATTATCCTAATATAGAAGTTATTATTTGTTATACTGATATACGAACTCCAGGTATGTATGAGAAATATTATAAATATGGACAACAGCAGGGTATTCAATTGATAAGAGGACGACCAGGTGAAGTAACTAAGAAAGATGGACATATGGTTGTAAGAATAGAGGATACTTTAACTAGTGAACGTAAAGAAATTGATACAGATTTAGTAGTACTTGCAGCAGCATTAGAACCTTCTTCTGGAACTAAAAGATTGGCTGAAACATTGAATGTTTCATTGACTGAAGATAATTTTGTCAAAGAAAAACATCCAAAAATAAAACCTGTAGAAACAGATGTACAAGGAATATTTGTTTGTGGAACAGCTCAAGGTCCAAAAGATATAACTGATAGTGTTATACAAGCAAATGCTGCAGCAGCAAAAGTATCTGAATTGATGAAGGGTGGTATTGAAGTAGAACCATTTATAGCTAAAGCAGATATGAAGAAATGTACATTATGTCAGGATTGTATTAAAAATTGTATATTTAATGCAATAACTTTAGAAAATCATGAAATTTATGTAGATCCATTATCTTGTACTGGTTGTGGTGCATGTTTAGTATCTTGTAAAGAAGAAGCTATTAGTATAAGAGGACAAAGTGATCAGAAATTAGAAGCAGCTATTGAAGGAGCAATTAAAAATAAACAGGATGATGAAAATATAATAATTGCATTCCTTGATAAAATAGGAAATATTTCTGCAGATAACATGGGAGTTAACCGTGTAACTTGTCCTGAGTCTATAAGAATAATACAAGTTCCATATATTAATCGTGTAAAGTATAGGCATGTAAAATATGCACTTACTCATGGAGCGGATGGTGTATTTTTAGGAGAATATCCAGAAACACAAACACATAAAAAGGTACGTAACAATGTAAAAATTATGAAACAACAACTAAAAGAAGAAGGTATTGATCCAGATAGGTTAATTATACATAGTGTATTTATACCATACTTCAGAGGTTTAGCAAAACAATTTAAAGAGTTTGATGAAGAAATTAAAACAAAAACATAAATAACTTTTTTTTTACTTTTTTTTAGGGATGTTTGTTATGATAACAATAGATAGATATGAATATTTAGTTAAAGATGTAATAAATAAGGATATTGCTGAGAATAAAGCACAAGAAAGTGCAATATTAGCACCTTTATCTGAAAGTCAACATATTATTGCAGGTCCGGGTAGTGGTAAAACAACAGTTTTAGTTCTTAAGATTTTAAAATATATATTTGTTGATGATATAAAACCTGATGAGATTATTGTAACAACATTTACAAAAAAAGCAGCTAGTCAACTCAAGGAGCGTACAATAAGTTGGGGTGAATCATTATTAACTAATCTAAAGTTAAATCAAGATATAAATTTTGATAATATATTGATTGGTACGTTAGATAGTATAGCTGAAGATATTTTAAACGATATAAAAGATATAACTGTTATTGATAATTTCACATCTTCAGCTATTATGATGCAGATTTTTCTAACAGATGAACGAAATAAAGATAAAAAACTTAAACAATTTTTTAAGAGATTCAAAGATCAACAAAGTGGTCTTAATACATCTGATATGAATAAACAAATTCAAGAGATACGTGAACGTATCTACTATGATTTAGTTGATAAATCAAAACTTAAAGACAATGCAGATAGAGAAAAATTATTATATACTTTTCTTGATGAATATTATCTTCAATTAAAGAATAGAAATATTTATGATTATGCATTATTAGAATATGAATTTTATAACAGTCTTAAAAATATAGAAATCAAAAGGTTAAAAAATGTTTCTGTTTTATTAATTGATGAATATCAAGATACTAATCTACTTCAAGAACAAATATATTTTGAAATGATAAAATATGTGAAATCTAATAATGGTAATGTTACTGTTGTTGGTGATGAAGATCAAGCGTTATACAGATTTCGTGGTGCTACAATTAATCTATTTACAGATTATATTGAAAGAATAAAAAAACAATTAGGTTTAACACCTAAGAAAATTTATTTACAAAAAAATTATAGATCTACTGAGAATATAATTAATTTTACAAATGAGTATGTTCATTTAGATGATACTTATCAAAAAGCACGTACAACTAATAAACCATCTATTATTAAAACTAATGATACAATTCAAGGTTTACCTGTTATGGGTATGTTTCGTAATAATATAATGGAGTTATCAACAGATTTATCCAATCTTGTTTATGATCTTAAGACTAATAAAGATCATGTTGTAGTAAGAAATGGTAAAAAATATAATATAAAAACTAACAAAAAAAATCCTTCTATTGCATTATTAATGAATTCTCCTCGTGAAATAACAGCATATAATAATAAAAGACTTCCCTATTATTTACGTGATAGTTTATCATATAAAGATCCGATCATTCCTGTTTTTAATCCACGAGGACAAGATATTGAATCTACAGAAATTGTTTCTATAATATGTGGATTACTTCTTATTAATATAGATAGTAAAGGTATAGTTGAACAAAAAATTGAGAACATACCACCACATACAAAAAAGACTATAAAATTATGGAGAAAACAGGGAGAAGCTTATGTTTCTGAACATGATATTTCATTATTAGATACATCTGAAATTATTAATTTATCTGAATTATTAAATGATATTATTAAAGAGGTAAAACCATTACTTGATGAAACTCCTGAAAATAAAGTTTATGCAGATATAATATTTGAGACAATTAATCAAACTAACAATGCTATTAATGAAGATGAACATTTAACTCCTAATCAAATATTTTGGCATATTTTAGTTCCTATTGCAACGGGAGCTATTGATATTGATGATGATATGTTTGATGCAAATATGGATGATACATTTAACATAATGTCTATTCACCAAGCAAAGGGATTGGAATTTGATATAATAATTGTTGATGTTGGATCCGATATTAAGAATAAATCACGTAACAATGCTTTTAAACGGTATCCTTTAAATGGTGGTAAAACATATCAGTTAGAACGCTATTTAAGAGAATATTCACCTTTATCTGAGGAGTATAAATTAGAACAAGGACTTAATAATGCATTTGATGATATTATAAGACGTTATTTTGTAGCATATACACGTCCAAAATCAATCTTAATTCTTGTGGGTTTAAATAGTATGCGTTATGGATATCGTGGAGATTTCCAAGATAATATATTAATTCCTAGTGTTGCAACAGGATGGACTCGCGATAATAAATGGCATTGGGATAAATTAAATAATTTATTACAATTATAATATTTTAAAAATAGTATTTAATATACAGTGGGTGTTATTATATCTAAAGAATAAGAAGATTTGAGTAATATTACTCCTTCTTATATTTATTGGGGATAATTACTTATCCATGGTATCTTTTTTCTCTTACGCCTCTACCTTTTTTATTTCCTTGTTTTTTGTAACCAGATTTAGGTCGAGTTCTTCTGTTTGTTCCTTTAACTTTTGACATTTCTTTCCCTCCTATTTTATATAGTACTATACAGTTATTACATTATAATGATTAATTTAAAACTAAAAATATCCCGTTTTAATGATAATTTAAAAAATTGAGTATAGTAAATTATTATATATAATTATCTATTCTAGCAATAATATATATTTTTTGGATTTATGTAATAATTTTCAGACATATATTTCAAGTGTAACTTTTGTTTTTGATATATTTTATTAAACTTTTTTTGAATTTTAGCTTAAATTATTAAGATCAATAAAAAAAATTTTTATAATAATCAAAGTTATTTTAAAATTTATTTTAATAATATGATTTTTAGATATATGTAAAGACTATCATTTGTAAACTTGAAAAATTCCTAAGAAAATCTCTTTAGTTTTCTAAATATATATAATTATTAATAAGTCCCCATGATAAATAAATTATTATATTAAAAAGAATTTTATAAAATTGATTAATTGGATAGATGATTTTAAATGTTTAAAAAGATAGAGTTAGGTAAAACAGGGATTGTAACAAATAAAAATGGTTTTGGAGCATTACCTCTTCAAAGGATACCTGAAAGTGATGCAATTTTTTTATTACAAAAAGCGTATAATAATGGTATGCATTTCTTTGATACTGCACGAGCATATACTAACAGTGAAGAACGTGTAGGTAAAGCATTAAAACAGGTTAGAGAAGATGTAATAATAGCTACAAAAACGCAAGCGGTAACTGTTGAAGATTTTTGGAAGGACTTAGAGACTAGTTTAAGTAAGTTACAAACAGATTATATTGATTTGTATCAATTTCACAATATCTCATTTTGTCCAAGACCTGGTGATGAATCAGGACTTTATGATACAATGCTTGAAGCTAAAGAACAAGGTAAAATAAAACATATTGGTATAACAGCTCATAAATTAGAAGTAGCTAAAGAAGCTATTGAATCTGATTTATATGAAACTTTACAATTTCCATTTTCTTATTTAGCTACAGAAAAAGATTTACAAGTAGTACGTATGTCTAAAGAACATAATATGGGATTTATAGCAATGAAAGCAATGGCTGGTGGATTACTTTCAAGTGGAAAAGCAGCTTATGCATATATTGATCAGTTTGATCATGTTCTTCCAATATGGGGAATACAAAGAGAAGAAGAACTTATTGAATTTTTAGATTGTTCAATGGTTCCACCTACAATGGAAGATGTAGCAGAAATTATAAATAACGATAAAAATGAATTACAAGGAAACTTTTGTAGGGGATGTGGATATTGTATGCCTTGTCCACAAGATATAAAAATTAATCTTTGTGCTAGAATGTCATTATGGTTAAGACGTATGCCTCCTGAACCATTTCTAACTGAAGATTTCCAAAAAGTAATGAAAAAAATAGAAGATTGTACTGAATGTGGTTTATGTAAAACTAAATGTCCATATGAACTTGATATTCCTACATTACTTAAAGAAAATTATGAAGATTATCAAAATATAATTTCTGGAAAAACTAGATTAGATTAAGTATACTATTATTTAAAGAAAATTCTATTGGTCAACAGGTATTAATTCTTAGTAATTTAAAAGATTTAATTCTTGGTGATCCTATTTTTAAAATAAATTGAGAATACAAATATATTTAATGAATTTAGTTGAATTATTGATATTATTCTTATTTTTAATATAGCATATTATGATTTTAATTATTTAATATAATTTATAATACATTTAACCTCTTTTTTTATTGTTGAATTTTAAGGAAATCTTTATATATGATGTAATATAATTTTTACATATGTAATATATTTTTAACATTTGGAAAATATTTTTTACATAAGATCTTGTGTAAAAACATAAAGAAGGTGAAAAAATTGAAGTATGTATTAGAAACAAAAGACTTGACAAAAAAGATTAAAGGAAAAATTATTGTAAATGACATCAATATAAAAGTAAAAAAAGGTGAAATTTATGGATTATTAGGGATAAATGGGGCTGGAAAAACTACAACAATGTCTATGATAACACAACTAAGTCAAAAAACATCAGGTGAAATAAAAATATTTGGTGAAAACATTGAAAATAATAAGAAGTTATACAAAAAAGTTGGTACTATTATAGAAGCACCAGGTTTTTATGGAAATTTGACAGGATATGAAAATTTAAAATATTTTGCATCTCTAAATGGTTTTAATGATTCAAAGATGATTATACATGCATTAGTAACTATGAATTTACAAGAAGAGATGATGACAAAGAAAGTTAAAAATTACTCTTTAGGTATGAAACAAAGATTAGCATTAGCAGAAGCTATAATGAATAAACCCGAATTATTAATATTAGATGAACCAATTAATGGTTTGGATCCTATGGGAATATCTGAAATAAGAGGTTATATTAAAAAATTATCAAAAGAAGAAGGAATAACTATCTTAATTTCAAGTCATATTTTGTCAGAAATTGAACAATTAGTAGATACTATTGGAATAATTCATAATGGACAGTTAATTGAAGAAATGAGTATGGACAAAGTGCACGAAAAAACTGAAAAATATACGTTATTTGAAGTATCAAATCTTGAAGAAGCTAGTGATATATTAAAATATGAATTTAATATTTCATCTGAAAAAATAGATAATAAATATTTAAAAATCAGTTGTTCTAACAAGAATGTAATTATAAATAATGAATTTATAAAAAATAACATCGCAGTTAATCAAATAAGAACATCTCAAGATAATTTAGAGGAATATTTTTCAAAATTAATAGGAGCTGAATAAATTGTTTGTAAATTTAATAAAAGGTGAGTTTTTAAAGCTTAAAAGTTCATTTACATTATTGATATCTTTAATAGGAAGTTTAGGTATTCCTGCTTTGTTGTTTTTATCATTAACATTATATACTGAAAAAATAACATTTACAGATGTATTACAACAAAGTAATGTTTATATGACTTTAGTGTTTGGTGTTCTTTTATTTGGAGTTATTCTATTCCATATATTTAATAATGAATATGTTGATCATACATTAAAATCAATAATGACAACATCAGTATCAAAAACAGAGTTATTGCTTAGTAAATATATAACATTATTATTATTGAGTTTAATATTAACTATGATTATTTGGTTAGGTACAATATTTGTTGGTTATTTAGGTGGAGCAACAGGATTAACAAGAACTTTGTTAATAGATTCATTTATTCATTTTATGATATCAGATGTATTAATTGTTCTTTCTTTGACACCATTTATATTTTTAACATTATGGTTAAAAAATATTATTCCTACTATATTATTGGGTATTATGGTAACTTTAATAAATCTTATGGGGTATGGTCATTCAATAGTGGGATATTTCCCCTATGCAGCATCTTATTTATTACCTGCTGGTGAAATAGGATTAAAATCAACAATTTATCATTATAGTCCAATCTATTCCATATTGATAATTATGCTTGTATGTATTGGTGGTTATTTTGTTAGTTGGTTATATTTTACAAAAACAGATATTCAGTTGTGATTAATAAATGAATAAAATAAATAATTTATTATACATACTATGTAATAAGAATAATAATGTAGGGTTTGTACTATTTATGAAAACAAAAATAAGATATCTACGTCAAGAAATGGGAATTAGTCAAAAAGATCTTGCTAGTAAGGTAGGAGTCACAAGACAAACAGTTAATGCATTGGAAAATGGTCGATACAATCCTTCATTACTTGTTGCATATCAAATAACTAAAATATTAAAACAAGATCATATCGAAGATGTATTCTTCTTAGATGAAGAATAACAGGAGAAATAAAATGATATTTGATGTTATAAAAGATGCAATGGTATATTCAATGGGGGATAAAGAAACAATTTTAAAAGTGGGCTTATTATTCATGATAAGTACTTTGTTGGTTCCTGTATTGTTAATATTAATACATAAAAATGTATCTTTTAATTTAGAACTTACATTTATGATATTAGGTATACTAGTATCCATTTTTATATTTTTTATTATTGGAGGTTATTCTTATAGAATAATTGATGCTAGTTTACATGGTATAATTAATGTTAAAGAAAGTTTACCAAAATTAGATAATTTTAAAGAATTGATGTTGAATGGTATTAAAATAGTTATTGTAAAATTTTTATGGTTACTTCCAGGTTTTATACTATTATTATTTGGTCTGTTATTTGAAACAACGTATATTGAATATATCTTAATACCGGTATTTGCATTATGGTTTATTTGTTATTTTATTTCAATAATATCTGTAGTACATATGGTTAATACAGGTTCAATTGTAAAAGCATTTGATTTTAATACAATCATTGATATAATGGATTCAATAGGTTTAAAAATATATTTTGAGTTTTATATATTTATTTTAAGCTTAATGATTGGATTTTTCATATTATTTTCGTTTGCAATAACACTGGTTTCATTATTAGTATCTTTAGTAATAGGTCAATTATTTAGTTCAATATCTTTTAGTACTTTATCTTCTTGGATGACTATATGTTTAATAGTTATTCTTATGTTATTTATAATAGCACCATTATATATCATATTTGAAAGTAGAGCTATTGGATCTATTTATAATTTAAGAGATGGATAACATAATAATTATTGTATTTTAATTTTCTTATTTTTTCTTTTTAACTTTTATATATTTCATATAACAATAAATAACAATAACATATGGATAAAGTAATATATAACAAATAATATTGAACAAAATAATAACAGCTTTTAGGAATAAGTGTAAACTATGAAAACAGAAAGATATGAAAATGTAATATGCTTAGTTGATGGAGAACATTATTTTCCAGTTACAAAATCTGCAGTAGATAAAATAGAACAAATGGGACATAATGTGGAAGTATTATTATTTATTGGTGGAACAGAAAAATTAAGGGATGAAGATCCTAATAAAATTAGTGGAATATTTAATAAACCCGTAATATTTGGAAAAAATCATCATGAAATACCTTATGATTTAATAAAAGATACAATAAAAGAATATAAAGCTGATATGGTAATAGATTTATCAGATGAACCTGTTGTTGATTATGGAAAAAGATTTAAAATAGCAACAATAGTATTGGAACAGGGAGTTCCATATGAAGGACCCGACTTTAAATTTAAGCCGTTAGATGAAAAAGATGTATTAGAAAATCCTTCCTATAAAATATTAGGAACCGGAAAAAGAATAGGAAAAACAGCTGTATCAGCATATACAGCTCGATTAATAAATAAAGATAAAAGATACACACCATGTATAGTAGCAATGGGAAGGGGTGGACCAGAAATACCTGAAGTAGTGCATGGGGATAAAATAAAACTTACACCAAAATTTTTAATGGAACAATCAGATAAAGGAATTCATGCTGCATCAGATCATTGGGAAGATGCATTAATGAGCAGAGTATTAACAGTTGGTTGCCGTCGATGTGGTGGTGGAATGGCAGGACAAGTATTTATTAGTAATATGGCTGAGGGTGCTAAAAAAACTAATGAATTAAATACAAATTTAATAGCTATAGAAGGAAGTGGAGCTGCAATACCTCCTGTAAAAACTAATAAACAAATAGTTTTAGTTGGAGCAACACAACCTATAGAAAATATAACTGAGTATTTTGGACCGTATAGAATAAAATTAGCTGATCTTGTAATTATTACTATGTGTGATGAAGTAATTTGTCCAAAAGAAAAGTTGGATAAATTAATGGTAGCAATAAAAGAAATAAATCCTGAAGCTGATATAGTACCAACAATATTCCGTCCATCACCAGTAGATTCTATAGAAAATAAAAAAGTATTATTTGCTACAACTGCACCTGAAAAGATTCAACCAGTTTTAAAAGAGTATCTAGAAGAAGAATTTAACTGTGAAGTAGTTGAAATTACATCACATTTATCAGATCGACCATTGCTACAAAAAGATATAGAACGTAATATTGACAATGTTGATATAATGTTAACAGAATTAAAAGCAGCTGCAGTCGACGTAGCAACTAAAGATGCATTGGATAGAGGTTTAGAAGTAGTATATTGTGATAATATTCCAATAGCTATAAATGATGATTACGATCTTAAAAAATCTATCATGACTATAGTTGATGAAGCTGTTCAAGAACATAATAATAAATAAGAAGGTTATTGTGGAGAAGATATCACATTCTCCTATTTTTTTTAAATAATTTTATACATGAGGAATATTAGTGTATTCTGATATTTCTTTACTTATTGTAGCTAAATCATTTATACGTAAGTTATGTATATCATCATGACCTGTTATTCTTCCAAAAGTTTTTAATTCTTCTAATGTTGCATTTAAATAGTTAGCAACCCTGTTTGTTGCAATTTCAGTATTTAATCTAGCACGTAATTCTTTATTTTGTGTTGCAACTCCAACAGGACAATTTCCTGTACCACATATTTTGTATTGTTGACAAGCAGCAGCCATTAAACCTGCTGTAGCTATAGCAATAGCATCAGCACCCATAGCTAAAGCTTTTGCAAAATCACTTGATACACGTAGTCCTCCAGTTATTATTAAATCAGTTTGTATTTTATTTTCATTTAAATATTTTCGAGCTCTATATAAAGCATAAATAGTAGGTATGGATGTACCATCTCTTATTATTTTAGGACTAGCACCTGTAGCTCCACCTCTACCATCAATGGTTATAAAATCTGGTTTAGCATAACATACGTATTCAAGATCACTTTCAATACGACCTGCAGCTATTTTAATACCTATCGGTCTTCCTTCAGATTCTTCTCTTAAATGATCTACTAATTTTTTTAAATCTTCTGCATTGTTTATTCCTGGGAATTTTGATGGTGAGATGATATCTTGACCTACTGGTTTATTTCTAATTTTTGCAATTTCTTCAGTTACTTTATCTCCTGGAAGATGGCCGCCCATACCAGGTTTTGTACCTTGACCTATCTTAATTTCAATAGCATCAGCTTCTGTTAAATTTTTTTTATTAACTGAGTATTTGTTAGGTACATATTCAAAAATATATTTATATGCTGCTTCTTTTTCTTCAGGTAATATTCCACCTTCTCCACTACACATTGCTGTTTTTGCTAGTGCACTTCCTTTAGATAATGATATTTTTACTTCTTTTGATAGTGCTCCGAATGACATGTGTGAGATAAATACAGGGTTTTCTATAACCATTGGTTTTTTTGCAGTTTTTCCTATTATTGTTGTTGTATTTACTTCATCATCTTCATTCAATGGGCTTGGATTTAATTGAGTACCTAATATTACAACATCATCCCAATTAGGCATTTTTATTTTAGTCCCCATTGATCCTATGATAGGTTTTCCTGAAACGGCCATTTCGTGTACTGTATCCATATATCTTACTGATGAATCGGTTCTTGCAAATTCTGAAGGGTATGGTAATTTTTCTTGTTTTTTTGGTTCACGAGTGTTGGTTTCAGTTTTTTCTTCTTTTATTTCTTCTTCTTCATCTTCAATTAATTCAAATTTTGATATTGGTTGTCCACATACTGGACATTTTCCTAATTCGTTTAAAGGAATTCCTGTTTTTTCTTCATCGTGAATATATCCACAGATGGTACATCTATATCTCATATTTATTTTACCTTTGATTTTTTTTTATTATTCATTATTTTATTTTTAAGGCCATATTATGATCCTAGTAAACATATTGTTTTTAACAATTTTTTTAATGTACAAAAAAATGATGAGTACAATAAAAAAAGTTATAATATGGTTTCATTATTTATATAAAATATTTAAAAATAGAATACTAATTTTTTTGTCTGATATATTTTTCTTAATATTATCATTAAAAATACTTTGTTAATTTTTAATAATTATAGTTTACTATTTTCTATGATTATGTATGGATACTTTTATATACTATATGTTACAATAGTGTAACATAATTGTAACAGAACTTGGTGTAATAATATGGGAAAGAGAGTTAACATATCGTTATCAGATGAACAAATTGAAATGGTAAGAGAATTTAAAGGTATAATGGGAAATAGCGATTCAGAAATAATAAGAAATATATTACTTGCTTGGTTTAATGAACAAGGAATAATTAATAAAGCATATCATAAAAAACCTAAAAATGAAACTAATAACAATACATGTATATTATCAAAAATAAAAAAGGTAGGTGAATAATATGGGAGAAACAATAAAAAGGACTGAAGATGAATTTTTTCCAATAGGATTAGGTTGTATGAGACTTCCTACAAATAATGGGACAATAGATAGAAAAGTTGCAAAAGAATTTATATGTTATGGAATAGATCATGGAATAAATTATGTGGATACAGCATATGTTTATCATGGGGGAGAAAGCGAAAAATTTTTAGGAGAAATATTAAAAGATGGATATAGAGAAAAAATCAAATTATCTACAAAACTTCCAGCATATATGGTTAAATCAAGAGAAGATATGGATAAATTCTTAAACGAGCAGTTAGATAAATTACAAACCGATCATATTGATTATTATTATACACATAGTGTAGACTTAAAAACTTTAAGAAGATTAGAAAAATTGGGACTTTTTGATTTTGTTCAAAAAGCAAAAGAAGAAGGAAAAATAAATAATATAGGTTTTTCTTATCATGGTTCTGGAGAAGAATTTCAAGAAGCTGTGGATATGTATGATTGGGATTCTTGTATAATGCAATATAATTATTTAGATAGGAATATACAAGCAGGATATAGTGGAATGCAATATGCATATTCCAAGGGAATGAAAATAATAATAATGGAACCATTAAAAGGGGGTATATTAGCTGGAGAAATACCACAAGAAGCTCAAGATATCTTTAAAAGAGTTGATCCTGATAAAACTGCTGCAGAATGGGGTCTAAGTTGGGTATTAAATCATAAAGAAGTAAGTTGTGTATTATCTGGAATGGGAAATTTAGAACAAATACAAGAAAATATTGAAATAGCCAAAAAAGTAAAACCAGACTCATTAACAGTAAATGATTTAAATGCTATAAAAGAAGTACAAATAATAATGCAAGATAAATTAGAGGTAAATTGTACTGGTTGTGGGTATTGTAAACCATGTCCTCAAGGAGTTAATATACCTGAATGTTTTAGAATATATAATGATAAATACCTTTTTAATAGAAAAAGAGGACCTATTTATGAAGCTACAGGACAATATTATATGGTAGTTGGAGGTATAATAAATAAACCTACAAATGCAGGATTATGTATAAAATGTGGTGCTTGTAAACCAAGATGTCCTCAAAGTATAGATATACCAACAAAATTAACTGAAGTATCTAAAGAATTTGAAGGAAATGGATTTACATATAAAAGAGGATTCATAAAACATATTGGGTTACCATTATCTGAAAAAATGACAAAAGTATTAAAAAGATTTTATTAAATAAAATAAGGAGCGATAATTATGATATTCTATTTTACAGGAACAGGTAATAGCAGGTATATTGCAGAAGGAATAGCTCATTATACCAATGATGAACTTGTTTCAATAAATGAGATTCTAAAAAATAACAGTACTGATGAATCATTTACTTCGGATAAACCTTATGTATTTGTTTTACCAGTATATGCATGGAGAATACCGCATATAATTGATAATTTTATTAAAAGTAGTGAATTTAAAGGGTCTAATAAAGTATATTTTGTTGTAAATTGTGCGAGTAGTCCTGGAAATACAATTAAATATATTGAAGAAACTTGTAAATATAAATCATTTGATTTACAAGGATTTTATGCAATAATGATGCCTGCAAATAATATTGTGTTAGTATCATCTAATGATGATGAAGAAATAGAATTATTACTTGAGAATGCAGATGTTCAAATAAAAAATATTGCTAATGAGATAAATAATAATGAAAAATCAGAAGAGTTTCCAGTTAATATAATTGATATATTGGATTCAGCTATTGTTAATGGATTATATTATAAATTTAAAATATCTGCAAATGGTTTTAAAACAACCGATAAATGTAATAGTTGTGGTCAATGTATCGAAGTATGTCCATTAAATAATATTTCTTTAAAAGATAAAAAAGTAGTATGGGGCTCAAATTGTACACATTGCTTAGCATGTATAAATAGTTGTCCAAATGAAGCTATTGAATATAAGAATAAAACACAAAATAAAAAGAGATATTATCTTACAAAACACTTTGAATAAATTTTATTTAAAAGTAGTTATTAAAGAGTATTATAAGTTAACTCTTTAAAATATTATTTGTTTTGTTTCTTTTTTAATCTTTCTTCTTCTCTTTCTTCTACATTTTTGTTTCTATTAGATACTTTTTTGTAATAATTTGTAAAATAAGGTTTTAATGCAGTACCAATCCATATGAAAGCAAGACTTATGAAAAGACAGAAGAAAAATAATATAAATCCATATCTTAAATTAAGTGTAGGTGTATAATAAAATGCTGCAAATAAACAAATTGTTAAGATAGTACCATAAAATAATATGTAGTTTAAATCATTATTTTCTTTAATTAATATTCCTAAAATTAAAGAACCTATGATAAGCCAAACACCAGCAAGAGGATATACATAATTTAAAGCTATTGGTATAATAATAACAAGAATTAGATATATCCAATGGATATTTTGAAGATAATTTTTAATACCATTCATATTCATGATCAAATCAATTCTCCTGTTTTATAATAATATAATATATGTAGTTATATACACATTTATTTTTTCAACAGTAACAAATATTCTTAATTATTGTTTGTGTTTTAAAGATAAAAAATAAGAATTAATATTAAAAGGAGGTTATACTAAATCTTCTAATGATTGATTTATATCATAGGGCATAGAAATAGATCTTTTTGCTATTGCTTTTGGAACCTCTGGTTTAGTAAGATTAAATCTTACAAGATGACTATTTGGATTTTTATAAGTTATTTCTTCAAAAGGAAATCTTATAATTACTGGTGTGTTATAACCTACTCCAAATTCAAGTAATAATGTATTTTTATCTAATGAATCATTAATAAATTGTTTATATACTGCTTTATTTTTTATATGTGGTTTTTCAATAAATTTATTATCTTTTCTAAGATTAGGAATTAAGTAGTTACCACAGTTAGGACAATAAGGTATAGTATCTTCAGAGATATGATATTCATCAGCCATATTATTTATCATGTTTTTAATAAAAGGTTCATCATCATATATTTTTTCTTCACAAGGTTTAATGCATTGAAAATATTTATAATTACCTTGTGGTGCATATATTTTATTTTGATCAACATTTGATCTTTCAATCTGGCCATCTGCGTTAGTTGAGCATATAAAATATTTTTTATCCTTTAAAATATTACTTAAATAAATATATGGTTTAGTTAAAGGTGATTCAAATCTCATTGTATTAATATGATTTGCCCAATAGCCCCAGTATGCTGTTACATTCTGACTAGTTAAATCCCATAAGCTTCCCATAGTTTCAATATTATTTTTAAAACCTAACTTATAATATTGGGGGAAATGTTTTTTAAAAAAATCAGTATTCATATAATTTAATCCACCAGAAGCACTCATACCAGCACCAATACCAATAAGAATCACTTCTGAATCATTAATTAATTTACTGATTTTTTTAATTTTTTCTTGATATATTTTATCTTCTTTTATAGGCATAATTTTAATTCCTCAGGTTTTTAATAATATTTTGATATATATTATAATTATCATCTCCAAAGACATTGAAAATTATTTTGTCTATGTTAGTATCAGGATTATTTTCTAAGTATTCTTTAGAAGCATTGATTGCAATTTTTGCAGCTTTTTCTTTTGGGAAATTAAATACTCCTGTTGATATACATGGAAAAGCAATAGATTTAATATCATAAGAATTAGATAATTCTAAACATGATAAATAGCATGATTTAAGTTTTTCACAATCTGTATCTGTTGGTAAAGATCCATTAGGAATAGCTGGACCTACAGTATGTATAACATATTTACTAGGTAAATTATAACCATATGTAATTTTTGCATGTCCAACAGGTTCAGAATAACCTTGTTTAATCATTATATAATTGCATGCATTACGTAATTGAATTCCACTAGCTGAATGAATTATATTATCAATACAATTATGAAGTGGAATAAAACATCCTAATAATCTACTATTACATGCATTTACAATAGCATCAATAGCTAATGTTACAATATCTCCCTGCCATATTGCAAGTTTACTATCTGAGTTGATAGTTTTAATCATTTCAGCAGTTGTTAAAGTTTTATTATTGGTTTCTTCAGTTAAAAAATCATCTTGAATCTTTAAAAATTCTTTACTAATTGGTTGGGGCATACGAACATTCATCATAGCTCTTAATGTATCCCTTTTTTTATCATAATCTATAGGCATTGAAAATTTTTCATCGTTTTCTTTAATAAGTTCATTTAAAAGATAATCTAACCGTTCTTCTTGATTCAATTTTACCACTATATTATTATAAGTTAGCATATTTATTATATTTGATTAAATTATTTTCTTATAATAGCTGTATTTGGACAGTTTTCATAACATATTCCACAGTGTAAACAATGTTCTTCTTGAATAATATAAGGATTACCTTCTGTTATTGCTTTTTGTGGACATTTTTCAGTACAAATTCCACAACTAATACAATTATCAGTAATAAAAAATCCTTTTTCAGATATTTCACCATTATTTATGGGAAAATTAGTTCTATAAATAGGATGTTGAGTTAAATCAAAGTATTCCATTTCACCATCAGTTATACAAAATGGTTCTAGAATATATCTACTATCACCAGGATATACATTATTCATAACACCATTTTCTTCAAACATTAAGTCAATCCATTTTTTTTGATCTTCTAACTTTTTAGCTTTTGCTTGTATTCTAATCATACGGTTATTTATTAAGCCAACTATACTGATATTATTGTTTTCTTCAAGCTCTTTATAAAAATTCTTTCCACGAGCTGTTAAAAAATATATTGTATCTTTAGAGATATGCATCACATCTATAATTCTTACTTGTGGATTACCCTTTTTATCTACTGTAGCAATAGATACATCTATTACTTTTCTTAACATTTCAAAACATTTTTCTTTTGTTATCATTTTTAATCTTCTACTACTTTTATAACTATTTTGCCAACTGTTTTATTATCTTCCATTAATTTATGAGCATTACTTATCTCATCTAACTTGTACACTTTTGAAACTATAGGTTTTATATTATGGTCATGTATATGTTTGAATAGTTTATCTATGATTTCTTGATTTGGAAAATTACTAAAAAATGATGTTAAATATATTCCATTAAGAATATCTTTTATTGGATCAAATTCCTTAATATTCTCTTCATCTCCTAGAATGCCAGTTACACAGATGATTCCATGATATCTTAAACATCTCATTGAATCTTTTAATGTCTTTGGACCTACTAATTCTAGTACTTTTGTAACTTTTTCAGGATATATTTCTATTACTTTATCATATATTTTTCCATCATCAATTATTACGTAGTCAGCACCATATTCTTTTAGTATTTCTATTCTTTCTATATTTCTTGTAGTTGCAATAATTTTACAACCAATACTTTTAGCTAATTGAATAGCACAAATTCCAGCTGAACTTGTACCACCACGAATCAATAAGATATCTTCACTATTTAAACGTAATGATTCAAATAAAGATCCATATACAGTAAAAAATGTTTCAGGAATACTAGCAAATTCTTCTAAACTTAAATGTTCAATTAGATTTTTATTTACAAAGAATACATTTTTTATAGGTAATAATGCAAATTCAGAGTAACTACCATTAAAACTACGTCCCATTCCGCCCATTAAAGCAATTACTATGTCACCTAAATTAAAATCACTGTTTGAATTATCTATAATTTCTCCAACACATTCAATTCCAGGTATGATTGGTAATTTAATATAATCACAATCAGCTTCATGGTCTCGAAGTAATAACTCAGAATGATTTATCCCAAAAGCTTTAACCTTTACTAAAACCCATCCTTTTTTTACTTCAGGTTTAGCTGTAAATGTTACTTTTAAATCGTCTGCTTTACAAGTTTTTTTTAATACAACTGCTTTCAATAGTTTCACCTTTATTCAACTTCAATTTCTTTCCAACATTGAGGATCACTTGAATACATATTATGGGTATATCCATAGCTTACAGCAGGACAACCACGACAAAATCGGAGTAATTCACATTTTGAACATTTTTCAAATTTATCATATTGTCTATATAAATCCATATTTTTGCTAAAGAATAAATCAAACATATTCTTATTTAGTGCATTTCCTATTTTACTTTCCATTCTTCTACAGGCATAAACATCACCATTTGGAAGTATAGTTATATGTGAATTTGCACAATTACATCCATCATAAATAATATTTTCATCTAAGTTTGATGGTATTTTAAATAAACCTTTTTCATATAAAAATAATGTCCATAAATGATCTTTTAAATTAAAATGAGTATTGGAAGTTTTATATTCTTCAAATTTATTCCAACATTTACTAAGCACATCTTTATATTCTTTTGGTTGCATGTGTGTATAATTTTTGTCAAGATTGGTAGGACAATATCTTGCAAATGCAAATATGTCAACATTATTTTCAACAGCTATATCAATAATTTCAGGAATCTCTTTCATATTTGTTTTAGATACTGTTGTCATTATAACAGATTTTATACCAGCATTACGTATGCATGATATTTTTTCTAAAGTAGTTTTAAATGAACCTTCTTTTCTAAAATAATCATGGGTTGTTTCTAATCCATCAATAGATAACTGATATTTATCACATCCATAACTTTTTAATTTATTACAGACTTCATCAGTAAGATGAAATGGATTTCCTAATATTCCAAAAGGAACATTATTATTTTTAAATAATTTTAATATTTTCCAGAAATCTGGATGTAATATTGGATCTCCACCTGTAATATAAAAGTATGGTTTTCTATTTACTTTTTTACACATATTTAAACAATTTTCAAATACAGTTTCACAATCTTCATAACTCATTGTTATGAGAGGAATGTTATTGTCTTCTGAAAATATATAACAATGTTTACATCGTTGATCACAATCATCTGTTATATGCCATTGAAATGTAAAGAATTCTTTCATAACTTTATCACTAATCCTTTTAATAAAATAATAAAATTATATCCTCAATTTTCATTAATTAAGGATATAATAATAATTTATTTATTTATCTCCTGCTCCACAAGAGCCTCCGCATGCTGATGATATTTTTTCGTCTCCTGCTCCGCATGAGCCTCCGCATGCTGATGATATTTTTTCGTCTCCTGCTCCGCATGAGCCTCCGCATGCTGATGATTTACTTGTAGCATGTATATTATTAAAATAATTTTGTGCTACTTTTGAATTGTAATAATTTTCTTTATTAGTCCATGAATTTAATTTAAACATTGTTTTTTACTCCTTATATTTATTATTTTTTTTTAGAAATCAGTATTTGTTGATTTCTAAAGTTAATTTAACTTATTATATATTTAATACTTAGTAAAAAATGGGTAACTGAAAGGTTACTAAGTTACATTTTAGTAATTTAAATACATTTATAGACTTATTTTGAAGTGTTACTTTCTAACTTCTAGTTATAGTCTATTTTAAGCTCTATATAAAGGATTTGTAACTGTAAAGTTACTTGGTTACCAAATGGTTACTAAAAATTAATTAGTATAAAGTAAACAATATATTATCATCAGTAAATAATGTTAATATTTATTTTAGGGATGGGTATTATGGAAGTTGATGAATCTAGGTGTATAATTTGTCCAGTTGATAAAGCTGTTAAGTTAATTAATAAGAAATGGATTATTCAAATTATAAGGGATATGTTCTTTGGTAAAACACGTTTTAAAGAGTTTAAAGAGGATAAACCTGATTTATCAAATAAGGTTTTGTCTAATTGTCTTAAAGAAATGGTTTCTAATAAATTAATTGATCGCGTTGTTACAGATGAAGGCTCTTCTGTAAATGTTGATTATTATTTAACAGAACATGGTCGAGCTTTGAATAAAGTTATATATGAATTAGCTATGTTCACATTAGATGAAGATATTCATGATGAAATTTATGATGACTCCACAAAGAATGAATTGAGATCTGTTTTTAAAGAAACGTTGGATATTGAATAATTTTATTATTTCGTTATAATTTTTTATTTTTTATTTTAAGTCTTATTATTCTTTATAATGTTTTTATATTTTTTTTATAATCTTATTTTTTAATTTAAAATTTTCTAAGTCAAGTTTTAATGTAATAGTAAAGTATTTATATAAAGTCAAACCCACTTTTATACCATAAATATATTATATATAAAAAACATACATCTTAAACAATAAAAGAAATTAATAAATTTAATAATGATAATCAATGTTTTTTTCTAAATATCATATCAGATATCAGTCTTAGATGAAACACGAATTTTAGATTTTCATTTCATTAAATATCTAAATTATAATTCCATATAATCAGTCTAAAAAATAATATGGAATTTTATCAATCAGTCAGTCTATAAAAAAATTAGATAAAATGAAATTTAATCTGAAATATACAAAAAGGAGGATTTAAGAATTATGGCAAATCAAAATCAAT
Organism: uncultured Methanobacteriaceae archaeon; assembly: GCA_964399835.1. Lineage (GTDB taxonomy): Archaea > Methanobacteriota > Methanobacteria > Methanobacteriales > Methanobacteriaceae > Methanosphaera. Next base: position 3,857 of record CAYNSJ010000025.1, on the reverse strand, counting down.
ATCAACCAATAATAATTCTACCTCAAGGAACAACAAGACAAATAGGAAGCCAAGCAAAAAGAAATAATATAATGGCAGGTAAAGAATTATCCTATGCTTTAAAAACAACATTAGGACCAAGAGGAATGGACAAAATGATGGTCAATACTCTTGGGGATGTTAAAATAACAAATGATGGTAATACCATTTTAAAAGAAATGGACGTTGATCATCCTGTAGCAGAAATGCTTGTTGAACTTGCAAAAACACAAGAAAAACAAATTGTTGATGGAACTACAACTTCTGTAGTATTAGCTGGAGAGCTATTAAAACAAGCAGAAAACTTATTAGAAGAAGGTTTATCTACATCTTTATTAGTATCTGGATTCCAAGATGCAGCTTCTAAAGCAAAAGAAACATTAGATGAAATTTCTATTGATGTAAATAAAGAAGTACTTGTAAAAATAGCAGCTACATCTATGAAAGGTAAAGGTCCATTTGATAATGTTGATGTAATGGCAGAAAAATTAGTTAGTGCTTTACTTAATGTAGAAGAAAATGGTAAAATAGACATGGACATGATAAAACTACGAAAAATCCATGGTGAAGCAGTAGAAGATACTGAAATCACTGAAGGAGTAACCATAGATAAAAATGTCTTAGAATCTGAAATGCCTAAAGATGTTAAAAATGCAAAAATTGCATTATTACAATATGCAATTGATGCACGAGAATTACAAAATGATGCTAAAATTAAAATTACAGCACCTGGTGAAATGCAGGCATACTTAGATAAAGAAAAAGCAATGCTTGAAGAAGAAGTACAAACTATTGTGGATGCTGGAGCAAATGTTCTTTTCTGTAATAAGAAAATAAGTGATTTAGGTCAACATTTCCTAACAAAAGCTGGAATACTCTCAGCAAAAAGAGTAAAAAGTGGAGATATGGAAAGATTAGCTAAAGCTACAGGTGGTAACATTGTAAACAACATAAGAGAGTTAACCAGTAAAGATATTGGTGAAGCTGGACATGTTTACGAAAGAGAAGTATTCGAAGATATGGAGTACATATTTGTCGAAGATTGTAAATACCCTGGAACTTTAAACATAATCATTAGAGGAACTACAAAACAAGTCACTGATGAACTTGAACAAGCAGTAAATGATGCAATTGGAGCAGTAAAAGTAGCTATAGAAACTGAAAAAGCTGTACCTGGAGCTGGAGCTTCTTATATGGCAATGGCTAAAGTACTTAGAAAATATGCTCAATCAATAAACAGTAAAAAACAGTTAGCAATCATTGGTTATGCTAAAGCATTAGAAGAAATTCCAATGGCATTAACAACTAATGCAGGACTTAATACATTAGATATACTTACAGAATTAAGATCAGCTCAAGATAAATCACCTAACTATGGAATCAATGTTCTAAAAGGTGAAGTAACTGATGTTGTAAAAGATGGTATATTAGAACCAAAAGCTGGAACTGTGGAAATCATAGATGGTGCAACAGAAGCATCAGAACAAATATTACGTATTGATGATGTAATGGCAGCTAAAAAAGAACAAGCTGTGGGTGGAGATGTTCCAGGAACACCAAACCCTTACATGATGTAATTTTGACATTAACAGTTATAAGTAGTTTAAAAAAATCATTTCCTTTTACAATGATGATAAAGTTAATAATTTAATATCTGAATTAATATATAAAATGTTCCCTAATATGATTCATATTATTTTTATATATTGTTCCCTAATTCAAATAGTAATTTAAATTATTTAATATAATCATTATTACTTTCTATTTTTTATTTTTTTTTCAAAAATATTTTTAATAAATAAAGAAGAGATATATCTATATAATATATTACTATTTTTTTTATTGCAAAATCATTTTAAACTAATAATGCTTTTGGAGGATAAAAACTTGCTAGATATAAAGAAATTAAATGACGTAGATAAAACGGAATATACAAAAAGAACTCAAATTAACGCAAATCAAGTAATTCAACCAGTACAAGAAATAATTGCAAATGTACAAAAAAATAAGGATAAGGCAGTACATGATTACACATTAAAATTTGATAAAGCGGATGTGACTAATTTAAAAGTATCCCAAGAAGAAATAGATCAAAGTGTAAAAAATATAGATCCAAAACTAAAAGAAGCACTAGAAAAAGCTGCAAAAAACATAAGAGATTTTCATAAAAAACAAATAACAAAAGATTGGTCTATGACAGTTCAAGAAGGTGTAACTGCTGGTCAGATAATAAGGCCTTTGGAAAGTGTGGGCTGTTATATTCCAGGAGGAAGAGCAGCATATCCTTCAACAATATTAATGACTGTAATTCCTGCTCAAATAGCTGGGGTAAAAAATATTATATGTTGTACACCACCAAGTCAAGATGGAACTATTGCTGATGAAATATTAGCTGCAGCATCAATTGCAGGTGCAACTGAAATCTATAAAGTTGGAGGAGCTCAAGCTATTGCAGCAATGGCTTATTCTACAGAATCAATACCTTCTGTGGATAAAATTGTAGGTCCGGGTAATATTTTTGTAACAGCAGCTAAAAAATTAGTTTATGGTGATGTAGATATAGAATTCCCTGCTGGTCCCTCTGAATTGTTAGTATTATGTGATCATACAGGAAATCCATCTTATATTGCAACAGATATGATGGCTCAAGCAGAACATGATCCTAATGCAGCAGTAATATTAGTTACTCCTGATATTAAATTAGCTGAAGAGACTAAAGATTATATCATTGAATATACAAAAGATCAACCAAGAAAAGAGATTATTGAAGAGTCTTTAACTAATAATGGTCATATATTGATAACGGATACATTAGAAGAAGCAATAAATTTTACTAATGATTATGCTCCAGAACATTTGATTATAACAACTGAAGATTCACATAAAACGTTAGAAAAAATTAATAATGCAGGATCTATATTCTTAGGAAATTTAACCCCTGTAGCTGGTGGGGATTATGGATCTGGTACAAACCATGTTCTTCCAACAAGTGGTGGAGCAAGAATGTATAGTGGATTATCAGCAGAATCTTTTATTAAAAAACCAACAGTACAAGAACTTACACCTGAAGGAGTAAATAATATGAAAGATATGGTTATAACATTAGCTGAAGCTGAAGGATTTTATGCTCATTCATTATCATTTAAAAAACGAGTTGAAGATGTTAAATAATATCTCTTAATTTGATATTATTTTTTCTTTTTAGAAAATATAAGAACATAAAAAAACAAAGATATACATATAATAATTTTATAAAACAATTAATATAATAATTAAAATTTAAATATAGGTGAAATTAACTTGACAGAAATAGACATATTTAGTAAATGTAAAAGAACACATTACTCAAACGAAATAAGTCCAGAATTAGCAGGCGAAACAGTAAAAGTTACTGGATGGGTACATGAGATAAGAGATCTTGGTGGAATAGTATTTGTATTATTAAGAGATAAAAAAGGTATAACTCAAATTACAGCACCAAGTAAAAAACTTACAGAAGAAATGATGGCTGATGTAAGATCAGCAAAAAAAGAAACAATAATAACAGTAACCGGAACTGTACAAGAGTCTAATAAAGCACCAAATGGAATAGAATTAATACCAACAAATATTGATATTATAAATACATCTAAATTACCTTTACCATTAGATACAACTGAAAAAGTTGATGCAGAAATGGATACAAGGTTAGATTCTAGATTTATTGATTTAAGAAAACATGATGTAAATGCTGTATTCAAAATAAAAAGTGAATTATTACATACAACTAGAAATTATTTCTATGATCGTGATTTCACAGAGATATCCACACCAAAACTTGTAGCTTCAGCAACTGAAGG
>CAYNSJ010000024.1:0-34426 GCA_964399835.1 uncultured Methanobacteriaceae archaeon | reverse complement strand
AGGAGCTTTCTAAACAAACTAGAGGACATACAGTATATATTCTTGATGAACCAAGTATAGGATTACATCAAAGAGACAATATGAAACTAATTGAAACATTAAAACATTTACGTGATATTGGTAACACTCTTGTTGTTGTTGAACACGATGAAGAAACAATACTTGAAGCAGATCATGTTATAGATATTGGTCCTGGAGCAGGTGATAATGGAGGTAAACTTACTGGACAAGGAACACCAGAAGAAATAATAAATACACCTGAATCATTAACAGGTCAATATCTCTCAGGTAAAAAGGAAATACCAGTACCTAAAAAACGACATAAAGGATCAGGTAAATTTATAACAGTTAAAGGAGCACAAGAAAACAACCTTAAAAATATAGATGTTAAATTCCCATTAGGTAAATTCATCTGTATAACCGGAGTATCTGGCTCTGGAAAAAGTACTTTGATAAATGAAATTTTATACAATGGCTGTTATGAAAAATTAACAAACAAACACAAAAATAAAATAGGTAAACATAAAACTATCACTGGTGTAGAAAATATAGATAAGATCATTATAATTGACCAGTCCCCAATAGGACGTACACCAAGATCAAATCCTGCTACATACATTGGTGTATTTACATATATTCGTGAATTATTTGCTCAAACTACTGAATCTAAGCAACATGGATATAAACCAGGAAGATTTAGTTTCAATGTTAAAGGTGGACGTTGTGAAGCATGTTCTGGTGATGGTATAATACAAATTGAAATGCACTTCTTAGCAGATGTCTATGTACCTTGTGAAGTATGTGGTGGTAAAAGATACAACCAAGAAACATTAGATGTTAGATACAAAGGTAAAAATATAAATGATGTACTTGAAATGACAGCATATGAAGCATTAGACTTCTTTAAAAATATACCACGTATCCAAAAGAAACTTCAAACATTAGTAGATGTAGGATTAGGTTATGTTACCCTTGGTCAACCTGCTACAACATTATCTGGTGGAGAAGCTCAACGTGTAAAATTAGCTAAAGAACTAAGTAAACAAAGTACTACTAAAACATTGTATATTTTAGATGAACCTACTACTGGTTTACACTTTGATGATATAAATAGACTTTTAAAAGTATTATGTAAACTACGAGATAGTGGAAATACTATGATTGTAATTGAGCATAATTTAGATGTTATAAAAACTGCAGACCATATTATTGATCTTGGACCCGAAGGAGGAAATGCTGGTGGAAAACTAATTGCTGAAGGTACACCTGAAGAAATTGCAAAAACTGATACTTATACAGGTAAATATTTAAAACCTATGTTAACTAAGAAATAGTTTAGTATACTTTATATATTTATTTAAATTATCATAATTTTTCAATGTACCATTTAGACATTTTCTAAAAAAAATAGTTATTTAATTATAATTTTTATAGTTGAATTAAAATATTTTATAAACAAATAGAAAAGTTTAATAAATAATAAAACTTACTAATAATTATAGAATAAAAAACTATTGAAAAAGGGTGAAGAAAAAAAGGTTAAAAAAAACTTTAAAATAGATCTAAAATCCTAACCCATAATTTAAAGAGGAGCCGTTTATTAATGAAATTACAATTCTTAGGTACTGGTGGCGGAAGATTTGCTACCATAAGCCAAAAGAGGATGACGGGTGGATTTAGAATTGATGATATAGATAATAAAAACATACATATCGATCCAGGACCAGGAGCTTTAGTAAGAAGCCACCAATATGGTGTTAATCCCCGTAAATTAGATATAATCATGGTTAGTCACAGCCACACGGATCATTATAATGATGCTGAAGTATTAATTGAAGCTATGACCCAAGGAATGACAAAGAAAACTGGATATGTAATTGGTAGTACAAGTGTTATTGAAGGAAGTGAGGAATGGGGACCTTGTATTTCAAAATATCACCAAACAAAACCCGAAATAATCGTACTAAAACAAGGTGCAGAAACTAAAATAGATAACCTAAAAATCCGTGGAACTAAGACTGTTCATGGTGATCCAACATGTGTAGGTTTTAATATAGACTACAATGGATTTGTTATAAGTTACACAGCAGATACAGAGTATTTTCCTGAATTATACAAAGAACATGAAAATGCAGATGTGTTAATAGGCTGTGTAATTAAAGAAGGAGAACGAAAAATACGAGGACACCTACGTACAAAAGATTTTCAAACATTGATCGAAGAAGTTCAGCCAAAAATAGCAATAATGACTCATTTAGGTGTTAATTTAATAATGAATAATCCATTCCAGAATACAAGAAATATTACACAGGCAACTGGTATTAGAACTATTGCAGCGACAGATGGGTTATCAATGAATTTAGACCAATATGTTAATAAAGATTAAAAATTTTAGATAATTTTTAATCTACTTTTTTATAAAAAACTTTTTTTGCCTTGGTGGCTTAGTCAGGTATAGCACATGACTCGTAATCATGGGGTCGGGGGTTCAAATCCCCCTCAGGGCTCATTTTTAAAATTAACTTATTCTTATTCTAATTTATCTGGATTAATAAATCCACTTCTTATCATATGATCAGCTATAACCATGTTACATGATGATTCTGCAACTGTAGTTAACCTTGGACAAATACATGGATCATGACGTCCTACAATTTCAATAGTTGTTTCTTCCATAGACATTAAATCTACTGTTTTTTGTATTCCTGATACTGAAGGTGTTGGTTTTACTGCAATTCTTAATACTATAGGCATTCCATTACTCATACCACCAAGTATACCTCCAGAATTATTTGTTTCTGTTTTAATTTTTTTATCTTTAATATAATATTGATCATTCATTTCTTTACCTGTTAATGACGCACTTTCAAATCCTAAACCAACTTCAATACCTTTAACAGCACCAATATTCATTAATGCTTTTGCTAAATCTGCATCTAATTTATCAAATACAGGTTGACCTAATCCAACAGGTACATTATCTATTATAATCTCTACGATACCACCCAAAGAATTTCCATCTTCTTTTGCTTCAAGTATAGCTTCTTCCATTTTACTAGCTATATCTAAATTAGCACATCTAGTAGGTGTTTTATATATATTTTCCTTTATTTTATCAAGAGGTAATTTATTATCTGTTTTTATAGTTCCAATTTGTATAACATGTGCTGTAGTTGTTATTGAATATTTTTGTAGTAGTTTTTTTGCTATAGCTCCACCTATTACATGACCTATTGTATTTCTACCACTTCCTCTTCCACCACCTCTATAATCATAGTTTCCATATTTTTCTTGCCAACATAGATCTCCATGTCCTGGTCGAGGTTTATTTTTTAAGTTATCATAATTTTTACTTATTTGATCTTTATTGTATACTATTGCAGTTATAGGTGTTCCATCTGTTTTATCTTGGAATACTCCTGATAACAATTCAATTTTATCTTTTTCGTCACGAGGAGTTGTTATTTTACTAGTTCCTGGTCTTCTTTTGTTTAATTCATCTTGTATATCTTCTTTTGTTAATGTTAATCCTGCTGGACATCCATCTATTGTTGCTCCTAATGCTTTACCATGACTTAATCCAAATGTTGTTACTTTAAATAATTCTCCTGTTGTATTTGCAGTCATTAATTTTTACCTCATAATTAATTTTTAAAATGATCATTTGTTATTTATATTATATTTTCTATGATTAATTAAGTTTATAATAATCTAGATACAGATTATCCATAATAAAAAAAATATTAAGAGGAATTGAATTTGATAAAGGATAATGTAATATCAGATATTTATGAAAATCTAATGAAAATGTATGGACCTCAAGGTTGGTGGCCTATTTTTGATTTGAAAGATGAAAAACTTATTTATAATAAGGGTGATTATAATGTTCCACATAATAAAGAGGAGCAATTTGAAATTATTATGGGTTGTATACTAGCACAAAACACTTCCTGGAAATCAGCAAGTAGGGGCTTATTAAATTTACTTAAGTTAAGTGTTAAATCTCCAGAAGATCTATTAAAATTAGATGATGATACATTAATCAAAGCTGTTACTCCTGCAGGGTTTAAAAATCAGAAAAGTAATTATTTACGTAATGTTAGTAAGTTTATTATTGATTTAGAAAATGAATCTCCTTTAAGAAAAGATCTATTAAATGTTAAAGGAGTAGGTAATGAAACTTGTGATAGTATTTTGTTATTTGCTTATAATGAACCTGAATTTATAGTTGATGCTTATACCCGTAGATTTTTAGTTGCTTTAAATTTATGTTCTGAAAAAGATTCTTATAATAATATTAAATATTTGTTTACAGAAAATCTTAAAGAAAATGTGATTATTTTTAAAGAATATCATAGTTTAATTGTTGAACATGGCAAAAATTATTATCAGAAAAAACCATATGGTTCTAATGATCCATTTGTTCTAAAAAATATAATATAAATATTATACTTCAATAATAGTTATAATATTTTTATAATTAAACCATCTTATTTAATAGTTTATAGTAATAGTAGTATGTTTATTTAATCAATTCTATTATTATCAAGATACTCTACTGAATGTTGTATTGATTCAGAAACATTAGGTATATGTCCTTCAAGAAAAGTTACAATATTCTCAATTTCTTCATTAGGTACATCATCTGTTTTTATATAATCAATATTTGTATCTTTAATCCAAGATCCAATCCATTTTTTTGGTACATGCATAAGTGGATAAATAGTATTTTCTTCTTGATTATTAGTTATTTTTTCACCATTTAACATTAAACTTATATAATTATCAACATAATCATCTAATGTTTTAGAACTAGCTATTTTATCAGATTCTGATAAACTATTGGTAAATGTAATTCCATATTTTCTTTTATATGGTTCTAAAACTATTTCTAATAATATATCTTCTTTTTTACCTGTTTTTTCTATATATATCTTATCTTTAGGTTTTATTTGATTTTTTATAGATCTGGATGTTTTAATACATATTTTTTGAAATATTTTAGATCTAATAACATTTATATCTGGATATTTAGTATTAAATTGTTCTTCTCGTTTTCTTGAGAATTTAGAAAACTTTAAATTATTAATATAAATAGAGTTTTGATATAAACTAATGTAACGTGTGTCTACTCCAATAATATTCAGATTTTTTATTATTTTTCGTGGTTCATAAATCATGTTATCATGTTCTTAATTGTTTTAACATTTCTTTAGTTGTTTTAATATCAAATTGTCCTGGAGCTGATTTTTTATCTATTGATGCATAAGTTATAGGTGATCCTAAGATAGGTCCTACAATTCTTGTATAAGAACCTATTTTATCCATTGAAATTCCGATAGTATTAGAATTAGATACTACTAATTCAAGTAATAATAGAGTATCTGATTTATTTCTAGGCATTACTGCTATTTTTGCAATGTCTCCTATTTTTTTAGAGTTGGTTATAATGTCTTGTAAACAGTCTTTACGAGGTGTTTCTAAGAAATTGTGGTAAGATATAATTGTTTTATTAGCATTTTCTATGATCTGATTTTTATATTCATCAATAGTATTATATTCTATATCAACAATTTCTACTTTTGAAGCATTTTCTTTTAATAATGTGATACGTTCAAATTCTGTTCCTTTAAAAAGTCCACCTTCCTCTTTAGTTCTGTTTGTTAAAATTATTGGTTTATCTGTTATTTTTTTTATATTATCAATTATTAAACTAGTTTTATTTTGTGTAATATCTTTTATAGAGTCTAATCTTAATTCTAAATAGTCTGGATTATCTAGTAATGCTTTTTTAACTGTTTTATATACATCATCTTCATTTTCTTCTATTATAGAAGCACAAACTTCACCATTAAAATCTTTTAAATTGTTACTCATTTTATTCCCTAAAAATTTTTTCTATAATATAATTTATATAATTCTTCATTAATTTATTAATGTTATTTATTTGATAAGTTAAATAATAATTATTAATATAACAAATTAATTTGATAATATTAAAAACATGTATACATTTAAGGAGAGTGTGAATTTTGAAAATGGTATCATTTGGTGCAGATGTTTCCTGTAATGATGTTTCTTGTAGTGATGATTTAATAAGGAATATTAAGCAAAACCTAGATAAAGTACTGGATAAAGGTGCAATATATACTGAAGTTACTAATGTTACAGGAGATGATCTTGTTATAACTGCTGTATGTGAAGATGATGATTTAGAAATTATTAATAAAAGTATTGTATCTGTACTACATGATTATGGTGAAAGTTTAGGTGATGTTGGTGGTATTGGTGATAGTCCAAGTAGTGCTGGTGAAGGTGTTTCCTATTCAATTATTGATTTAGATCCTGATTTTTATCCAGATGGTATTATAATTGGATTTGATACTTATGCTGGTGAATCATTTGTTGCTGATGTAGCAAAATCTGCCATGCAAGCAGCTAGTGGTATGGATTATGTAGGTAGTATTGGTGGTGGTTGTGTAGATGATATTATCAAAATACCAGGTGTAGGTTATGTATCTGATAAAACAGATGATCCTGTAGTTTCTGTATCTGTAAATAACATAGAACATGTTGGAGTTGTAGCAGGAGCAATGATTGGAGCAATACTTGGAAATAAAAATACTTATCTTGTAAAAAGAGGTACTCCAGCAAATGTGATACCTGGAAGTGTAATTTTTTCTGTAACTGCTTTTTTAAATGGTAATATAATTGATTTAGCAGAACCATTTAATCATAAAATGAGAATACTTAAAAAATAAGTAGTAATTCTTAAACAATTTAGTATTTTCATATTTAATCATGATAATTTAAAGTATCAATATGTTATAAGAATAAACGTTATAAACTAATATTAATTAAATATTATACATTATTTACTAAAATATTAATGTTATTATACTTTTTATCATTGAATTTTCTATTAAAGTAATATTTTTTATATTCAAATAACACAAATTTTTTTATAGTACAAATTATAAATAATTATATAACAATTTTATTTAACTAGTCAGAAAAATTAATGAGATTTAAAAAATAGGAATACATATTTCTATATGAAAGTCTAAAAATATAATAGAAATAAAGTTTTACCTATGCACATTAATTTTATATTTAAATACTAATTATATTAAGGTATAAACTTATTATTCCAATAACAAATTATTAGGAGATATATCAATTGATATTACTAGATGAAAATACAAAAGCAATTGTACAGGGAATCACGGGTAAACAAGGAAGATTCCATACAAAAGAAATGTTAAAATACAATACTAATATAGTAGCAGGAACCAGCCCAGGTAAAGCTGGACAAGAAGTTGAAGGAATACCAGTATATAACTCAATAGAAGAAGCTAAACAATACCATGAAATAAATGCAAGTATCATATTTATACCAGCACCATTTGTAAAAGATGCTGCATTTGAAGCAATTTCCCAATTAGATCTTGTAATAATTATAACAGAACATATCCCAATACATGATAGTATGGAAATAATGGAATATGCTAAAAAACACAACACAACTGTTATTGGACCTAACACTCCAGGAATTATAACACCAAACGTAGGTAAATTAGGAATCATGCCAACACATATTTTCAAAAAAGGTCACATTGGAATAATATCACGAAGTGGTACATTAACTTATGAAGTAGCTAGTCAAATAACTAATGCTGGATTAGGACAAAGTACTTGTCTTGGAATTGGTGGAGATCCAGTAACTGGATTATCATTTATTAAAGCACTTGAAATGTTTGAAAATGATCCTGAAACTGAACAAATTGTAATGATTGGTGAAATCGGTGGAAGTGCAGAGGTGCATGCTGGTAAATATATACAAGATAATATTACAAAACCAGTAGTATCATATATTGCTGGTGTATCAGCCCCATTAGGAAAACGTATGGGACATGCAGGAGCTATTATTGAAGGAACTGATGGTACAGCACAGTGTAAAAAAGATAAATTACAAGAATTTGGAATATCTGTTGCAAATAGACCAAAAGAAATAGTTGATTTATTAAATGAAAAATAAACTTCAATAATCCTTAATTAATAAAACTCCCTACTTTTTATATTTTTTATAGTATATTCAACATATAATTATACAACAACATAATAGCACTTTTTTAATGTAGAACTTTCATAATAATTTAATTTAACTTATTGTTAATGGTGAAAAAAATGGAATACTCAAAAGAGGAAATAAAAGAAAAGTTAATTGAAGGTAAAATTAAAATACACGAAATAGAAAAATACACGAAAACAGCTAATGAAGCAACTGACATTAGACGTGAGTTCATAGAAGAACAAACAAACACAAAACTAGAACATATATCCAAATATTCTATTGATATGACAGATACATCTAAAAAAAATATTGAAAATCCAATAGGAACTGTGCAAATACCAGTAGGTGTAGCAGGACCTCTAGTTATAAATACTGAAGATGAAAAAATTGAAACTTACGTACCTTTAGCTACAACTGAAGGAGCACTTTTAGCATCTGTTAACAGAGGATGTTCAGTTATTAGAAAATCAGGTGGAGTATCTGTAGCAATATTATCTGATCAAATGACAAGAGCACCAGTTATAAAAACTAAAACAGCTAAAGATGCTAAAAATCTTAAAAAATGGATACAAGATAATTTTGAAACCATCAAAGAAGAAGCAGAATCTACAACAAATCATGGTAAATTATTGAAAATAGATCCTATTGCAGTAGTAGGGCACTTTGTATATCCTAGATTTGTTTATCAAACTGGAGACAGTATGGGAATGAATATGGTTACCATAGCTACAGAAAAATCAGTACAACTCATTGAAAAAGAAAATAATGTTCATGCTATAGCATTAAGTGGAAATTTCTGTGTTGATAAAAAACCATCAGCATTGAATTTAATGGAAGGTAGAGGAAAAAGTATGGTGGCTGAAATAACTATACCAAAAGAAATAGTAGAAAAAACCTTAAAAACTACTCCAGAAGCAGTTGTAGAAGTAAATTATGCTAAAAATCTTATAGGATCCGCAATTGCTGGAAGTTATGGATACAATGCTCATTATGCAAATATTGTAGCAGCAATATTTTTAGCTACTGGTCAAGACCCAGCACATACTGTAGAAGGAAGTATGGGAATTACAACAGCTGAATGTGATGATGGAGATTTATATTTCAGTATAACTTTACCAGACTTACCTGTAGCAACTGTTGGTGGAGGAACACGTCTAGAAACAGCTACTGAATCACTTAATATTATGGATGCTAAAGGATCAGGCAAAGTAAGTAAATATGCTTCAATTGTAGCAGGAATTGTGTTAGCTGGAGAATTATCACTCATGGGAGCATTAGCAGCAGGTCACTTAGCTAGAGCCCATAAACAATTAGGTAGATAAAAATTATTTATTAGATTCAATAAATTTTAATAAGAAGAATAAACAAAAGAAATGTTTAACATAGTAGTAATTATAAAAGAGTAAGATAAAATATGAAGATAACATTACGCAGAGTAATTAAAGATTATATAGGTATGAGTAGATATATTGCATTGGGTTCTTTAGATGGAATTTTAACAGTATTAAGTATATCTTTAACAGCAGCATTAATGGGTATAGCAACACATGGAACAATAAACCCCTCTACAGTTGGACTAACTGGTTTAAGCGGTGGTATAGCTATTTCATTATCAAATGGATTTGGATCTTATATTGGTGAACATGCTGAAGAAGGAAGAACAATACGTGACCTTGAAAGTCAAATGCTTTTAGATAATCGTAAATTAGATGATACAATTATTCATCAAGAAGCAAAATATCGTGTATATTTAAGTATGTTAACCCATGGAAGTGCAAGTTTCTTTGGTGCATTTATACCATCATTACCATTTTTCTTTATAGGTGATATATACACAGCTATTATAATAACAGTAATTATATGTTTTATAGCATTAAGTGGACTTGGTATCTACCTTGGTCGTGTATCAAAAGAAAGTGTACCACGTACTGTAATTCAAATAATTGGTATTGGTGTTTTAATTGTTATATTAAGTTATCTTATGGGTGGAGGATAATTAATAATTAACTTTAAAAAAGATCTAATTCATCAAACATGATAAATTAATTTATATTATTTGTTAATAAGATAAAAATCTTTTTTAATTCCTCTTCTTCTAGTTTTTTTAGACATATTTTTTAGAATTTTAGTAAAAAAAGATTAATTTAATTATTTTTCAAAATAAGTATTTATAAAATCAATTAGATAAAAAGTGCAAATAATAATAGTAAAAAAAATTAGTCAAATTATTTATTTAAATAATGAATTATTTTATTAAATCAGAAGCATAATTAGTAACTTTTTCTAATTCTATCTTAAATTCTTCTGAATCAAAATCTTTTAAAACCGTACTTTCCCATACATTATTAACTTTAGCTGCCTTTTCAATAATTTCTTTTCCAGATTCAGTTAAAACAATATTATATTTCCTTCTATCATTCTCGTCACGATTTCTAACAAGATATCCCTTTTCTTCAAGTTTTCTAAATCCCTTAGCTACAGATCCTTTATCTATTTTTAAATTTTTAGCAATTTTTTCCTGACTTATATCACTATTTAAATAAATAGCCACCAATAAAGGAACATGGCTATAATTTAAACCTTCTTCTCTGAAATTTCTATTAATATAAGTTGTATAAGATCTATGAAGGATATCTGCTAACATTCCAAATGGTGGAAGTAAATTATCTGAATATAACTTAGCTATTATCTTAGCTTTTTCTTCATCTTTTTCAAGATTATCTGATAAATTTAGCTGTTCATTAGTCACGATATCCACCTATCCTTATAATTTTAAATAATAATTAATCTTTTATTAAAAGGTACTTATAAAGTTGTCTATACAATTAAATTATAATTATAAAAATTAAATCAAATATGTTATATAGTATTTGAAATAGAAATAAGTATAGGTTTTGGAATTATAGGAATATAGACATAACAATTTCCTCATATAAATTCCTATAATCCAAAACAACAATTTCCTAAACTAATAGATGTAATATTAGTATTCATCTATTTAAATACATTTTTTTAAGTTAAACTAAATATTAATAAAATATCATCTTACTTTAAGATATTTCTACTATAAAACAAATGTTTATCTTTCTTTTTTTAACTGATTTTTATTAAATTTTATTTATAAAAAAATAAATGTTATTTAATTATTTTTCGTTATTCAATTATTAGTTTATTTTTAGATCAATCAATGAGTTATATTTTATTCAAATTAAAATTAGTTATGAATATATTTTTAAAAATAGTTATTATGTAATAATTTACTTTTTAAAGTAAATTTGATGCATTATTTGTGATTTCTTCCATTTGATCTTTAAATATTATTGGATCAGAATCTTTTAAAACAAAAAGTTCCCATTTTTCATTTATATCAATTGATTTTTTAACTAGTTCTTCTCCAGTTTCTGTTAAAGCTAAATCATATTTTCTTCTATCTTGATCATTACGTACTCTTGTAATAAAATGATCTTTTTCCAATTTTCTAAACCCTTTTGCTACAGCACCTTTATCAATTCGCAACTTATTAGCTATTTTTTCTTGATTAATATCTTTTTCTATATATAAAAAAATTAATAATGATACATGACTATAATTTACATTATCTTCTTTAAATTCCCGATTAATATAAGTAATGTATGATCTATGAAGAATATCAGCAAGTATCCCGAAGGGAGGAACTGTTTTATATTGTTCTAGTCTGAATTTTAATAATTTTTTATCCACTAATCTAGACTCTTTACCTGTTTCTTTATCATTTTGATCTATTGGAACCATGTACATTCCTCCGGATTAAATTTTAAACAATTATTATATTATAATTTATACTATAAATAAATTATTTAAGTATTTGAAATTTTTATTGCAAATATTTTAATTAATTGTATCGACAATTATTGTATCAACAATAGTTGCAAATACAATAGTTTTATATACAACCAAGAACAAAATATGAAATAACAAGTTTGAAATAAATAATCTTTTGAAAAAAATCCCCAATTTAAAAGATTAAAAAAAACTTGCTATACTCTAAAAATTGACATACACTAAGAATAAGTACTATACACTAAATAAAAAGTTTCAACCATTGATGATTAAAATTTAAATAATACCCCCTTAGAAGAGACTATGGAATCTTCAAAAGTAATATTTTAAATTATCATCATATTGTAAAATAAATAAAAAGTCCCTATATTAAAAAAAATTCCAAAGGACAATTAATTCACACGATCATTGGATAAAAATTATTAGATTATTTATCCAATCTCGTTACTGAATTAAAAAAAAATAAAAAAAGTTTACATTAAATTAAATCTTCTCCTCCCAAAATCCCTTTAAAGGAATCTATTTCTGAAAATAAATAACTTAATTTTTAAAAAATAAAATAAAGATAATATTTAATCTTCAAAGTAATCTTTTAAAAGAACTACTGTAAACATTAATAAGATCAATAGAATCATTGTTGCCATACCAGTATAAGACCATCTAACTAGCCAACCAATATTTAAACCCAATCCTGTAGTAAACACATATGAAAAAGCAAAAATAAATGCACAAGCAATCGCTATAAATAGAAATACTTTATTAATACTACTTACTGTGTCATTAAAAGTCATGAATATTTCACTCCAAAAAAATGGTTTCTAATATTTTTTATAGTCTACCACGTATATAATAAATATTTATTTTAACAATAATTTAAATTTATATGAAAATTATAATTTAAGTGTTAATTTTAATAAATAGAAAATAAAAATATGGATATATAAAATAGGGATAATTAGTATTTAAAAATACTATTATATAATAATTAAAATCAAAAGAAAATATTTACATTAATAAAGAAAATATTTACATTAATAATTTATACCCTATTAAATTTAAAGGAGAATTTAGATGATACGATGTATCTCATGCAATGCTGAATACGATGATGATGAAATAATATATACTTGTAAAAAATGTGGATCAATACTAGAAGTAGAAAACAATACTCACGTACCACGTAACACATTTGATTGCCGAAAAAATACAATGTGGAAATACAAAGAATTTCTACCAGTAAATCCTGATAATAGAATAAGTCTAGAAGAAGGAGGAACACCATTTTGTAAATGTGACAAAGTAGGTGAAGAACTTGGAGTAGATTTATATGTTAAAGTAGAAGGATCTAACCCAACAGGTAGTTTCAAAGACAGAGGAATGAGTGTAGGTGTAACTAAAGCAATAGATCTTGGAGTAAACAGAGTAGGATGTGCATCTACAGGAAATACATCTGCATCTCTAGCAGCATATGCAGCAAGAGCAGGGTTAAAATGTGTAGTATTATTACCATCAGGTAATGTAGCACTTGGAAAACTAGCACAAGCAATGTTCCATGGAGCAAAAGTATTTGGAGTAAATGGAAACTTTGATGATGCATTAGAAACAATTACAGAATTAGCTTTAGACGGTGAATTATATCTTCTAAATTCAATAAATCCATTCCGTCTAGAAGGACAAAAAACAATTGGTTTTGAAATAGTTGATGACCTTGGATGGAAATCTCCTGATAGAATAATATTACCAGTAGGAAATGCAGGTAATATATCTGCTATATGGAAAGGAATATCAGAATTTAAAGAAGCAGGATTCATGGATGATGTACCAAGAATGACTGGAATACAAGCAGTAAATGCTGCACCTATAGCAAATGCTATTAAAAGTGGTAATGATGAAGTTACACCAGTAAAAGATCCAGAAACTGTAGCTACAGCTATAAGAATTGGAGCACCAGTAAGTGCAGTAAAAGCAATGCGTGCAATAAAAGAATCAGATGGTACAGCCGAAACTGTTACAGATGATGAAATATTAGATGCACAAAAATACCTTGCAAGAACTGAAGGAATAGGTGTAGAACCAGCATCCGCAGCATCTATAGCAGGACTAAGAAAATTAGTAGCAAATGGTGAAATAGATAAAGGTGAACGTGTAGTATGTATTGTAACAGGACACGTACTCAAAGATCCACAAGCAGCAATTGATGCATGTGAACAGCCTACACAAGTAGAATCAGATCCAGAAGCTATTAGAAAAGTTATAAATACCTTATAAAGATAAGTATATTTACTTATCTTACTATTTTTTAGATATATAATCTTGAATGTTCTACTATTCAAATACTGTTTACATATAAATAAAAATACTATTTTTCATTTCCTATTAAGAAAAATTATGAAATTAATAAAATATAATATTAATAAAAAATAATATTTAATGGATGGTGATTAAATGAAAAAATGTTTAAATTGTGGGATCGATAATGAAAATAATGCTACTATCTGTTATAGATGTGGAGCTAAATTAAAAGATAACCCGGCTATTAATAAAAACCAATATCAACAAACATATCAAACTAATAATCAACAGCCTAATCACCAAAATAATAAGGAAAACAATACAACAAAACCAAAAGACAAAACCAAAAATAAAAACAAATGGTACGATAAAATAAGACATAAAACAAAACCTAAACAAAAACAACAAACAAGTAAGAAAACTAAAACTAATAAAAACAAAGAACAAAACTATCAAAACCAAGAAAACTATCAAAATAAACAATTTAGAGAATCAACAATTTATAACGGTCCTGAAAGATACAGTATGGGCGATCAATTCAAAAATATGGCAAAAGATCAAGTAAAAAAAACCATAGAAAACAATTATAATCCATTATATATTATTATTGGACTTCTAATATCTATTGTAATAGGTTACTTTACAAAACGATTTGATTGGAGTTTAGTATTAGGTTCTATAGTTACAGGTAGTTTAATTACTGGAAGTACAAAATATCCTATAATAAATGGTTCAATACTTGGATTTATATATGGTATTATTACATTCTTTATTAATCTATACTTAAGTACCAACCTTAGTCATTTTGGTCCATTAAACTTTATTGGATCATTCATTAATACAGTATTAGGTCAAATATTTGTTGGAATTATATTTGTATTACTTGGATGGTACATTAGAAAGAAAATAGATACAAGACAAATATAATATCTTAAATTAATTCTTTTTTTTAATAAATTTTTTAAAATCATAAAAACCATCTAATTTTTGAAGTCTAAACTATTACTTTTAATGTTCAAAACTCAAAGAAAATAAGTTATAAGAGCATATCTACATATTAAATAGATTAAATTAAATAAGAATAATACTAAAATAATAACTATGAGATAAAACTTATTATAGAGTTTGAATAGATCTATTATTGAAGAATTATAAGTTTCAGTTTTTAATATAAAACTATTTTCTTCAAAATTCAATTTAAAAAAATAAAAGTGAAATAATGAAAAAATTAGATGATATAACCGTTTCAAAAGCTATAATAACAGAATATATGAATGATTTCCTTGAATATACAGATATGGATGTTGCCATTGGTGGAGGTGGTCCTTCTGGAATAACTGCTGGATATTATCTTGCAAAAGCAGGATACAAAGTAGCATTATTTGAACGTAAACTCAGCATTGGTGGTGGAATGTGGGGTGGTGGAATGATGTTCAATAAAGTTGTTGTCCAAGAAGAAGGGAAAAGAATTTTAGATGAATTTGAAATTGAATCTAAAAAATTTGAAGAAAACTATTATACAGTAGATTCAATTGAGTGTACTTCTACATTATGTTCTAAAGCAACAAAAGCAGGACTCAAAATATTTAATTTAATGTCAATAGAAGATGTTATGATAAGAGAAAATGGAATTAATGGCGTTGTACTAAATTGGAGTTCTGTTGAAATGGCAGGATTACATATAGATCCATTAACAGTTAGATCCAAAGCAGTTATTGATGCTACAGGACATCCTACTGAAATAACTAAAATTATTTCTAATAAATTAGGTGCTAAATTAAACACTGCAACTGGGGATATTATGGGTGAGAAATCTATGTGGGCAGATCAAGCTGAAGGTAGAATAATGAATAATGTTACCGAAGTTTATCCAGGATTATACGTCACAGGTATGGCTGCTAATGCAGTACATGGATCACCACGTATGGGACCTATATTTGGAGGAATGCTTTTATCAGGAGAATATGTAGCTAAAAAAGTTATAGACGATCTTGAAAATAAAAAACAAGAATAATACAGTAAATTTTTCTTTATAAAATATTCCCCCTCCATTTAACCTCCTTTAATTATAAAAAAATAACTTTTTTATTAAAATATAAAATTTTAAAATAATAACTAATTTCTTATTTTTTAAATTTTAGTAAACAGCTCTTATAATATACTAAACTAATTTATAAGTAACATAGATTTATAAATTATAAACTATTAAAATATAATATAATATTAGATCAATTTAAAAGTTTTAGTAAAGATACAACAATTAAAATCAGAAATATAATTAAATCAAAAACTGATAATAATAGTACATTAAATTTAAATCCAGTGAATAAATAATTTTAAAACTAATTGTAAGTAAATTTTTAAACATAAAAAGGGAGATATCCATGAAAACATGTGCTTCTTGTGGAAAAGAAAATGAGGAAAATTCTAAATTTTGTAAGAATTGTGGTATAATCTTTAAAACAGACAATAAATCCCAAAGTAATCAAGATAGTAATAATCACAAAGAAGAACCAAATGATAATTCAAATAACAGTAAACAACAAAATAACTATTCAGAAAAAATTGAGAATTCCTTTATTAATAATATAAAATTTAAATCAAATAATAAATATTTAGATATAATTCTTAATAATTGTAATTGGATTGCTATAATATTAGGTCTTATAATTAGTTTTTTCATTAGTATTATAACCAGTTATTATGATTGGAGTTTAGTATTAGGTTCTATTATTACAGGATTATTAATTACAGGTGATAAAAAGTATCCACTACTTAATGGATCTGTATTAGGATTAATTTATGGTATATTTTTATGTATACTTTCATTAACACTTATTGATTATATGTATTATATAGGTCCATTAGATCTTATTTGGTTTTTTATAACATCTCTTTTTGGACAAATATTAGTGGGAATTATTTTTGTATTTGTTGGATGGTTTATCCGAAAACAAATTGTAGCTGAAAATAATAAACAGTATAATTACTAAAATAAATATTCTTTTTTTTTATATTTTTAAGTACTCTATTATGATAACTATTATATAATTGTTTTGTTAAATATAATGATAGTTTATAAATTACAGGAAATGAAATGATTTAATATGATGATTTTGATTACAGGTGTACCAGGTACTGGAAAATCTACTGTTTCTAAGTTTTTATCTGAAAAAATAAATGCTAAATTAGTTAATATAAATACATTAGCTGAAGATAATGATTTATTTATGGGTACTGATGAAATACGTGGCTATAAAATTGTAAATATTGAAGGTATGATTGATTCAGTTGAAAAAATTAGATTAGATAATCCAGATGATACTATTATTTTTGAAGGTCATCTAGCTCAAGATTATCCAAATAGTGATTACGTTATTGTTTTAAGGTGTGATCCGTTAGTTTTAAAAGAACGTCTTAATACACGTGATTGGAAAGATAAAAAAGTTAAAGAGAATGTTTCTGCTGAAATTCTAGGTGTATGTACTTCAGAGGCTTATGACACTTATGGTGATATGATTCAAGAAGTAGATACTACTAATTTATCAGTTGAAGAAGTAGCCAATCAAATCATGAAAATTGTTAATGGTGATATAAGTCATCCTGCAGGTTCTATTGACTTTTTAAGTGACTATTTCTCACTTTTAGATTAAATTTATTTCATAATTACTTTTTTTCATATTATATATTATACAAACATATTTAAGTAATGACTTAACATAAATTATATTATTATTCTTAAGTTTATACTATCTAGATTTTATGTATTATTTTCATAATTTCATTCCTTGCACTTAAGAAGAATTTATTCTATATTTTTTAGAGGATTAGATATTTTTGAGTAGAAGAAAACGACCAAATTGGATTAATAATATAGCTAATGAAAGAATGGAGATATTATTCAATCAAGCAGAAAAGGCGTTCGATTCTCATCCAGAAAGATCTGATCGTTATGTTAAGCTAACTCGTAGTATCTCTACTAAGTATAATATTAAGTTACCTGATTATTGGCGGGGACGATTCTGCAAAAATTGTAACAAGTTCCTTAAACCTGGTGTTAACTTAAGAGTACGGCTTTCTGACAAATGCATTACCAATAAATGTCTTGAATGTGGTAATGTGACAAGGATCCCATACACTCGTAGGGAAGATTAGGTTATTAAAAAAAAATAAGGAGCGTGTAAAATATGAGCAACATCCCAAATAAAAAAGATATAATGAGAAGATCTCTTAATGCAATGATTATTAATGTTGGTAAATCTGGTGTTAATGACAATGTTATTGAGGAGATTAAACGCCAATTAAAAAATGGTGAAATTGTCAAACTTCGATTTTCTAGGAGTATTGCTTCTGGTAAAGATGAACTTGTTGAAGAGATAGTAGCTGGAACAAAATCCCATTTGATTGATGTTCGTGGCAATGTAGCTGTATTATATAAGAGAAAAAGATAAAAACCTTTAAAAAATATTAAAAATTTTTAAATTTAAATAAAAATAAAATTTTATAATTTGATAGGAGGCTATTTGATTCATGACAACAGCATTTGATGTACCCGCTGATAAATTAATTAGCGAAGTAACAAAAGAATTGAAAGAAAACGATAAAATTACCCCACCTGATTGGGCAAAATTTGTAAAAACAGGAGTTCATAAAGAACGTAGACCAGAAAATCCAGATTGGTGGTATGTAAGAACTGCAACTTTATTAAGAAGAGTATATGTAGATGGTCCAGTAGGATTAAGCAGATTACAAACCAAATATGGTGGCAACAAAGATAGAGGAACCAACCCTGAAAAATTCCGAAGAGGTAGTGGATCTATCATAAGAACTTCATTACAACAATTAGAAGATGCAGGATTCGTTAAACATGACGTAGAAGGAAGAACTGTCACTCCTGAAGGACAAGCATTCCTCGATAAAAAATCTGCAGAAATTGTTAAAGATATACCTGAATTATCAAAATATTAAATATAATGAATAAGTAAACATGATCTATTACTTATCCAAAAAAAAAGAAGATGAATATCATAATAAAATTACGGAGTTGTTTTAAATGAGTGATCTTGATGAAATAAGACGTAAAAGAATGGAACAAATACAGCAACAAATAGCTGCACAACAGCAACAACAAAGCGGACCAAATATACAACAACAAATGCAGCAACAACAAATGCAACAAGAGATGGAACAACAGAAGAAAGAAGCTATGAGACAAATTTTAACACCTGAAGCTCGTGAAAGACTAAACAATCTTAGATTAACAAGAAAAGATTTAGTTGATAGTTTAGAAATAGAATTAATACAACTAGCACAAGCTGGACGTATTAAATTACCTGTTACTGACAGTCAATTAAAACAGATTCTACAACAAGCAGCAGGAAGTAAACGTGAAATTCATATCACAAGAAAATAGAATCATAGTTTATTAATTTGTATATTTTTTTATTCGTGTATCAATATGAAAACAATTGTATTATATAGTGGTGGAAAAGATAGCTCCTTAATGGCAGTTATCTTAAAAAGACTTGGATATGATGTTAAACTTGTAACTATAAATTTTGGAATCTTTGATTCAACAAAACCAGCAAAGGAATCTGCTGAAAGTTTAGGATTTAATCATGATGTTATTAAATTTGACGAATCTATTCTTCAAAAAGCAACTGATATGATTATAGAAGATCATTTTCCAAATAATGGAATAAATTACATTCATCATACAGTACTAGAAAATTTAGCTGATGAATATGATTTAATAGCTGATGGTACTAGACGAGAGGATAGAATACCAAA
This sequence comes from uncultured Methanobacteriaceae archaeon, assembly GCA_964399835.1. Taxonomy (GTDB): domain Archaea; phylum Methanobacteriota; class Methanobacteria; order Methanobacteriales; family Methanobacteriaceae; genus Methanosphaera. The sequence continues at coordinate 14,451 of CAYNSJ010000024.1, read as the reverse complement.
ATTAACATTCCCTGAGATTCAAAGTTTGGAAGATCGTAAAGATGTACAATATATGAATCTTACAGGAATCGGTTATAAAACTATTAATCAGACAGCAGATAGATTATTTAAGTTTCAAAAAGCTGAAAGTAATATCCATAATAACTCTGACTACGAAATGGAAATTAGAGTATTGCTAGAAGAAAAAAAACAGAATCCTATGGAAATATTCCCACAACATATACAATCAAGAGTTATAGGATGGAGATAAAATGAGTAGTAATAAAAACTTAGGAAAAAAATTAAGATTAGCTAAAAAAAATAAACAGAACAGAAGAGTTCCTATATTTGCTATGATGAAAACATCAAGGAAACTAAGAACTCATCCAAAAGCTAGACAATGGAGAAGAAGTAAAATTAAAGTATAAACTCACATCATTGAGTTTATAATGAATCAATATAATTATTGAGGAGTGTAATATTAATGGAAAGAATTTATGTAATCCCTTTAAGGGATGTTAAAAGAGTACCTAGAACCAAAAGATCACCAAAAGCAATGAGATACATAAGAGCATTCATTGAAAAACACATGAAAACTGATGAAGTAATTATTGATAAATCAGTTAATGAGAAAGTCTGGGAACGTGGACGGGAAAAAATCCCATCTAAAATTAAAGTAAAAGCAACAGAAGAAGATGGAGTAGTCGAAGTAACTTTAGTAGATGAATAATCTTACTAAATGCTAACTATGAGATTATATTATTCAATTTTTAACATAATATACGAGTTACTAAAGATTGAATAATTATATGTATATGTATAGAGAAATTAATCAATTCTCTCCCTACTAGAGATATATGTAGATGTTTGAGAGGTGGGCATTTACTTATAACTTAATACATGAATAATTAACAATATATATGACACAGATGGAGTGATGAATATGATGCAGAGATTTGACATTGATGGAAACCCAAATTTGGGTGTATCAATTTTTGCAAAAGACAACATAGCAATAGTTTCACCAGGACTCCAAGAATCTTACATTAACACGATCAAAGAAGCCTTAGAAGTACCAATAATTAAAACACCAGTCTGTGGTAGTAACCTAGCAGGTGCATTAATGGCTGGAAATTCTAATGGTATTGTTGTATCAGAGCATATCTTCACACGTGAATTAGAGACTATACGTGAAGAAGGAATAAACATTGAAACCGTACCTGATAAATTAACTGCAGTAGGAAATATTGTAGTTGCAAATGATTCAGGAGCAATTGTAAATCCAACTATATCAAAAAATTCTAAAGAAATAATTCAGAATACATTAGATGTAGAAGTAGTAGAAAGTACTATAGCAGGATACAGTATTGTGGGATCAATGGCTTCAGCTACAAACAAAGGAGCATTAATTAATCCTGATGTAACACCAGAAGAACTATCACTATTTGAAGATGTATTAGATGTATCTGCAGAGATAGGTACAGTTAACCGTGGAGTTAAACTCGTAGGAGCATGTACAATTGCAAATTCTAAAGGAGTCATTGTAGGAACAAAAACTACAGGACCCGAACTAGCAAGGATTGAAGAAGCATTTAAGTTTTTTGAGGGAACATTATGAAAACTAAAATTTACAGAGTAAAAGGAAAATTATTAGATATTGATGGTGCAAAACCTTTTACAAAAGAATTAAAAGGAATTAAAGAAGAAGATATAAAAGAAAAATTATATTCTGACTTTGGAAGTAAACACAGATTAAACAGAGACTGTATAAAATTTGAAGAAATCACTGAAATATCTGAAGATGAAGTAACAGACAACATTGTAAAAGGTTTAATCTAAGTGATTAACTACACATTAAAATAGGAGTGTAGAAAGTATGGATAGTAAACAAGAACTAGAAAAACTGATCACTGAATTAAATCAATTACAACAACAGTCTGAAGCTATTAAACAACAGATAGAACAGTTAAATCTTTCATTAACTGATGTTAAATCTGCTGAAGAAACATTACACGGAATCAAAGATAATGCAGGAAAAGAAACATTAGTACCAATTGGTGCAGGATGTTTTATTTCAACAGAACTTAAATCTGATGATGAAGTTATTATGGGTGTAGGCTCAGATGTAGCAGTGAAAAAATCAGTAAAAGAAGCAAAAGAAACACTAAAAGAAGATAGACAAGAAGTAGAAAAATTAATATCTACCTTTACTGAACAATTAAAAAATATAACTGAATATATTGCTACAAAAAGACCAGAAGCAGAAAAGCTTATGAAAGAAAATGGAGAATTGTAAATACACATTTCTTCTAAATTTATACTTTTTTTTAAAACTATTTTTAATTATATTAACATAACTTATTTTAAAATTATTATATTATACTATTCTTATATATGAATTTACTATTTTTTTGTATTAAATTACCTTTACTTATTTTAAAAAAGATAAACAAAAATAATAATTAATAATATACTTTTTACAAAAGGATATAAAAAAAACTCGTAAATAATAGGATTGTGAAAAATTGTTTGATTTCATAAGAAAAAGATTAAATAAGACCATAAAAGATGCAGAAGAAACTATACCTGATGAAGAAATAGAAGAACAAAAACAACTAGATGGAGAAACTATAGATAAACAGGAAGATCAGGAAGAAGATAATACAACAGAAGAACAAGAAATAACAGATGAATCTGAAGAAGAAAAACAAGGAAGTAAATTCAGCTTCTTTAGTCGTGACAAAGATGAAGATGAAGATGATAAAAAAGAAGAGGAGGCAAAAAAAGAAAATAAATCTGACAAAAAAGACAGTGACAAAAAAGAAAATGAATCCAAAAAAGATAAAAAAGAAGACAAAAAATCAAAAGATAAAAAAACTAGTAAAGAAACCAAAGACACAAAAGAAAAACAATCTAACAAAAAAGTAGAAGATAAAAAAACTAGTAAAGAAACCAAAGACACAAAAGAAAAACAATCTGACAAAAAAGTAGAAGATAAAAAAACTAGTAAAGAAACTGAAGAAACTAAAGACAAAATAGAAGAAGAACCTGAAGATAAAAAAGAAGAAAAACAAGGAAGTAGATTCAGCTTCTTCAAAAGAAACAAAGATGAAAACAAAGAAGAACAAAAAGATCAAGATAATCAAGAAGAATCTGAAGAAGAACCAAAAACAACAGATGAAAATATTGAAGAAAGTTTAGAAAACAAAACTGAAACAACTAGTGATGATCTTACAGAAGACAGTAAAAACGAAGAACAAGAAAAAGAGTCTAAAAAAGAAGAAAAATCTAGTAGATTTAGCTTCTTCAAAAGAAACAAAGACGAAGACAAAGAAGAACAAAAAGAAGATAAGACTAGTGAAACTGAAGAAGAAACAATAGAAGAATCTAAAAATCAAGAAGATGAACAATCCGAAGAAAATGAAGAAGAAAATGAATCTTCCAGTAGATTTAATATCTTTAGTAAAAATGACAAAGATGAAGAAGAGAAATCTGAAGAGGAATCTGAAGAAGAAGAAAGTTCAGGTAGATTCTCTTTTATAACCAAGAAAACTATTAAAGAAAATGATATTGAAGACATATTATATGAACTTGAAATATCTCTTCTTGAAGGTGATGTAGCTTTAGAAGTAGCAGAAACTATAGTTGAATCTGTTAAAAATGATTTAATTGGTAAAAAAATTAGTCGTCGAGGAGATATGGAGAAATTCACAGAAGATGCTCTTAAATCAGCTATTACAAAAATTATTGATAATGGTTCCTATGATTTACTTAGTGAAATTGAAAAATCTAAACAAAAAGGAGAACCTTATAAAATAATGTTTGTAGGTATTAATGGTACTGGTAAAACAACTACTATTGCAAAAATAGCAAAATATCTTGAGAAAAATGGTTATTCATCTGTATTTGGTGCTTCTGATACATTCAGAGCAGGTGCTATTGAACAGTTAGAACATCATGCTAATAACTTAAATATGAAAATTATTAAACATGAACGTAATGCTGATCCTGCTGCTGTAGCATATGATGCAGTAGACCATGCTAAATCACAACATAAAGATGTTGTTTTAATCGATACTTCTGGTCGTATGCAGACTAATATAAACTTAATGGATGAAATGAAAAAGATAAAACGTGTATCAAAACCAGATATTGTTCTTTATGTAGGAGATGCATTAATGGGTAATGACGCAACTGAGCAAGCTACTAAGTTCAATGAAGTTATTGATATTGATGGTATTATTTTAACTAAAGCTGATGCTGATGCAAAAGGAGGAGCTGCATTATCAATTGGTCATGTTATTCATAAACCTATCTTATTCATAGGTATGGGTCAATCATATGATGATCTTATGGAGTTTAAACCTAGTTGGATGATTGATCTTATATTTAATGATGAAGAAGAAGTTACAGCTTAATTTCTTTTTCAATTATTTTTTTATTATTTTTTAAACATATTTTTTATTATAAAAAAAAGTGGGGAGTTTAAGTGGAAAAAAATCTTTTTTTAAATTTTACTTATTTTCTTGTTCCACCATATACACTATTACTGTAATATTTCCAAATAACATCTATTTCCTTAAATCCAACATTATTTAGCATTGTTAAATATGTTACTAATGTTGATGGTATATCGTTACTATCTCTTTTTTGTTGATGATCTTGCATATCTTCTTTAGTTACACCATGTTCGATCATGTATTCTATTGCAATGCTATTATTTAATTTTTCATTGTATTTACTGTGAGCTTTTGTGACATCTGCATTATAAAATACTCCATTAATTGTTAGTGCATTGTATATATCTTGGTACATTGATTGTTTTTCTTCATCTGTTGGTATATGATGTAGTGCTAATGATGATACTATTGCATCATAAGTTTTTTCAAATTTATATTCTGTGAAATCTCCTATAATGAAATTTACATTATCATATTCTTTAAGTTTATCTTTTGCAATTTCTATCATTTTATCAGATAAATCTAAACAGGTGATTTCTGCATTTGGAAATCTTTCTAATATTTTTAAAGTTATATTTCCTGTTCCACATCCTAAATCTAATATTTTAGGATTTTCTTTATTATCAGGTATTGCATTAATTAAAGCGTCTAACATTTCATTATATTTAGGTATTGTATTATTTGCACTTTTATCAAAATCATTTGCGGCTTTGTTGAAGTGTTCTTTTAGATGACTCATTATTTTCCTCCGTTGATATTAATTCATATTGGAATTTTGTTTCTACATATAATATTATAGCCATTCCTATTAATGCAATTATTATACATATTATTAAAGATATTAAATCTACTCCTAGTATTTTATCCATTGGTATTCTCATAGATCCTAACATTATTCCAATTAATGCAGCAACTGTTACTTCTTTATGGTTTCTTAAAAGATATTTTATTACTCGTGACATTACCATAAATCCAAGTCCTGCTCCTATTACAAATACTATTATTTCTATTATGGATATAGAATGTAATACATTTATCATATATTGATATTGTCCAAGTAATAATAGTATAAATGCTCCAGATATTCCAGGCAATAACATTGCACATATTGCAACAAAACCAGATGCAAATAAAATTGGTAATGTATGTGCTGCTTGTATTGGATTTAAACCTACAAATATGTATCCTAATATTATGAATACTAATGTAGTTATTACTGTTTTTGTATTAAATGAATCTAATTCTTTGAACAAAATTAATATTGATGCTAGTATTAATCCTGCAAATAATGCATATGTAAATGCTGCATAGTTAGCTAGTAAAAAACTTATTATTCCAGCCATTATCAGCATAGCTATTGCTATTCCCAATATTAAAGGTATAAAGAACTCAAAATCTACTTCTTCTAGCATGTCTTCTTTAAATTTATCAATATTTCCTTTAAATAATGGGATCATAAATGCAAACTTAATTTTACTTATTGATCCAATAAGTCTATCATAGATTCCTGTGATTAATGCTATGGTTCCACCAGATACTCCTGGCATAATATCACACATACCCATTAAGAATCCTTTAAGAAATATAACCGTTGAATCTCTTAGTTTACTCATTATTTTCCTCCGTTTAATTAATATTATATTATAAAAAGAATTTAAAAATATAAATAAGAATGATTAGATGCCTTAAAATAAGTGTAATCTCTTTTTATCATACAATAATTGATTAAATTAAACTATTTATCTAAAAATTATAATTATTTATCTTTTTAATTTTATTAGTATTTATATATCTAGGATTTTAGATATTATTATATTGTAAAAAATTATTAAAATATAAAAAAGAGGTTAAAATAAAATGCTTGGAGAAAAAGAATTAAAAAAATTATTTCCCGAATTTGAAAAGTTAATACAACCATCAGGTATTGATTTAAAATTAGACAAAGTACTTGTTCAAAAAGGTCCTGGTTCATTAATTGACAATGAAAAAAATTTACCACCTATTGAAGAATTAAAAGGTGACATTTATACATTAGAACCTAAAAAAGCATATAGTGTTACAATTGAAGGAAAAATTAAAATACCAAAAGGATATACTATGCTATATTTACCAAGATCAACTCTTTTAAGATCTTTTATATCAGTACACACTGCTGTTGGTGATCCAGGCTTTTATGGAACATTACAATTTTTAATAGTAAATAATGGAGATTATCCTTATCAGATTAAAAAAGGTGACAGAATTGCTCAAGCAGTAGTGTTCCCTGTTACAGGATCTGGAGAATATAATGGAAGTTACCAAGAAGAAGATTAAATTATAACAGGTGATTAATATAAATACTACTTCCGAAAAGATTGTGAAAAAATTAGAAGATGAACAGGTTAAATATATATTTGGTTATCCTGGTGAACAAATTTTATCATTATATGAACAATTACGTAAATCAAGTATAGAACATATACTTGTTAGACATGAACAAGCAGCAGCACATGCAGCTGATGCATATGCTCGTATTACTGGAAAACCAGGTATATGTATTTCAACAGCAGGTCCTGGTGCTATGAATCTGGTGATGGGAGTATCAACTGCATTTAAAGATAATGTTCCTATGATTGTTATAACTGGTGATGTACCTAGCAATATAAAAGGTCTTGATCGGTTTCAAGATATTGATATAAATAGTGTTTTTAAACCAATAACTCTTAAATCATATTATGCAGATACTCCTGAAAAAGCAGTATATGCTATTTACGAAGCATTTAATACATTTCATAATGGAATCACAGGACCTATTCATATCAATATACCAAAAGATGTGCAAAATAAACTACAAGATATAGAACACAAAGTAATTAATAATCAAAAAATAAAGGAACCATCACAATCTGATATAAATGATATAATTAAAATGATAAATAATGCGGAAAGGCCATTAATTATTGCAGGTTCTGGTATTATTTATGCTGATGCAATTGATGCATTAAACACATTTATTGAAAAAACAGAAATACCCCTAACAACAACATATTCAGCAAGAGGAATAATTTCTGAAAAATCTGATAATAATTTAGGACTTGCAGGAATAAGAGGAACAACAAAATCAAACTATGCAACCTTAAATTCTGATTGTATAATAGCACTAGCAACTAGATTATCAGAACGTACAATCCAAAATATAAAAACAGATAATATAATTCAAATAAACACTAAAAAAGAATCATTAAATGCTAAATATGAATATCAATATAATATAAAAGAAGTTCTTGAGAGATTAAATACTGAAAAAATAGAAAAAACAAAAGAAGACTGGATAAATAATATTCAAAAACAAGAAAATAAGACTCAAAAAACTTTAGAAGACACAACTAAAATACATCCAGAAAAAGCTATTCAGATAGTATTAGACATGATAAATCATTTTGATAATATAACTATCACTAATGATGCAGGTTCTCATAGTACCTATACTACAATAGATTCAATATTGACCAAAAATAGCCAAATACTATTTTCTGGTGGATTTGGACCTATGGGTTATGGAATACCTGCCAGCATAGGAGCCAGTTTTGCAAGACGTAAAGATCACATCATTTGTATTTTAGGTGATGGTGATATTCAAATGACTATTGAAGAACTTGCAACAATAAAACAATACAATATTCCTGTAGTTATTATAATAATCAATAATAGTAAACTAGGAATTATAAAACAATGGCAAGATATGAATAATAACAAAAATTATCAAATAGAATTAGATAATCCTGACTTTAGTAAAATTGCAACAGCTTATAATATTAATTCTAAAAAAGTAGTATCACTTGATGGATTCAAAGAAGATTTAATTCAAGCAATAAAAAGTAATAAACCCTATTTATTTGATGTTGATGTAGAATATCTTCCAATTCCTTTGGCTAAAAAAATTAATAAAAAATAGTACAATAAGAGATAAGTTAATTATTTAACTTCTCTTATTTTAAAATAATTTAGTTATTTATTGGTTTTTCATAAATACTTCTTCTAAAGCAGATACTCCAGAACCTAATTCTACATCTAAACCAAGTTCTTTAAATGTCATTTCTAGACATGCAAAAGTCATTGCTAATTCTGGTAATCCTGTCATACCCATGTGACCAATTCTAAATACATTTCCTTTGAGGTGATCTTGTCCACCAGCAAGTTCAATTTTATATTTATTTCTCATTGTACCTCTTAAATTACTATCAGTTATACCCTCAGGTATATTAATAGCTGTTAATGTATTGGAATATGCTCCTTCTTTAGCAAATAAATCTAATCCTAATGCTTTAGCTGCTTCACGAGTAGCTTCAGCACTAACATGATGACGTTTAATACGTGCATCTAATCCTTCTTCTAATACTATTGTTAATGCTTCTTGCATAGCATAAACTAAAGATACACTAGGTGTGTATGGAGTTTCAGCAGGTGATTTATTTCCACTTTTGAAGTATTTTTTCATATTTAAATAATATGATGATGAGTTTGTTTTATTAATTACATCCCATGCATCATCATTAATAGTTATAGCAGCTACACCTGGAGGTGCTGCAAGACATTTTTGTGATCCAGTAAGACATATATCTAATCCAAAGTCATCTACTTTTACATTATCTCCTGCAAGAGATGATACTGTATCTACTACAAATAATGAATCATAATCTTTCATTATTTTACCTACTTCTTGAATAGGGTTAACTACAGCAGTTGAACTTTCATTATGTACCATTGTTACAGCTTTTATATCATCATTTTCATCTAATACTCTTTTAATTTCTTCAGGATCTGCTGCTTGACCCCATGGTACTGTTACTTCTATGGATTCTCCACCAAATGCTTCTGTAATTTGTTGGAATCGTTCACCAAATTTTCCTCCAACTACATTTAGTATTTTATCCCCTTTTTCTACAATATTTGCTACAGCTGCTTCCATACCAGATGTTCCAGATCCTGTTAATAAATAAGATTGGTTATCTGTTTGGAATACTTCTGACATCATTGCAGTTGTATCCTCTAATATTTCCCCAAATATAGGTCCTCTATGATTTACTATAGGCTGAGACATTGCGTCAAGTACCCTTTTAGGTACATTTGTTGGTCCTGGAATCATTAATAATGTATCATCCATTTATGTTATTCCTCCAAATAAATAATTTTTTTTCTTTTTAAGGTTTAATTCTATGTTTTTTAAGTAATTAGTTAATATAGTTATTATTTTAGAAATTAAATTATTAATAAAAAGAATTAATATTTTAACTAAACTAAAAATTGTTTAAATATTTTTATTATAATAAAAAATAAAAAAACGAATAACTTCAATTGTTGATATTTATGTATTTCATTCTTTTTAATAGTGTAGTTTTAAAATTTATTTTTATAAAATTTAATAAGAATATTAAATATTAGATTAATTTTTATTTTATCAATAATAAAATTATTTATAATGTAAGAATTATTTTTATTAGGAGTTTATTTTATGAGTTTAGAGTCTAAGTTTAATTGGGAATTATGGTATGAAAAAATAATAAATGATTTTAATTTCTCAAAAGAGGATGATATAAAATCTGCAAAAGTTCTTAATGAAATAATATATGAAATTGGTAAATTTAATATAAATCAGATACATGTCAAAGATACATGTATTATTTTTGGTGCAGGTCCATCAATAAATAGGAATATAGATGAAATTAAAAAGTATCTTATCATTGAAAACTATACAATTATAGCTGCTGATGGTGCAACTAGTGCACTTCTTGAAGAGAATATTATTCCAGATATTATAGTTACTGATTTAGATGGTGATATTAATAGTATCATAAATGCAAACAAAAAAGGATCCATTTTATATGTTCATGCTCATGGAGACAATATAAATAAAATAAAAAAGTATACAAAGAAACTTAGGAATATTATTCCCACTTGTCAAAATAATAAATTTGGATTACTTGAAAATTATGGTGGTTTTACTGATGGAGATAGAGCTATTTACATTGCTTTCTATGGACTTAATATTAAGAATATAATACTTGCAGGTATGGATTATGGAACATTAGTTACATGGTATTCTAGACCAGATAATTTAAAAAAGATAGAACAAGCAACAGATTTTAAAATTAAGAAATTAGAATATGCTAAAATATTAACTGAACTTATAAAAAAAGATAATCATAACTTAAATATGTATAATATTTCTAATAGTCATCTGAAAAATATACCTAATATCAACTTAAAAACAGTGAAAAACAATAATTTCAATTAAAAATAGTAAAAACTAAAATAAAAATAAACTGTGACTCCATATAAATTTTTGTTTATATGAAAATTATATGTTCAAATCACAATTTTAAAATAATTATAGTTTTGTGGGTACAGTTAGTTATTATGTTACATGGTCTTTATATAAAATAACCAAAAATAAGTCAAATATACATTAATTCTTATAATAATTTCTTAAATATAAAAAATCTGATAAAATTAAATGAACATAATTCAGTTAAATTAATAATTTGATTAAAAAAATTCAAATTAAATAGAATAAACTAAAAAAGTTCTATTTAATATCATTCATCTATTTTTTAATTATTATTCTTACAACATCACGATCAAGAACTTCATGATCAAGACCTACTTTTTGACCAGGGAATTTAACAGATTCTCCCCATATCTTAGCATATTTGAAGTTTTTTACAAAATCACGATGCAATTTATGAGCAACATCTTCAATTGTTGATCCACTACGTACAATCATAGGTTCATCCATATCAGCTTTTTTACCTTGAGGTTTAAGATAAATCCTAATTAACCCAAGATCATTGAAGATGTTTTCTTTTAATTGTTCCATCATTTCACCTTCATTTGCTGATACAAATAATGCATCTGGAATCTCTTTATGTAATTTTTCTAAATATTCTTTATCTGCTAAATCAATTTTATTTACAACAATTGTCATAGGTATATATGCACGATTTGGTTCTAATGCATCAATAAACTGATCAATAGTTACATCATCTCTTATAAGTACATCAGCACTATGCACACCATATTCTGTTAAAATAGAATGGATTGTTTTTTCATCAATATGAGTTAATTCAACTGTTGAAATAATATTCATTCCACCAGTCTTATTTTTTGTTACTTTAACATCAGGTTTTCTTTCATTTGGTCTTATACCAATGTTTCGGATCTCATTCAATATTACATGCATATGTTGTGGTTGGAAAACATCTAATACCATTATGATTAAATCAGCATTTCTTGCTGCTGATAATATTTCTCGCCCTTTACCTTTTCCTTTAGAAGCACCAGTAATTATACCAGGTATATCTAATATCTGTATTTTTGCTTCTCTGTACTCCATTATTCCAGGTACTATGTCAAGTGTCGTAAATTCATATGCTCCAACTTTACTGTTTGCATTTGTAAGATAATTTAATATAGATGATTTTCCTACAGATGGAAATCCTAATAGTACTGCTGTGGAATCTCCACTTTTTCTTACTAAAAATCCTTCACCTTTTGTTGATGAACTATTTCTTTTTTCTATTTTTTCTTTTAGTTGAGCAATTTTAGCTTTCAATTTACCTATATGGTGTGATGTTGCTTTGTTGTATTGTGTTTTTTTGATTTCGTCTTCTATTTCTTTGATTTTATCCTCTGCTGACATAGTTTTCACACAAAATAAGTTTTATTTTATTTAAATTTTTTAATATTTATACTATTAGACTTCTTTATTAATTTTATATAAACACTAAATTGTTTTTCTTTAAAAAAAAGTCTATCATTTCTGGTTTTTAGAGTAATAGTAAAATATATTATTTTTTTATAATCTATATATTATTTTTAGTTTTCTTTTTACTTAAATTTTTATTTTTTAAAAATTCTATTTATATCTATTTTATGATTTTTATTAGTGTTTTATTGAAAAATATTGTATATATCTTATTAATAATTAAAGTTATTTTGAAAATTGATAATAGAAGATTATTTTAAAAACAAACCTTAAATAGATACTATTTTTTTATTATAAGATCATAATAGTATATAATTGATATATTCAAAAATTTTTAATAACAGTTTTAACTAAGTACTAAATTATAAAAGTAGTTCATACATAGCTTATATAACAAAAAACTTTTATATTATATAGTATAAGTATAATATATAATGATATAGGAAGTATGCTTCCGACTAAATTAATATATATAACAAAATGTATATATTTTAACATATTTAATTTAAATATAGGATAAGATAGGGTTTTATTAATAGAATTTTTTTATTTATTAATATGAATTTTTGAGTAAAACAAACTATTATCACTAATTTTAAAAATTAGTTCATTTAACAAATTATTTAATTAATATAACAAATTTAAACTAAAAAAATAAAATAAAAAAGGTGGTGTTAAACATTTTTGGAACAGTACTAGATATTATTATCGTAATAATTGCATTAGTAGGCGTTATCAAAGCAGCAGATATATTCGTAGATAACATCATCGTACTTGGTAAACATGCAGGTATATCCGAGATTGTTCTTGGTGTTACCACTGCAGCAATAGGTACATCCTTACCAGAATTTGGATCTACTTTGATTGCGGTAGTTTCAGGTAGTGTAGATATAGGATTAGGTAACATATTTGGTTCTAACATATGGAACATTGGTGGTATATTAGGTATTACCGCATTATTTGTTGGAACAATTATATGTGAAAAATCTAGCTTAAATCGTGACGGTGTAATGTCATTTGTTACAACTGCTGTATTAATGGTATGTGTTGTAATTTTCGGATCAATTAACTTTTATGTAGGTCTTATACTTGTAATAATTTATGTTATATACTTATACATACTTATTAAAACAGCTGAAGACGAAGACAAAGAAAAACACGAAAATGAAGAAGTTAAAATTGACGATCAAACAAAACCAGAAGTTGAAAAACCACTAAATATACCAAAAAGCTTATTATTAGCAATAGGTGGTATTATAGGTTTATTCATAGGATGTTACGTACTTGTAGCATTGTTAACTGATTTATCAGTTGTATTTGGTATACCTCAAATAATTATGGGTCTAATATTAGGAGTATGTACAAGTTTACCTGAACTTGTTACAGTTATAAACTCAACTAAAAGAGGACTTAACAATTTAGCTGTAGGTACTATTGTTGGTAGTAACACATTTAACATACTAATTGGTTTAGGATTCCCTGCATTATTCAATGCAATACCTGTACCACATACAGTTATGATATACGATTTACCAATGTTATTAATCATGACAATAATGTTGATATTATTAGGTAACAGAAAAGGCAAATTAAGTAAAGCAGACGGTTTTATAATATTTGCATTCTACATAATATACTGTATAGGAAAAGTATTCTTCTTTACAGGATAAATAAGAATTGTATAAATTACAATCCTTACTTTTAACCTCCATTTAATAAAAACTTATTTTAAAAATTAATATAAAAATTAATAATCAAAACCTTCATAATATAATATTATATACAATATTTTTACAAAAGGAGGACAAATATTATTATTCTAGCTAAAATATTTACATTAATCATAGCTTTAGAATGCTTTTTCATAATGATAATAGAAATGTTTTATTGGGAACAAAAAGGAGATCAATTTTTTCCAGAACCAGAACAAGGATTCTTTCATAAAACAACAGATATGGCAGCAAACCAAGGATTATACAATGGTTTTCTAGGAGCAGGACTTATATGGTCATTACTAATTAATACACCAACATGGTCATTTAATATAGCCTTATTTTTCATAGTTTGTATGATAATTGCTGCTCTTTACGGATTTTATAGTGTAGACAAATCAATATTATATAAACAAGGATTACCTGCAATCATAACATTGATCCTATTATTAATAGGAATTTAATAATAATTTAAATTTCTTCTTTTTTTAAAAATGATAAATATAGTAAATAACTAAACTTTTATTATAAATAGACTATAGATTATAATATATGT